>ONPL01000008.1 GCA_900319705.1 uncultured Pseudomonadota bacterium | reverse complement strand
GAAATCTGAACACCATCGAAACCTTTAGGTCCGAGAACTTCCTCACATTCGTCGGCAATCATATCGTAGGTCCACTGGAACGGATGAACGATAATCTGCTCTTCGTGTGTTGTATAAGCGTTTGCTGAACTGAATACACCTAATGCTGATACTGCAGCTACAGATAATGCAAGCTTTTTGATTTGCATATTGAAACTTCTCCTAGAACCGTTTTCACGGCATTGACAAACAAATGAAATCATAAATTTTCTGGATTTGATGAACACAATCTGTCCCAAAAATTTACTGCGGATATACTAGCATTATTTTGAAAGTTGCCAAAAAAAATTGTATTAAATATAACCAAAATTGCTACATTAATCACATTGTTTAATTATCAATCAATTTTGCTTATTTTTTAATCAAATTTAAAAAGAAAGAACAAAAGATAAACAATAAAATAATTTGTTTTTTGATCTAGATTTAATTTGGAGGATGGTGCCCGGGGCCGGAGTCGAACCGGCACGGATGTTTAGTCCGAGGGATTTTAAATCCCTTGTGTCTACCAATTTCACCACCTGGGCAAGTGGAGGTACGATCCAGAGTCGAACTGGACTAGATGGATTTGCAATCCACTACATAACCGCTTTGTTATCGTACCATTTGGAGCGGGAAACGAGGATCGAACTCGCGACAGTAACCTTGGCAAGGTTATGCTCTACCAACTGAGCTATTCCCGCAACCTTGTGAACGCTGATAATTATACTTGATAATCGATGTACGTCAAGTACTAAATTAAGATAAATCTCTGCATATGCCTACTTTTTGATCTAACAGAGTAACTCCACATTTACCATGGGTATAAATTGTTCATTTTCATCTAAAAACTGCTACAAACCATTCAGATGTTATGTAGTTCAACAAACAGTATCTCTGCATATCTCTGAAGTTTTAACCACAGCCGTACAGGAATCGATCCGAACAACCTTGAACGGTAAACATGAAAACTGCAGAACTATTAATAAACCACACTCATGCACAATCAAAACGGTGCAATACAACAGCTGGCCGGTAACATCCGATTGTTCGAAACAACCAGTTAATACCGGCAGATCTATTTTTTCAGGATTATAAGGCAAAAGCTACCCATGTTATAATTCTCACCCGCAAACCGCTTATCTTCTGTTTTTATTGCATAACCGGAAATAAGAAATAGCTGACAACAGAACTGTCCCAGTAACATCATAAAAACGAAAATACCTGAAATGAACAATTGCAAAAGTTCGTCTGGGATTTTAATAGGAGAAAATTTGAAGATCGACTATCGATGGTGCCCGGGGCCGGAGTCGAACCGGCACGGATGTTTAGTCCGAGGGATTTTAAATCCCTTGTGTCTACCAATTTCACCACCTGGGCAAGTGGAGCGGGAAACGAGGATCGAACTCGCGACAGTAACCTTGGCAAGGTTATGCTCTACCAACTGAGCTATTCCCGCGTCTTGGTGAACGCTGTTAATTATACTTAACCTGAGTGATTGTGCAACTGCTTTTTTTATATATACATCCCGTTTGATTATTACTTAAGCATCTCCACCAAAAACAAACCGGACGCATAATACATCCGGTCATAATAAATTATTTTCTAGCCAGTCTTTCACAGCGCATCGGCAGCGCAGGCTTCGTTTTTTTAGGAGCAGCTGCCACACTGTTCTCCGGCGGAGGCAGGAACCAGCTCAAAGCATCCTCCTTCTCCTCTGCTATGGTAAACATTTCAGGGATCGGATCCTGTCTTTCGCAATCATAGGCATGAGAAGGACATTTAAGCCTTACATGAAAATGCTCGGTATGGCCGAACCAAGGACGTATCTTGTGAAGATACTTGTGCATTGACTCATCTCTGGTCATATCACACATTTTTACCTTGATTGCCGGACTGACGAAAATTCTTTCAACCAGAGGATCTTTTGCAGCAAGCATGATCAGATCATAATATTTCCGGTTGAACAGAGAATTGGTAGTCTGCTTACCTTTGTTTACCAGAATATTGGCATGAGGCTTATCGAGATCCCGCGGATTTATACGGTCAAGATAAAACTCAATATCAACATCAAGTCCGTTCTGATGACTGGCATGGCCGGTATTAAGACGACCGCCGTATTTCGTTGAAACATCACCTACAAGCACACTGCCGATGCCGTTTTTATGAACAGTTCTGGAATAACGTTCAATGAAACGAATCATCGACTCATCGCCGAAATAACGCATCTTTTTAGGATGTGCAACCTGGTAATGTTCTGTAGAAATCTGCAATGAATGAGAATTAAAAATACAGCCGTTATTGTAATTTCCGACCGGCTCACTCACACCGTGGGCAAATGCACCGGTGGAACACAACATACCTGCAGCTATCAGTAACTTAAATAATTTCATGTTCACCTATTCTATTTCTTCGGAATGGCAACCTGCCAAACCCCATCCTTGAAGTAAGCTTGCCACTTTGTAGCCTTGCCGTCAACAAAAGAACCTACAAACTGCTGGTGGGTTCTCGTACTGTAGCGAACTACAGCATCATTTCCATCAGGATCGGTCTTCGGAGCCCTGGTTAAGTACTGATATTTTTCTGGCAGCACATCAGCGTACTGAATCAGTTCCTTAATCTTAGGTGCTCTGGCCTCCTTGTGCTTCGGATAATCATGAGCAGCCAGGAATATTCCCTTGGCGCTGTTTCTCAGTACAAAATGACTTCCTTCTGATTTTTCGCACATCAGACCAGGTAAATCAATCGGAGCCTCCTTCGGAGGTGACAGCTGGCCGCTCTTCAGAATACTTCTCTTCTCACCGCATTCGGCATTGGTACACTCAGCATACGGACCGAATCTTCCGACCTTTCTGATCATCGGGCTTCCGCACTTGTCACAGATAAACATCTTGGCGGTGGTAACATCAAAGGTTCCTGTCTCAATAATATGACCTTCACAGTTCGGAACATCGCCGCATAGATAAATCTTGGTATGCTCGTCAATCAGATATTCATCCATGGCCTTGCCGCACTTAGGACAGCGTTTACGGTGAACCAGGGTGAGGATTTCATCCTCCTCCGAATCCTTGCTGAGGATCTGATGTTCAATGGTATTGAGATTAAGAGTCTTGGTACATGCCTGCTCCTTCTCCCCGTATCCGGAGCATCCGAGGAACAGACCGGTGGAGCCGATCCTTACCTCCATTGCGCGGCCGCACTTAGGACAGTGGAAATCCGGGAGCATAACAGGTCTGTTCTCGGGCATGCCTTCAGGCTTCTTGGCCTCTTCAATATCCTTTGACAGGTGTGAATAGAAATCGTCGAGTTTCTGAACCCAGTCGATATTACCTTCGGCTATCTGATCGAGATCGTTTTCAAGATCACGAGTAAAATTGTAAGCCATCAAATCCTTGAAACTGTGTTTCAGACGATCAACAACAACTTCTCCGATTTTATCCGCATAGAACTTACGCTGTTCAAGATGAACATACCCTCTTTCCTGAATCTTGCTGATAATTTCAGCATAGGTTGAAGGTCTTCCGATCCCTCGCTTTTCCAGTTCCTTAACCAGACTTGCTTCATTGTATCTGGCTGGCGGCATGGTGAATTTCTGTTTTGCTTTTACATCGGCAAGATCAAGGATCTCTCCTTCAGTCAGGGCAGGAATGATCGGTTCCTTGCTGGAATTAGGAATAACCTTTGTCCATCCGTCAAAAAGCACTACCGAACCTGAGGTCTTGAGCTGGTGTTCCCCGGTTTCACAAATCACGGTGGTGGTATTTCCTTTCAGATCAGTCATCTGGCTTGCAATGGCACGATCGCGGATCAGAGCATAAAGCTTCTGGCCGTCGGTGGCAAAGCGGCTGATCTTGATCTGTGACGGAACCAGAGCGATATTTGAAGGACGGATCGCTTCGTGCGCTTCCTGTGCCGTCTGATTTGAACTGCCGTAAAAACGGGGCTTCTCAGGAAGGTAGCTACTGCCGTAGTTTTCAGAGATATGTTCCCTGATCGCATTCAGGGCAAACTGACTCAGATTGGTGGCATCGGTACGCATATAGGTGATGTAACCTGCTTCATAGAGCAGCTGTGCCACAGCCATGGTATGTTTTACCGAAAAACCCAGACGGGTGCTTGCAGCCTGCTGCAGACTTGAGGTTATGAAAGGAGCCTGCGGACGGGTAACATATGAAGAATTCTTTATGCTGGCAACACGGTACTCGGATTTTTCCAGCTGTTCACGTATAGCTGCCGCCTCAGCAGCGTTTTGAATCGCCAGTTTATTTTTCTTGAGCAGTTCGAAGGTTATGGTATCCTTCTTGTTTTTCTGTTTCAGATCTACACTCAAATCCCAGAACTCCTGGGCCTCAAAGGAATTAATTTCTCTTTCCTTGTCGACAATGAGTTCAACGGCAATCGATTGTACACGTCCGGCGGAGAGATTCTTGGCAACCTTTTTCCATAAAACAGGAGAAACCAGAAAACCTACAATCTTATCCAGGAATCTTCTGGTCTGCTGGGCATTAACCTTGTTCAGATCAAGCTCTCCCGGATTTTCAAACGCCTTGTGAATCGCATCCTTGGTTATTTCGTTGAACACCACACGCTTATATTTGCTTTTATCACCGCCGATAACCTGCTGCAGATGCCATGCAATAGCCTCCCCCTCTCTATCCAAATCGGTAGCCAGGTAGATAAGATCTGCACTTTTGGCAAGCTTTTTCAGTTTTTTAACAACTGTCTCCTTACCATCCAGCACAACATAGGTAGGCTTCCAGTTTTTATCCGGATCAATACCAAGCTTCTTAACAGGTCCGTACGGATCTTTACGGGACACCTTGATATCAGTTTTTCCCAGTGGTAAATCACGAATATGACCGATACTGGCCTCCACGGTATATTCACTTCCGAGGTATTTTGAAATAGTCTTTATTTTTGCCGGAGACTCGACAATAACAAGGGCTTTAGTCATCTTCTCACCATCAAATTCAATAATTACATTACTTTATTGCTACCGATAACACCGTGATACGCTCCGGATATCAGTTTCTTAAGCAATGATTTTTTCGGTTCTTTTTCGACGAATTCGTAAACCTGATTGTTGGAGTTTTCAATTTTGGTCAGAATATAATCGTCGGACGTAGAAATATCATCCACCAGATGTTTTTTGACAGCATCAACACCGAACCAGTGCTCACCGGTTGCGATTTCATTGATGTCAATCTGAGGACGGTACTTGCTGACATGATTCTTGAACAGCTGATGACATTCTTCAAGTTCCTGGCGGAATTTTTCACGGGCCTTAGGATCAGAATTATCACCAAGCATGCTTAAGGTACGTTTGTACTCACCTGCAGTTTCCTGCTCATAGTCAACATTTAATTTTTTAAGCAGCCGGTTGAAATTAGGAAATTCGGCAACCACTCCGATAGAACCTATTACAGCGAACGGTGCGGATATGATTCTGCTGCCGATGCAGGCCATCATATACCCTCCGGATGCCGCAACCTTGTCAACACATACGGTAAGTTTGATTCCCTTCTGACGGATACGGGAAAGCTGTGATGCGGCATAACCGTATTCATGAACCAGTCCGCCCGGGGATGTCAGTTTGAGAATAACCTCATCGGAAGGTTCGGCAACAGAAAGAACCGCAGAGATCTGACTGCTCAGAACGTCTGACTGCGAAGCTTCGGTATCACCGTTGAAAGACAGCACAAAAATGCGGTTCTTCTTGATCGGCTCCTCAAGGGAGGATTTATTTTTCTTTCTTGCCTTCCTTTCTTCTTTTTCCTCTTTCTTTTTTTCAGCTTCTATTTTCTTGAGTTCATCCTCGTCAAGCACCGTTTTCTGCATATGAGACTTAACAGCCTTGTAAACTTCAGTAACATCCTTCAATTCGAGATTTTCAAGTTCGCGCTGCAACGGATCGGAATTTTTTGTGCCTTTTGCAACTTTGACAGCAACCACCGTTGCAATCACAGTTATAAAAAGCATCAGTAGCATAACAAGGGTGACTTCGGTTGAAATCAACAGACAATCTGAAATAAATTTCATCATATGATGTAGGCACCAATTTCTTTAATTATATTATCTATATTTTTCTTACCAGGCTCATGCTGATAAACCCCAGTAAGCTGACAATAATATTCGTATAAAAAACAAAAACATAGCCGAGACTTTCAGCTATAATACCACTTATTCCTCCGGCCGCAATACTGCCGATAGCAATACTGCTGGTGAACAGTGTTGTCGACTGACCTGGTATTTTCGGCATCAACTCCTGAAAATACAGCATTCCGAGAGTAGTGTAAATACCGATAAACAGCGCGTTAACAATCTGTATAGCGATAAAACCGCCCACTGTTGACGCCACCGGAACCAGAGCTCCGAACACCACTCCACACCCCAGACCGAACAGAATTATATATTTCATGCTGATCCTTCGGGCAAGCTGACTTGAAATAACCATAATCGGCATTTCCATTGCTGCCGCGGCTGCAACAAATATTCCCACGAATCTGATCGGAAAATCAAGTTCCTTTGTCACATACTGGGGCATAGTTATCAGATACATATTGTTGCAGACGAAAACGCATACAGTTGTCAGACAGAGAAAAGCCACACTCGGCTCACTGAAAAGTCTGATTTTTTTTATCTCACCTGCATCTTCTTTCCTGAACTGGCTGGTATTCGGCAACAGCGTAACCACCGCGGTGATAACCAGTGCATAAACCGCAATGTTGGCATAGTATACAAAATTAAATCCGTAAACACCAACCGTATAAAGAGCTGCCGGAGGGCCTATAACCCATGCAAGAGCAAAAAAGACACGCAGTATGGAAGTGAAGGTATAGACGTTGCGTCCGGAATAGATGCAGTACTCACGGGCGGATGCGAACAGCTGGGAGCCGATCTGGGCCATGCTGTAGATGAACGCACCGGTAAGAAGGATAAGAGAATAGTTGCGGGTCTGGGTAAAAACCAGGCAGGTCAGGGCACCGCAGATGCTGCCCCAGATTATGATCGGTTTGCGACCGCCGTAAATATCAGAATATCTGGCGACAAACTGACTGAGAATAATCGTAAACAGCCCCTGCACCGTAAAGAACATACCGATCTGAAATTTTGAGGCATGCACATCATCAGCCAGATACAGGGCGGTAACCGGCAGGAACAGCGCCAGCGCCATACTGACAAACAGCATTGAGAACATATACCCAAAGACTGTTTTCGACATTCGTTTTTTTGTTAATTCAACCAAAAAAAACTCCGTAATTTACGGGTTATTGAAACAGCAGTCCTAATTATTCAGACGGATCCCGGTAATCTCAATAACTATTTTATTCTGTTTGTAGAGGTTTCCGATAGTTTTCTTGAAAACACCCTTTGATACCTTGAATACTTTCTGAATAACCTTCGGATCTGTTCTGTCGTTGAATGGAATAAAACCGCCGTTGTTTTCCAGCATCTGCAGAATACTCTGCTCCAGCTGTTCATTGGTACGGTAGGCAGCGGTACCCGCCTCGCCTGCCTCCCTATCTTTTTGCTGATGATTGTGCTCAGGAAGAACCAGATCAACTTTCTGGTCAGCTCTAATATTTTTAATGAAGGCAAAAAATTTTCTGCCGAATCTTATGCTGCTGTCCTTTGGAAGATCATGATTGAGGATCATGGCAAAAAATTTATTCTCCACCAAAACCTTAATCCCGATAGGCGTTTTCATTATCGGAAGCACCTTGACCTGGTCACCTGCGGAAAAGCCTTCCGTTACAGTCTCACTGAAGTGTTTTTCATATCTGGTCGTGGCGCACAGTCTCTTCTGATAATCAAGATACACGTAGACAAATATACTGTCATCAGTGTCATATCTTTCCTTTACCTGATCGAAGGGAAGAAACAGATCCTTGCGGATCCCGATATTAAGAAAATAGCCGAAACGGTTTGAACCAACCACCGGCAGATAGGCAAGTTCGCCCACCTGGGCTTTAGGACGCTTTGCTGTTGCAGTCAGCCGTTCATCATCATAGTAAAGAAAAGCATCAACAAGATCTCCGGTCTGCGCTCCTTCCTTCATCTGGGAAAGAGGTATGAACACCTGCTGATCGTCAGCCGCCAGAAAGCATCCCTTCTCAGTTATTTCCGTGATAGGGAGCCGATTAATTTTTCCGATAGTTATCATGGTTAACCGTGATTATAAAAAAGGCGCGGTACCGCGCCTCACTCAAACTAATAAAATAGGAGAAAAAAAACCGATTAACAAATTAAACTCTTAAGAAGTCTAAGTGAATAATCTTTGGTTTAACTGGATGACGCTGAATAGCAACAACTTTAACAGTTACAGCTTCACCGTTGATATTTAAAGTGATAGGTTCCTTGTAGAAAGCTTCGAACTGCTGTGCAGTGATAATCTTGTTGTGATCAAGTGAAATGCTCACAGCTTCCTTGTTACCACCGTAAACAACTGCAGGAACTTTATCCTGACGACGTTGGCGGCGGCTCGCACCTTTCCCTAAGTCTGTACGAATTTCTGCATCAAATGAATATGCCATTTTAAATTCTCTCTATATATGTAAAAAATAATAAAAACAAACGTTCCCGGATGCGACCGTCCGAAAACAGTGGTATTTTACTTAAAAGAACCTGCATAAGCAATAACAAAATTCAAACAGTTTCAAATACATGGACCGGAGATCTGTCGATCTGATCACGTATTTGCGCTTTACTGTATAAATACGGTCTTCAAATCGATAAATGAAAAGAAACATATGGTACAATTCACAGAATTTTTACTACACTCCTTCCGGCACAGCGCTCCCGGCACAGGACTGGCATTTTTAATAAAATTAAGGAAAGAAAATGAAGTTATTTAAAACCGTACTGCTAGCATCAGCACTTGCGCTGTCAGCAAATGTATCAACTGCAGAGACAGCCGCAACAGCATCCCTTAGCAAGGCGGACATTGAAAAGATTGTTCACGACTATCTGATTGAAAATCCTGAAATTCTGATGGAAATGAATGTCAAACTCCAGAAAAAGATGGCTGAAGAGGCTGTCAGCATGGATAAGGCCTATATTAATGAATACCGCGACTATCTGTTCAACAATCCTGCAGATGCATCAATCGGACCGAAGGATGCCAAAAACGTGATCATCGAATTCTCCGATTATAACTGCGGCTACTGCAAACGTTCAAAACAGCTGTTCTTCAAACTGCTCAAGGAACATGAAAAAGCCAACGATATCCGCTATATTTTCAAGGAATATCCAATTCTCGGCGACGGTTCCACCATAGCAGCCAGGGCATCCCTTGCTGTTTACAAACTGTATCCTGAACAGTTCCTGACCTATCATATGGAAATAATTGACGGCAAGAGAGTTGAATCTGAAGATGATATCAAGAAGGCGGTTGTCAAGCTCAACCTCAAATGGGATAAAATCAAGGAACTGATGGATTCCAAGGAAATCAGAGAAATCATCAAGCTCAACCAATCCAAGGGTCAGGCCATGAATGTTTCCGGAACACCTTGCTACATTATTAATGATGAATTTGTAAGAGGTGCTCCTACCTCCCTAGACTACATCAAAGATAAATTGAAATAATACGGAAAATATCATAACATTGTTCCGATGAACAGAAGACAATAGGGTTAAGCTTTACTACTTAACCCTGTTTATTATCGGAACTATCTATATGAATCGATCAGAAATTTTCACTCGCGAAAAAATTAAATACTTTCTGCGCTACACTTTTTTTCTCATGGTAAGCTTCGCCATAATCTACGGGTTTCTGCTCTCCGGCAGATATCTCTCCCGCTGGATCCCGCTGCCCGGCTCACTGATCGGCCTTCTATCTCTGTTTCTGGCACTGGAATGCAGAATTATCAAACTTGAATGGCTTCAACCGTCAGGACGACTGATCCTTTTCTATATGGCACTGTTTTTCATACCAGCTGCAGTAGGCATTGTGCAGTACAGAGACTTTGTCATGGACAATGCCGTGATTATCACGGTTACAGTTGTGCTCGGCATAATTGTCAATATTGCAACGGTAGGCTACACCTTTGAATATCTGGCAAGAAAAAAGGAACATAAGAAACAGGAGATTTCAAAATGATCTACATTGCACTGCCGCTTACTCTGCTTCTTTACGCACTGACCAAGAAAATGTACGCTTTCAGAAGAATTCCTCTTCTCAATCCAGTGCTGATCCCCTGTATTCTGATAATAATCCTGCTAATCAGTGCAGATCTGTCCCTGGAGGATTACCAGACGGGAACCTCGGCACTGACTTTTCTGCTGGAGCCGTCAATTGTTGCCCTCGCCATACCTCTTTATCTGCAGTTCAAGGAAATAAAGAAACAGGCAGTTCTGATCCTGCTGTGCTGTCTGCTGTCGGTTTTCATATCAGTCACTTCAGCCGTGTTTATATGCCACTTTCTCGGCATCGACCGAATGATTGCATACGCACTGACAACAAGATCCATCACCACCCCGCTGGCTATCAGTGCCACCAATGAACTGGGCGGGATCCCTTCCATCGCTGTGGCAATTGTCTGCATAGCAGGGATCTGCGGTGCGGTTATGGGCTTCCCGCTGATGAAACGACTGAAAATCACCGATCCAAGAGCACAGGGCCTTGCCATCGGCTCATGCTCACACGCTGTTGGTACCTCGTCCGCTCAGGAATACGGTGTTGTCCAGGGGTCCTATTCATCCCTTGCCCTGATCCTGTGCGGAATCATAACATCGGTGGTTGCTCCTCCCTATATCATATTTCTGTACAGTCTGCTTGACTGATACATTAAACGGCACCGGGCGACGGCACACTCATCTGAATAGATATTACTCGATCAGGCAGAATGGAACTTGCAATAAAAATCATTATCGGGTAATATACTCTTGTTTTCAGTTATGGGGGCAGGTTCTTTCGTATTGGCGTGTTGGTCACCTGGTCAGGTTCGGAAGGAAGCAGCCAAATCAATTTCGCTAAGTACCGGAATGCAGCTTGTCTCCACCCGATTGATTGTTTCAATCTTTCTTATGAATCGGGAATTTCATTTTATTTTTTCTTTTGTGTTTGATTTTACTGTCATTTTTTAAACAATCAGGCTTTATCAACACTGTTATTTTTAATTCCTACTAAATTGATATTGAATTTAACAGTCAAACCATTTATCATATTCCCTATAGGTTTAATAGGTTTTAAATTATACTATACATAAGGAATATGATATGTGCTGTTTCTTCATACCCCTGGCTGAAGCTTCTGTGCTGACTGCTGCAAACAGTCTGCTGAAGAAGACCGGCAAAGGCAAATCTCTGGCTTCGCATTTTGACAGCCTTTCAAAACTTCTCTACGGCGGTTCACTGCTGCTGGCTCTTGAACATATATGGCACGGGGAAATAATCTTTGCCCCTCCTTTTATTACAGCAATGAAAACACCTGAAGATCTGCAAACCATGCTGGATGAACTGTCCACCACCGGCGTAGGCATGGCTCTGGTTACAACAGTAGCATATATCGGCTTTGCCTGCCTTGAAAAATATCTGAAGAAGAACACTGCCGGTACAACTGCAACAGCCGGACAAAACTGATAGACACAGGATAAAAGATAATGATTTTAGTGGTATTCATGCTCATAGCTGCTCTGATTGCAACACTCGGATATGTAAAAGACAGCAGCGGCAAATTCAGATTCAACACTCTGTGCTACCTGTTCTACGGAAGTTTCCTGATGTGGTCGGTGGATTTATTTGTGGAACTCAGAGAGGAAGGAATAAACGCTCTTGAAATGTCTGCTGCAGACGTATCTGACGATCTGCTGCTGACAGCATCGGTAACCGCTCTTGCTCTTGCAGTATGGGGGTTGCAGCATCTTGCTGCCGCGATTGGTTCCCGCAGATGTGAAGCTGCCTGATCGCAGGATCCGGAGCTGATAAAGCACTTGTAAAAAACACGTAATTTCCCTGATAAAGGATTTAGTATGACGGATAAACATTCCCTAGTAATCACCGGAATCACCAGTATGACCGGAACAGATCATTCAAATGTGGTCAATCCGAAGGTCACCATCAATGCCCTGAACGGTCATGAACATGACGGACACTTCCATACCCACAACGGACTGGATCACTTCCACTCACACCGCAATATTATCGGATTTGATGAGCACGGTATTCCGGAAGTTATTTTAAAAGCAGATCACAGTACCGGAGATCCGGTGGAGGATGCCCAGGCATTCGTTAAAGACTACAACAAAGCGGTCAACGAGTACCGTAAAACCTTCCCGTCAAAGCAGGATGTTATCGACAACACTCCTGATCCGGCCGTCAGGGAAATGATTCTGAGAGCTGAACAGATCGGGTTTGATACCGCATTCGACCGTTTTGACAAACAGAAGCCTCAGTGCAGTTTCGGCCTTGCCGGGATCTGTTGCAAAATCTGCAACATGGGTCCGTGCCGAATAACACCGAAGGCATCCAAAGGTGTCTGCGGAGCCGACTCAGATCTTATTGTTGCCCGCAATCTGCTGCGTTCAGGAGCTGCCGGTGCCGCACAGCACGGTATGCATGCCAGGGAGGTGATCCTTAACCTGAAGTGGGCGGCAGAAGGCAAGCTGGATATTCCAATTATCGGGAAACAGAAAGTAATTGCCGTTGCAAAAGCCTTCGGTATTGAAACTGAAAACAGGGATGTAAAGGAAATTGCCTCTGAACTTGCCGATACTCTGCTCGAGGATCTCTCCAGGGCCGTTCCTGATGAATATAAAACCATCAGGGCACTTGCACCGAAGGAAAGACAGGAGACCTGGAAAGATTTGGATATTATTCCAATCAGCGCCTATCACGAAGTTTTTGAAGCCTACCATAAATCAGGATGCGGCATTGACGGTGACTGGCGTTCAATCATGCAGCAGTTCCTGCGCTGCGGACTGGCGTTTACCTTTACCGGTGTGGTCGCAACCAATATTGCAACCGACTGTCTGTTCGGCGTCGGTGACAGAGTTACCTCAATGGTAAACCTCGGTGCGCTGAAAAAGGGATATGTAAATATTGCCGTGCACGGCCACCTGCCGCTGCTGGTAAGTGAAATTGTAAAATCCGGACAGTCGGAACAAATGCTGGCACTGGCTAAAGAAAAGGGGGCTCTGGGGATCAGATTCTACGGTATCTGCTGTTCAGGTCTTGCCGCTATGTACCGCTATGCCGGAGTAATTCCGCTGTCAAATGCGGTTTCCGCCGAACTGGTACTGGGAACCGGTGCTCTGGATTTATGGGTTGCCGATGTTCAGGACGTATATCCGGCCATAATGGATGTGGCAAAATGCTTCAGAACCGCCGTGGTAACCACCTCGGAAAGTGCAAGACTTCCGGGTGCAGAACGATTTGAGTTCGATCACCACCACAGCAATATTGCCGACGCACGTAAACTTGCAGACCGGATCGTGCTTCGCGCCATCGAAAGTTTTGAACAGCGAAAAGGGATCCCGGTGTACATTCCGCCATACGAGGTTGAAGCGGAAATCGGATTTTCCGTTGAATACGTATGCAGGAAATTCGGCAGTTTCCAGCCGCTGCTTGATGCGCTGAAAAGCGGGAAGATCCTCGGAATCGTCAATATGGTGGGTTGCAACAATCCTAAGGTTGTATACGAGAAAGCCATAATTGATGTTGCCGATGTTCTGCTGAAAAACAATGTACTGATCCTGTCAAACGGCTGTGCCTCATTCCCTCTCATGAAGCTCGGCTACTGCGCAAAATCCGGTATTCAGAAAGCCGGAGACAAACTAAAGGAATTCCTGCAGCCGGATCTACCTCCGGTATGGCATGTCGGAGAATGCATAGACAACACCCGCTCATCAGGTATTTTTGCCGGCATTGCAGGAGCTGCAGAGAAGAATATTTATGAAATGCCGTTCGGATTCGCTTCACCTGAATGGAGCAACGAAAAAGGAATTGATGCTGCACTCGGTTTCCGTCTCATGGGGGTAAATTCATACCACTGTGTGGAAGCTCAGATTTACGGTTCCAAGAACGTGATTGAATTTCTGAAACACGGGACCATGGAAAAATTAAAATCTGTAATGTATGTAAACACCGATCCGTTCCTGGTGGGTAAAAAGATTGTGGATGACATGATCACCAAGAGGAAGGCTCTGGGATGGTATGTTCCTGATCATATAGAAGATCCGCGTACCGGGGAACAGCCGCAGGACAGCTAAAAACAACAGCAGTATAAATATAAAAACAGACATAAGGAGAAAATCATGTTCAACAAATTTATTGCAGGCGGAATTATTGCACTGTCATTTCTGCTGACAGCCTGCGGAGAAAAGGACAGTACCGCCGCTACAGAGAATGCCGCAACAGCGCCGGCACAGTCACAGGAAAGTCAGAAGGATGAGGAGAAAACCACAGTAAAAATCGCCTATCTTCCGATAACCCACGCACTTCCTGCTTTTGAACTGGCAGAAATAGAAAAACTGAAAAAAGATACCAATCTGAATGTGGAACTGGTTAAATTCGGTTCCTGGACCGAACTTGTCGATGCGCTGAACACCGGCCGCGTTGACGCAGCCTTTGCACTGGTTGAACTTGTCATGAAGGCAAGGGAACAGGGCATCGATGTATATCTGGCAGCACTTGGTCACAAGGACGGCAATGTTATCGTGGTAAACAATGACATCACCAGCATGAAAGATCTGCGCGGAAAAACTTTTGCCATTCCGCACCGTCAGTCATCACACTATATTCTCCTGAATGATGCCCTGGCTAAAGAGAATATTGAGATCAGCGAAATCAACATTGTAGAGCTGGCACCTCCGGAGATGCCGGCAGCCCTGGCATCGGGACAGATTGCCGGATACTGTGTGGCCGAACCGTTTGGAGCCAAGGCCGTTTCACTTAAAATAGGCAAGGTTCTCTACAATTCAAACGAACTGTGGCCGGATTCGATCTGCTGCGGTCTTGCGCTGAGCGGTAAATTCCTCAGCAGTCATCCTGAACTGGCAAAACTGCTGGTTGCAGGTATCAGAAAAGCTGGTATGGCTCTTGATGAAAATCATGATCATGCCAGAGAGACCGCGTCAAAATATCTGTCTGTAACAAAAGATGCACTGGATGTATCACTGAAGTGGATTTCTTTCAAAGATCTTACTATCAGCAAGGAACATTTTGAGCTTCTGCGCGAAAAGGTAAAAAAATACGGATTATCAGAAAATCCGGTAAGCTATGAGGATATTGTAAGAAATGTCGACTAGAGGACTTCTGCGTCATCTGCGCAAACAGACTGCAAATCTGAAATATATCGCAATCTCGTTTCTGTGTCTGATTGCGGTATGGGAACTTGCCGTCAGACTGTCAGGAGTAAATGAAGCCCTGTTTCCATCCCCAGCATCCGCATGGAACGCTCTGCTTGAAATATGCGCTGACGGAACACTGGTAAACCATATATACACCAGTATGCTTAGATTCTTCGCGGGATTTATTGTGGCAACCGTACTGGCTGTAGTAACGGGTGTTATATTCGGATGGTTTGACATTCTGTTTAAACTGGTAAATCCGGTGGTACAGCTGCTGCGTCCGATTTCACCGATAGCATGGATGCCGTTTATTGTGCTGATGTTCGGAATCGGCGACATGCCGGCAATTGTGACAATTTTCATTGCTGCATTTTTCCCGGTGTTTCTATCAACAGTATCCGGAGTGAAAAACATCCCTGAAATCTACCTTAAGGTTGCAAGAAACTTCGCGGTCGGTAAAGTTGAAATATTCTGGAAAATAATTTTTCCAGCCTCATTTCCACAGATAACCAGCGGTATTCACCTTGCCCTGGGATCAGCATGGGTATTTCTAGTCTGCGGTGAGATGATCGGCGCACAGTCAGGTCTTGGATATCTTATTATAGACGCAAGAAACTTTCCTATAAAAAGTTAAGTCTTATTGAAAAGCGAAAAGGTTGGATTGTTGATTTTAAACAATCTTAAGTAGCATCAAAGGTTATTATGGAGCGTTTACAGTAAGTATGTATATAGAAATCAACAATGTTAACAAGCAGTTCACCCACAAGGGAAAACTGTTCACAGCGCTGCAGAATGTAAACCTTTCCATCGAGAAAGGGGAATTTATCTGTCTGCTCGGTCCTTCAGGATGCGGCAAAAGTACGCTGCTCAACGCAATTGCCGGTTTCAGTATTCCATCGTCAGGAACCATAACCATTGACGGGAAAGAGGTAAAAAAACCGTCAAACCGCAACGTGACCATATTTCAGAACTACGGTCTTCTTCCGTGGCGCAATGTACTGAAAAATGTGGAACTTGCTCTTGAATCAAATAAAAAGATCAAGGCCAGGGAAAGGACAGCCATTGCAAAAAAATATCTGGATCTTGTTGGTCTTGGCAGTTTCTGCGACGCCAGTCCAAATCAGCTTTCGGGCGGCATGCAGCAGAGAGTTTCAATTGCCAGGGCTCTTACCGCCGATCCTGACATTATATTCATGGATGAACCATTCGGTGCTCTGGATGCTCTGACCAGAATGAAACTTCAGGATGATATTCTCGACATACAGAAGAAGGAAAAGAAAACCATTATTTTTGTTACACATGATATAGAGGAAGCTGTATATCTGGCAGATCGCGTAGTGGTTATGACTCCTAATCCCGGAATGATTAAAAGCATTCTGAAAATCGAAATCGGTTCAGAACGAGATCGAACTTCAGAAGATTTTTTCAGAACTCGGGAGAAGATCTTTGAAATATTCAACATGAAGCATACTCACCAGATCGAATATGTAATCTAAGCGTTTCCTATTCAATCAAAATTTACTATACATGGTGCGAAAGTTCTGTTTCGCACCACTTCAATCACCCTATTCCATCATAAAATGTGTGATATTCAGATTTATTCCCTCATGAAATGTGTGACATTCAGATTTATTCGCTCATGAAATGTGTAACATTCAGATTTATTCGCTCATGAAATGTGTGACATTCAGATTTATTCGCTCATGAAATGTGTGACAACTTACTATTTTCCCTCATAAAATGTGTTATTACTATTTTACATTCACTTATACTATGTGATAATTATTGCATAAAGGAGCACCTAGATTTATTGTTTACATTCAGCAGTAAAAATAATTTTACGCAATCTTGCATGGTTTGCAGATATAATAAAAAACTGGATCACCAAATGTACCTCAAAAGAAAAATCGATAATTATCTTGAAAACTGGAAAAACGACCTTGAACACAAGCCTCTCATAGTAAAAGGGGCACGGCAAACCGGAAAAACAGAATCAATTCTTCAGTTTGCAAGAAAAAAATACAGTTCAGTCATCTATATAAACTTTGCACTTGAAAAAAAATATCTGACCGTTACATCAGACGGTTATGATGTTGACTCTGTAATAAAAAACATCAGCCTCATTGATCCTTCAAAGCATTTTATTCCTGGAGAAACTGCAATAATCTTCGATGAAATTCAGGATAATCCTGATATTGCCACTACCTTAAAAGCTTTCAGAGAGGACGCCAGATTTGATGTAATTCTAAGTGGGTCACTTCTCGGGATCAGTTATAAAAAAATCAACAGCAACAGTGTTGGAAACAAACTCGATTACGAAATGCATTCAATGGATTTTGAAGAATTCCTGCGGGCCAAAGGATACCGCAGTGAACAGATCATAAATATTCTGGAACATATGATCGATCTTAAACCATTCACAGAAACAGAGTATTCAATATGGAAAAATCTATTTATGGATTTCTGTGTTCTTGGAGGAATGCCGGATGTAGTCCGAAAGTACATCGAGTCCGGTAATTTTTCCGGTTCTCTGGAAACACAGCGTCAGATACAAATGGACTACGAGGAAGATATCAGAAAATATGCAGGAGGACTGGATCAGACAAAAATTCTGAGCGTATATAGGTCTGTACCTGCGCAGTTGGCAAAGGAAAATAAAAAATTTCAATATCGCCAGGTAAGTAAAAACGGACGTTCCAGGGAGTACTCGGGGTGTATTCAATGGCTCCAGGACGCAGGTGTAGTAATCTCTTGCAACTGTCTAAATTTTCCGGAACTTCCTCTCAAAGGAAACGAGGATCAATCAAGATTCAAACTATACTATCCGGATACAGGTCTTCTCGTTTCAGCTTTGGACGACGAAGCTCAGGATGATTTGAGGGCCAACAGAAACCTTGGAGTATACAAAGGCGCACTGTACGAGAATTTTGTAGCAGAGGCCCTGACAAAACAGGGGTTCGGACTGTTCTACTATAAGAAAGAAGATTCAACACTTGAGGAAGACTTCTTTGTAAGAACTGCAAATGAACTGATCCCGGTAGAAGTAAAATCCAACAGCAAAAAATCTAAATCACTATCAGAGCTTGTTAACAATACCAGGTACAAAGACATCAAGCACGGCATAAAACTTGGAGACTGTAATATCGGCAGAGAAGGAAATATTTTTACATTTCCGTATTTCTGTGTTTTTTTGCTAAAGCAATACCTGAAAAACTGGAAATAACTGCCGAAAGTTGTGCTACAGCCCCCAAATATGCTTAGAACATACCCTGATTCTTCAGATTTTGAATAATGTTGAGAACATTATCCCTTTCGCTATCAGATAGTCCTTTAAGGCAAACATCGGTTATTGATTTGATATGTTCATCATTAATTTCTTCTGATCCGGTTTCCTCCATATCTTCCAGGATACTAGACTGCAGTGAAACCAAATCATTATAAGTCGAGAATAAATTACCCATTTTTTCATTCAAAGCTTCAAAAGGCATTTCCTGGAATCTCTGGTCAGAAGCAAAATCTTTGGTATCTTGATCCACATATCCTACCTGGCAGCAGATCCCGAAAGAGTCAAAAAAAGCCTGTTCAAAATTTTTAACTATTGTATCACCTTGAATACAAACAGCTCCCGAAGCAGCATTTTTTGCTGATATTGTAGAAAGCAGCTGATTTTCATCCAGCGTGGTAATTGAAGCCCCTGTTTCGTTTGAACTCTTCCCTTCTTCTTTACTAAAAAAACGCAATGTCAGATAGGGAAAAGAATTCCTGAATTCAGAAATTATCGTCTTTAACAATTTATCTCCGGAAATACGCACCTCAGCCATTCAATCACCTCTATATAAAAAAATCAAAATTTACGTTACTGTTTGACAAAAAAACCCGGTCTTAACCGGGTCTAATCAAATTCTCTAAGTAAAAAACAGAATCTTACTTCGCCGGAGTCCATCCGGTAGCTTCAGCCATAGCCTTTCCGAGATCTGCAAGAGATCTTACGGTAGACACACCTGCAGCTTCAAGCGCAGCATATTTTTCATTTGCCGTACCCTTGCCTCCGGCAATGATTGCTCCTGCATGGCCCATACGTTTGCCTTTAGGGGCGGTAACACCTGCAATGTAGGATACAACAGGTTTCTTAACGTAGGATTTTATAAACTCAGCAGCCTCCTCTTCAGCCGTTCCACCGATTTCACCGATCATGATAATCGCTTCAGTCTGAGGATCGTCCTGGAACAGTTTCAGGATATCGATAAAATTGCTTCCAGGGATCGGATCCCCTCCTATGCCGACACATGTAGTCTGACCGAATCCCCAGTCAGAGGTCTGCTTAATAGCTTCGTAGGTAAGAGTTCCTGAACGTGAAACAACGCCTACCCTGCCCGGTTTGAAAATATTTCCAGGCATGATTCCGATTTTACATTCACCGGCTGTAACAATACCAGGACAGTTAGGACCGATCATACGGACATTGTTAGCTCGCAGAACCGGTTTGATTTTCAGCATATCCTGTACAGGAATACCTTCGGTTATAGTTACAATCAGCTTGATCCCTGCGTCTACCGCTTCAAGAATAGCATCACGGCAGAACGGTGCAGGAATGAAAATTGATGTTGCAGTGGCACCGGTGGCATCAACAGCCTCCCTTACAGTATTGAATACAGGAAGACCAAGGTGTTCCTGACCGCCTTTGTTTGGTGTTACCCCGCCCAGAAGCTTGGTACCGTAAATTAAAGCCTGCTGTGAATGAAGCGTTCCCTGGGAGCCGGTAAATCCCTGACAGATAACCTTTGTATTACGATCAACTAAAATACTCATCTTCAACTCCCCCGCTACTGAATCGCCTTGACAGCAGCCTGGGCTGCAAGCGCAAGATCGTTCTGTGCAATAATATTAAGTTTACTGTCAGCAAGCATCTTCGATGCAATTTCAGCACCGTTGCCCTCCAGTCTTACCACCACCGGAATGGAAATACCAACTTCACTGATTGCACTTATAATACCTTCAGCAATCAGATCACAGCGCACAATGCCGCCGAAAATATTAACGAAGATAGCCTTTACATTCGGCTCAGACAGGATCAGTTCAAAAGCCTTGACCACACGCTCCTTGGTTGCGCTTCCTCCGACATCAAGGAAATTTGCCGGGTTCCCGCCGTAAAGCTTGATGATATCCATTGTTGCCATGGCAAGACCGGCACCGTTAACCATGCATCCGATATTTCCGTCCAGGGCAACATAATTAAGATTGTAGTTCTGGGCGGCGGCCTCAATCTGCGGTTCCTGGCTAACATCCCGCAGCGCCAGGATCTCCTTCTGGCGGTACAGTGCGTTATTATCAATATTCATCTTTGCATCCAGACAGATCAACTGACTGTCTGCGGTAACCACCAGCGGATTAACCTCCAGAAGAGAACAGTCACAGGCCTCATACATCCTGCACATTTTAATGAACAGATTTACAAAGAGTTTGGACTGCTCAGGTGTCAGACCGAGTTTGTACGCGAGTTCCCTGCCCTGATAAGGCTGAGGACCGTTCATCGGTTCAATCACTGTTTTAAAAATTTTTTCAGGAGTTTCACGGGCAACCTTTTCTATTTCGGTACCGCCTTCGGTAGATGCGATAAAGACCATGCGTTCTCTTGAACGGTCGATAACCACACCCACGTACAGTTCGCGATCATAGGCACGGCATTCTTCCACCAGGATCTTGTTTACCGGCTGACCGTTCTGGTTTGTCTGGAAGGTTACCAGGCTTCTCCCCAGAAACTTCAGGGTAAATTCCCTTGCCTCATCGAGAGATGATACCAGTTTAACACCACCGGATTTGCCTCGTCCCCCGGCATGGATCTGACACTTCAGCACCGCTCTGCCGTCTTTGGCTATTTTTGCATATGCAGTCTCCACCTCTTCAAGCGAACTGCAAACCTGATTCTGCAGAACAGGAAGTCCCCACTTGGCAAAGATCTCCTTTGCCTGATATTCATGAATGTTCATTGTACTTGCCGATTACAAAATAAAAATGAAACGCGGCCGGCTCTTCCGGACCTGCGTTCCGTACACAACTATATTAACTGCATAAATTATAGATCAACTGCTGTTCTTTCGCAAAAAAACGATCTATAAAACCAACCTTTTTGGTATGATTTCAAACAAAATCCGGATGTTCGATCTTTTCAAAGCGGAACTTCTGCCGTACATCAGGATACTTGACGCGATCAACCTCGCTTACAAACATCTCGTACGGCCGGGCACAGGTTTTGAACGGGGGATAAAGTCCCTGGTAGACCACCAGCTTTTCACCGGTTTCAGTATGCTGTGCAAAGGCCAGGATTTTATATAGATATTCATTACCTGACTGATCAAAATTCTCTCTCTTGAAATGACGGACAAAGTCCCCCACATGAAAATCACGATCCATCGCAGTCTCCTATACTGCCTTCTGAACCAGCAGAGAACCCTTGATATCAGCAAATCTGAACTCAGATACCAGAGCCTTGATCTGTTCAGGAGTGTAATCCTTTTCAGAATAAGCCAGAACCACGCTCAAATCACCTTTCTTAAGATAGTTCTTTTCACCGAATTCGGTATAGCGGGTTGCACCGATGGAAATCAGGCAGTGCTCAGGTTTGCCGCAGGCCAGGATATATTCGTGGATATTCTCCATCGGACCCTCGTCAGCCTGGTTGTTCATGCGGTCAACAATCCATTTCATCAGATCTTCATGGAAATAGCTGTAATCTCTTACCGCACTGTCAATACCGTATTCATAACAGTCTTCACCGCGGATAAGGAAGGAGGCGATACGGTAGTTATCCAGAACCCCGCCTTCAGACAGAGTGTCAATTGTGATTGATACCGGTGAATATCCCTTGGAATCTGCACCCCAGTTTTTCTTTTCAGAAATCTTCTTTGCGCCCTCACGGCGGATGGAACAGTCGTTGTATGCGCCGAACCAGAGCGGTTCAATGGAAGAAACAAAAACACCGTCGTAATTGATTTTAAATACAATGCCGATTTCAGGCTCAATCTGAACCCTGTCTGCATCTTCAGGTATGGCAAGCGAGGATATACTTAAAGGAAATTCACTGAGGAAAGAATCCTTTTTCTGAGGCAGATAAAAAGGAAACAGAGCTTTAGGGGCTTTTTTTTCCGCTGTCTTTACATTAGCAAAATCCCGAGCTTCCCCTGCCTGTTCAAGATGACCTGCAAAATTACCGGCAACGCCGAGACCCAAAACTTTCTGATAATCCATAATCAAATTCCAAATAAAAACAAAAAAAACTATTCTTTTACATGCTCAAGAGCAGTAACAAATACATCATGAACATGACGGTCACTGAGGGAATAGAATACATTTCTACCCTCCTTCTCACTTTTAACAAGACGCTGAAGTTTAAGAATACTCAGCTGATGAGATACAGAGGATACGGTCATGCCTACCAGATCAGCCAGGCAGCAGACCCCCACCCTCTCATGCATCGCAAGTGCATTGATAATCCTGCAGCGGGTCGGATCCGCCAGCGATTTGAAAAACATGGCAATCATTTCCAGATCATGATCATTAATCTGTTCACTTCTCAGGTGAGACATCAGCTCCTGATGGTTTGGATTAGAACAGTGTTTACAATTCCCCGATTCCGCCATTGTTTTCCTTATTAATTTCATAAAAATTCCGGACTATTATAGCGCAAAAAGCCCGCAGGCTGAAACAACAGCGAACCTGTTTTAAGCACAGGCGGCTGACAGTTCCGACATAATATATTCAGACTGCGGCCGGATGTATACTGCTGTATAATAGAGACATCGGTTAGGGAGTATATTATGAAAATCTTCATCGCCATCGACTCATTCAAAGGCTGTCTTGCTTCTGACAGTCTGAACCACATCGTAGCAGAACAGTTAAGACTTCTGGATCCGCAAATTGAAATTTCAACCTGTACCATGGCCGACGGAGGAGAAGGTTCTTTAAGCGTTCCCGGTAGCATGCCGGACTGCGTTACAGAACGGATGAAAACTCTCGATCCGCTGGCACGGGAGATTGAAAGCCGGTTCATATATAATACTGAAACTAGAGAAGCGTGGCTGGAAACTGCGACCACCGACGGTCTTCCGCAGTTGGCTCCTGAAGAAAGAAATCCACTCAGGACAACCTCCTACGGTCTAGGTCAGCAGCTTCTGCGCGCCATCGAGCTCGGAAGCCGGAAAATCAACATTTTTCTCGGAGGTTCCGCGTCAGTGGACGGCGGTACCGGAATGCTCCAGGCCGCCGGGGCTGTATTCAGGGATCATAAGGGAGAAGTAATCAGAGAAATAATGAACGGAGGGGTTCTTGAGAACATCGGTTCGGTGGACTGCCTGGAACTGCAGAAAAAAATAGCCTCCGTGGAAATAACCGGTCTGTGTGACGTAACCAGTCCGCTGCTGGGGATAAACGGAGCAGCAACGGTATTCGGTCCGCAGAAGGGAGCCGACAGCTCTATGGTACAAAAGCTCGAAAAAGGAATGACCGGATACAGCCGTGCGGTTGATTCAGTAACCGGGTACAGTAGAGAGAATGATCCGGGAGCCGGTGCGGCCGGAGGACTCGGATATGCAATTCTCTGGGCACTCAACGGACGTCTTAAATCAGGGGTCGAAGAGATTCTAAGAATCCAGGAGCTGGAGCGAAAACTTGACCGGTGCGATCTCGTCATCACCGGGGAGGGTTCTATCGACAGTCAGACACTGATGGGAAAGGGACCTGGCTATATTGCCGCATGTGCGCGCAGAAAAAACATACCGGTAATCGGGATCTGCGGACAGACCGAAACTGACATTGATCTGCTGCAGGGAAATCCCTTCACAGCAGTTTTTGCCACTCTGAACAAAGTGTATGAAAAATCCCTTGTCACAGATGCGGCTCTGACAGAACAGAGAATAAAATTTGTGACCAGACAGATTTACAGAATTATGAAATTAAACACTGCTTCAAAATAATTTATTATAAATTTAAAATAAATATAAATTTAATTTTTAAATAAAAAATAAATTAAATATTTATATAAAAACAAAATTAACAAAATTAACAAATTTAAACAGAATTAATATAATGAAATTTTTAACCATAGATAAAGCAGCCGGTCTGTTGAATCTTACCACCGGCCAGATAATTGAACTTCTCACCAAAAATATTATTCAGAACGGACAGATTATTGACGAGGATATTTTTATTCCAGCATCATCAATTGATTATTTAAATAAAAATAAACATTTATTATTTAATGTTAATGAGCTCTACGATATACATGCACTGGCCAACGCCGTTCACATTTCTCCCGATACTGCGGTTCTGTGGGTTAAATTAAAAAAAATAAATCCTGATAAAATTTATAAAAATAAATATTTTTTCTATCGCAATAATATTCTGACATTGATGAAGGAACTCGAAAATCAGGATAACAGCAGGCTCAAATCAAGACGCAACAAAACCTACAAGGAAGGGATCGATTTTTATGATAGTTATCTGACTAAATATTCAGCCAACAAGCAGACTATCGAAAAAATATTTGAACTCATCAACAACGAATACGCTATTACTCTGAACCAGCAGCAGATCAATCTGATAGTGGCCGAATGCGCTCTTCAACTTCTCAACCAGCGACTCGGAATGTGCTTCAGCCGTTCCTTCGATCTGCTGAAACTGTATCTCGGCGGCAGACTGAATATGGACGGCTACACTCAGCTGATCGATCCGTTAATCACCTGTACCGAGGCGGCGGTTGAATTTATCAATACCTACCCGCAGCTGTTCAACCAGATGTATGTATACGAGGACGGAGAGGATCTGCTGGGATGTCTGTACATCTCGATATCAAGCATGAGCGATCGGAAAAAATCAGGGATCTACTATACACCGTCCAGAATCGTGTCCCGGATGATTTCCAACCTTGCTGAAACAGGAATGATTGACAGCGAGATCAGATATTTTGATCCATGCTGCGGCAGCGGAAATTTTATTCTCAATCTTCCCGATCTGATCCCGTGGCAGAAAATCTGGGGGTCGGATCTTGATAAACATGCCATTGTGCTTTGCAGAATCAATGTTCTTCTCAAGTACCCGTCCATACCGCTGCCGGAGCTGCAGAAGCGTATTTTCTGCTCCGACTACCTCCTGAACAGATTCGGTGAAATCAACGACATTAACGCAGACGGTCCGCTGGTGGTTCTGGGAAATCCACCCTGGGGCGCTTCCTACACCCTGCCGGAAAAAATAGCTTTCAGCAAAATATTTGAATGTGCATCTCCGATGAACGTGGAATCCTTTGCGATGTTTATTGAAAAAAGTCTCAGTCTGATGCGAACCGGGGATTATCTGAGTTTTGTCATCCCGGAAAGTATTCTCCGGGTATATACCCACCTGCCGGTAAGAAAACTGATTGCGCTTCATTCATCAGTGAGCAGCTGCCTGGTGCTTGGTGAACAGTTCAACAATGTATCATGTCCGTCCATAATACTTACCGTAAGAAAAGAACCGCTGAACGACAATCCGCAAATTCTGCGCTGCAGCAATGCCACAATCTACACTACAGGGAAAACTCATTTCACCATCGAACAGAACCGAAGATTCGAGAATGAATTCGATCTGCTGATCAATGAAGATCAGTACCGTCTTCTTAATAAAATATTTGCGGAGGAAAACTGTACCTCCCTGGCGGGAAATGCGGACTGGGCACTTGGAATTGTAACCGGGAACAACAGCCGTTTTCTGGAAAAGGAAAAAAATAAAAATAATGAAATAATATTAAAAGGTATTAATATTGATAAATATAAAATAAATCATAAAAATTTAAATTATATTACATATAAAAGAGAATTATATCAGCAGGTAGCCCAGGATCTGTATTACCGTGCCCCTGAAAAATTATTTTACAAATTTATTAATAAAAATTTAATTTTTTCCTATGATAATAAAAAAACACTGTCATTAAACAGTGCAAATATATTAATTCCTAAATTCAATAATCTGAATATTAAATATATATTAGCAATATTAAATTCCGATATTGCCAATTTTATTTATCAGAAAAAATTCAAGGCGGTGAAAGTTTTAAGATCACAGCTTGAAACAATTCCGATCAAAATAATTAATATCGAAGATCAGAAATATTTTATAAATAAGATCGATCAAATAATTAATAATAATCTCAGCGATAATGAAATAAATAAAATACATTCTGAAATTAATATTAAAATAAATAAAATATACGGACTGACCGATCAGGAAATTGAACTTTTGAAATAATTTCACGCAGGATCGAAATATTCAGGC
Source organism: uncultured Pseudomonadota bacterium (assembly GCA_900319705.1). Taxonomy (GTDB): domain Bacteria; phylum Pseudomonadota; class Gammaproteobacteria; order Enterobacterales; family Succinivibrionaceae; genus UBA2804. The sequence goes on along the minus strand of ONPL01000008.1, from coordinate 25,498 downwards.
TGTAACCGATTAAGATCAGTTACAGCCTGTAAGATAACAAAATTCGGGATCGGGAACAGGTAAACTCAACAATCCTCCCCCGCAGTATGATTGATCAGTTTCCGTGCAGATCTCTCCTAATCATCAAAGCGATCACCGGTTTCAGTAAAATAGAGATCTCTCAGATCGATAATACTCTTCCTCGGAAGCCCCTCCTCCACTTTCCTGGTCAGCCAGCTGTAAAACCGCTGTGCATGTTTGCTAAGAGTCCTGCGCGGCGGTGTATTATTGTAAACAAGTCCGGCAACAGACCTCATATACTTCCATTTGGAATAGAAAGGAAGCTTGATTTTTACCATAAAACCGGATGCATCCTCAATGACATACCCTTCAAGATGACTAATCCCCGGATCAAGACTCTCGGCCATCTGACTCTTATACCAGTTGCTGAAATCGCTGAAACAGCCTATGGTGCCGGCATCCTTTTTCACCTCAATTCCGGCCTTTTCCCCCAGTTCTTTCAACTCCTCATAGGAATGATGTCTGAATTCCAGTTCATTATCAATGATATCAAGCAGCACGAGCCTGTTCTGCGGATAGCGGATAAGATGCGGATCGTTTTCTATATCAATACACTCAAACAGCAGAGTCACATTGTTCTTTGCCAGATAGTCCTTCAGGTACTCCAGTCTGGTGCAGCACTTTTCAACAAGATCCCTGGCATAGCCGGCAAAGGTGGAGGTTGGATTGGACTTGGAGGTGATAAACAGTTCACCGTTGTACATAGACATCATGCCAAGAAACCCGTTCTCCTTGATGTACAGCTGAACAGGGAACTTCATAGTTTTTTCAAGAGTCTCAAGTCTGGTTTCCTCACGCTCGCCTATATTGAAAAACTTGCGGTAGCCGCGGGCGACTATATTTCCATTTGATACATCAATGAACAGTCCCCTGGCGGTTATGGTCTGCTCATTCCATATTCCTCGTTCAAAGGCCTTGTCGGAAAAATTGAAAGAAGAAATACAGCCGAAATTCTTTTCAACAATATATTTATTCTGTCTGAGCCTTTTGATCAGATCAGGGACATCGGCGGCAAGGATCGGATCAAAAACCTTATTACTGTATTCACAGGTTCTGATACCATCCCCGGAGATCTCCACCGTTCTTAGTTCCCCTCCAAGTTCAACCTTTCCTTCAAGGCAGAAAACATTCGGAAACAGCCTGGTTTCCGATTTTAACGTGTTGCGGTGTCCGAAAATCTGGATAAAATTTTCAGGCTGTCTTTCATGCCATGCGGCGGCCACCGGTAGATAATCCTCATAACTTCCCACACCTTCAATCATTGCTGAGGTAGACACCGTCAGAAGGCCGGCCGGCGGAACGGTAGGGATCCCCCCGTGACACACCAGGAAAGTGTTGTCACCGTAGGTGAAATAGGCACACTGCCTTAACCTGCGGCAGAACTGACGGATATCCTTCTTTGGAACAGAACTGATCTGCGGCACAGTTTTGTAGGTGAACACCGTACCGTTGTATTTCTCATCCTCAGCGTAACTGCGCAGAGCCGACTCATGATTTCCTTCAAGAAAAATAAAATTTTCTCTGTTGTAATTCAACACCAGGAATTCCAGAACCTCACGGTTCTCCACACCCCGGTCCAGATAATCACCGACAAAAATATACAGCCAGTCCGGATTTATTTCTCCAAGTGCTTCCTTCAGTACAGTATGACAGCCGTGTATATCCCCTATTACAATAATTTTCGCATACCGGTTATAATCAGCCGGAGCAAGTGAAATAACGCAATTTGCGTCCATAATAAAAACCTCGTAAACTTGGGTTTTTCCTAAATACCAGATACAGATTGGAAAAACCGAAAAAAGGAAAAAGCTTTACAGAACAATTCGTTCGTTATGACTGAAACACTGGATCCAGCTCGGGATCACGGTCTGTTTCATCCTGCTGTTCATTCGTTCGATCGTCGAGTCATCAAGGACATTCATTTCATCCCTGAGAGCGTTGCGCCGTTTACATTCCTCAAGAGGAACGTCTGAAAAATCAACAGCAATAACTCTGTAACGGTATTTCTTTGCAAGATCACGATATTTCTGAAAATCCGATTCACTGATATGACAGGCATCGATAATTGTAAAATCACCGTTGTTCATTCTGACGCTGAGTATTTCCATAAGTGTCTTGAATACCAGCGTGTTCTTCTTCTGACAAACATCCAGTACACCACACTGATTTAATACAGGTGCAGAGTACATCAGACGCAGCTTATCCGCCGACAGAGTATACGGTTCCAGGCCGTTTTCTCTGATCCATGTTGATTTACCAGAACCGGGCAAACCTCTCATCAAAACCAGAATGCGCATTCCATCCACCTAAAAATATTTACAAATAAACAACAGCGATATTTAAAGTCATACTGATACCATAGCATGCATATCGCACTAAAGCAATAATAAATCATGCAACATAATGACAGTATACATGCAATTTTAATATTTTACAACAGTTGATCGTTACAAATGAAAACGGCGGCGTCCTTTCGAAGGACCGCCGCCGGAAGAAAGGAAATTAACTGTTGAAGTTATTTCTTATTGATAACAGAAATTGTTCTGTACGGAATTTCTACAGCCGCCTTGCCGAGTGCTGCAAGTGCCTTTTCATTTCCGTCAAAGAACACATCCCAGTAGTTTGCACTCTTAACCCATACACGGCAGTGAATGGTAACTGCAGATTCACCGAGTGCGGAAACAACAGTGGTAATACCGTCTTCCTTGATTACACGGTCATCAGCTTCAAACATCTGACGCAGAGCTTTTTTGGCGGTTTCAATATCTGAACCGTAAGCTATAGAGAAGTTGAAATCAACACGTCTCTTTTCTTCTCTGGAAAAATTGATAATGGTACCTGAACCGACTGCACTGTTAGGGATCACAATCATTTTGTTGTCAACACTCAGAAGAGCGGTGGTAAAAATGGTGATTTCCTGAACCACACCTTCCTGTCCGGCAACATTAACATATTCACCGGCTTTGATAGGACGGAAAATCAGTAATAACACACCGGCAGCAAAATTTGACAGAGAACCCTGCAGAGCCATACCTACAGCAAAGGATGCGGCACCGATGATTGCTATGAATGATGCGGTTTCAATTCCGAGTCTACCGAGGGCAGCAGTAATAACAAATGCAAGGATCGCATATTTAACCAGCTGACCGGCAAATCTGGCGATTGTAACCTCAACCTTTGCCTTACTCAGAACCTTGTTGGTAATACCGCCGAAAACCTTGGCAACCAGCCAACCGATAACCAGGATCAGCATCGCATAAAGTAAATTTGTACATACAGAAATGATTGCATCCTGATGTGCAGTTACATATCCGACAGGATCACTTATGAAACTGTTGAGAACTTCAACACTCTGAGGTTCCTTTGCAGCTTCTTCAGCAGCTTTATTAGCTACTTCTTCCGCCATTTTATATACCCCTTAACAAAAAATTAATCTAAAAAATTATCCCGTCCTTAAAGACGATAACTTGATTTTACTATACTTTTGAAGACAAAAACCAAATTTGATAAAGAAAAGTGATGGATTTCAACATAATGAAACAGGATTCAGAACAGACATCTGTTCAATTCACCCACCTATTCGCCCTGCCCTGCCGTTTCGTCATGAGTCAGAGGACATGCATTGAAATGCGAAATATCAGGGAGCAGATCGCAGTTGGCTGTATCAGGATGTTCATTCGGATCCTCCCTTTCAAAATCAGGAGAGGCAGGTTTTCTGAGACCGAAATGCGGATAATCGAAATCAAGAGACAGATCCAGTTCATCCGGCAGATGTTCACGGGAATAACTCTCACTTACATCAGTATAATCAATGATGATATCCACCAGCGTTCTGGCCAGCTTAATCACATGGGAGGTATGGGCGCATCTGTTAAATGCTGATCCGGGATCATCCGGACAGCCGAGAGCCTGGGTAAGATCTTCATACAGTTCCGGCAGCTGACGTTTTACCAGCAGTTCGTACAGTTCTGCCGGCTGCGCAATCTCTTTCTGTTTAAGAAATCTGCTGCGCATGTAGAAATGAAGAAAACAGTGCGCAAGATCCCAGCCTTTTTTCTTTATATCAAAAGACATTCTGCCGCTGCGAACCATATACACAAGAGCATCGGACAGAGCATTTTCATTGCAGGGGATCTCATGGTAGAGGCCAATCCTTCTTTCAATCCTGATATCCTCAAGGATCTTGGCGACAGCACACAGACACGGATCTGAAGCAACGGGCATAAAACTTTCAAAATCGGTGAATCGCAGATGTGCGCACTCGTGGATCAAAAATCCGGTCATTGCCGATTTACAGAACTCACTGTGCAGATCGAGCTTTGGGATACTGATAAGAAATCCGCTTAGCACCGCCCTATCACCACAGATCTGAACACGGACCTTTTCACAGCAGCTGTAGCTGACAGCAAGCTCAGACAAAGTTTCAAGGAAGGTATTTTTTTCATATGTCATTTAAATATCCACAGCTTACAATCTGCGCCTTGCCGGTACGTTTTACCAGGTAGAGACTGTCATCAGCCTTTTTGAGCAGAACCGCAGGATCTATGGATTCCTCCATATTTTCAGCTACACAGACGCCGGCGGAAAAATCAAGATAGAATTTGCGCGGAAGCATAATCGGTCTGTTCAGAAGTTTGGTAAGTTCTACCACAAAACCGTTTTTGGCCTCAAGTCTCAACCTTAGCGACTGCATGATCTGCATAACTTCAGTCCGCGGAACATCACTGAACAGGATCAGAAATTCATCACCGCCCCAGCGACATACCTTAATCTTCCGGTTCTCCACCGACGTCAGCAGTTCAGAGAACCAGATCAGCAGCTGATCTCCGACATCGTGACCGAAGGTATCATTGTAGTATTTGAAATTATCAAGATCGATGAAGGCAAGACAGCATGATGACAGATGTCTCACCTTGGAAAGTCTGCTCTGGAAATACTGGCGGTTGCGCAGTCCGGTCAGCTGATCCCTGGTGCTGAGTTTGATGAGCTGTTCACGCTGGTTTATATTTACCACCTTTGACGCCAGCAGATTGGCAACAAAACGCAGAGTATCAAGCTGGTTGTCATCAACATCAAAATCACCGATATTGGTAGTCAGGACGATATGACCCAGCAGTTTTTTGGAATCAAGCAGCGGCAGCAGCAGTACTGAACTGAACTCCTGATCCTTGATCTTAACCTTCCGGTAGACCAGTTCCGGTTTATTCCGGTTTTCACGGATGAAAGACTCCAGATTAGGATAGTCGATCATAAAATTCTTAAGCTGATTGTAGGTCGCGATAACCTCGACATTACCGCCGGAGGAATTCTTCCTCTCCTCTCTTTCAACATAGACCAGGCCGGCCTGAACATTGTAATGCATACACAGAAGTCGCAGCGTTTCAGATGAAATGAAAGCAAGATCATCCGATCTGGTGGTCATCTGCTGCAACAGCGAGCACAGCCGCATTCCGTATACCTGTTGGCGCAGATTTTTAACATTCCGCTCCTGACTGATAATAAACAGGATTTCGGTAAGTTCAACCTTTGGCACAGCAAAATTAATATCAGAAAACTGCGGAATAGCCTGTCTGGTCCACGCCAGAGTCAGCGCATCCAGCGCCAGAATATAGTTGTGCTCTTTACAGAACGCCACTGCAGTTTTCAGTTCCCGATAGGCTTTTTCCGGCTCATTCCAGCAGCGATAGATATATATATGACATCTCATCAGCAGAATATCATGAAGCGGGCTTAACTGACCGCGGGTCTGATGCCAGGCTTCGTCTGCTTCGGCCAGGAACCGCTCGGTCTTTTCCTTCTCATGATATACCGTAGCAATAAGAGCCCGAAGAATAGGTCTGAGCAGACTTCCCTGGAATGAAACCGGGATATCAAGATTGAGACTGTTCTCAATCATCTGACCTGCATGAACATACATTCCCTGGGAAAAATAAGCCAGTCCCTGCAGCAGGAACACATCATGCAGATTGCGGAACGGAAAATATTTGGTATTTTTTACCTTGAGGATTTCAGACAAAGTCTTAAGAACACTGAGTACTCCCTGAAACTCGCCGATCTGGAAATAAAGCCATGCCAGATTGAACAGAGAACTTGAAATCTCAGCCAGATCGCACAGATTAATTACGGTACGCATGGCATCAAGATAGTATGCATGCGACTTTTCAAAATTTTCTTTAACGCAGTACAGATATCCGATCCCGTTTTTAATTCTGGCAAGTTCACTCGGAATATTGAGACCGATGCGGATTTCCTCACTCTCAAGAAAGCATTTTATAGCCTTGTCAATCTGCTCGAGTTTCACATAGATGACACCCTTACCGTGATATGCTCCGGCCAACAGCAGACGAAGATTATGCTGTCTTGCAAGATCTATCGACTCATTGACAAAATTCAGACACACGGTCGGAGTAAACACGGTCGGGTAAAAAGGTTCCTGCGAGAACAGTTTGCTCAGCACGTATGTGCGTTCACGATAGAGATCGTTAATCTGCAGATCAAGCAGAAGTTTCTGCATACTTTCAAGAGGATACGGAACTGCCGCCAGATCCATGGTCACAAATTCGCAGAACTGCGCCTTGATCGGAAGATTTCCCGCAAGACTCTGCGCATATTTAAGCGCATAGGTTGCATAGCGCTGCGCAGTAAGGTAATCACCCCTGAACACATGGGTATAGGCAAGTTCCATGTTTGAAATACACAGATTACGTTCGTCATTGAGCTTCTGGGCAATATCGTTCAGGCGGTCAAAACTGATCAGTGCCTCCTCATTGAAACCGCTGAACAGCTGGGCCCGTCCCAGCAGAAGATTCATACGGATGCGGATCGAAGGTTCATAATTTTCATTTACCAAATCATAAATACGATACAGCAGCTGCAGAGCCTCATTGAAACATACATGATTAATCAGTTCTTCTGCTTTATCCAGTGAAACTGTAACATTCACACCCAGTTCACGGTCTGGTTCATGAGAAGGCCATTCGACCGGTGGCAGTACCCGTTCATCATTAAGATCACAGTGCAGCAGTTTTCCGTTACACTCAAGTTCCCAGATCCATTTGGTCCAAAGATTTTTACCGTTCTTGATTTTCGGACGTTTGCTTGAACAGAAGGAACTGAAGATCAGAAAATTGCGATCATTCTGTTCACTCTTGATAAATTCGGTAAAGAAGGAAAGAAAGGAATAACTGGCATACTGAAATCCAGAAACAAAAATAACCGGAGAATCACTGCCCTTTACCAGTTCGTAAAAAATTTTGGTAAAAGTACTCTGATAAAGTCTCTGCTTATATCTGATCTCATCCTTCAGCGGAAACTCCAGCTCCTCACAGGCACTGCCCGTAAACAGTTCAATGATACCGGCTGTTTCCGGATGATCCTCGCGATAATTGGCGAAATACTCTTCAGCATCACCTTTATAGAAGGTTTCAGCTATTTTTTTAAGGATTGATACTATCAGGATCAGAGGATCAGACAGGTTGGATGGCAGTATTTGTAACCTGACCGCATTGTCAATGCTGTGTTCGCGGCAGAACTTTTCAACAAGAGAGCGGAACCGGCCTTCATCGTCAACATCAACGAAGTAGCAGCCGCTTTTACCTCTTAACTGAAGTTCCTCGTAATTTTTCTGCAGTACAAGCTCAAACTGATTAGCCATAAACATTCCTAAGGAGTTATCCCGAAAATGCCAGAAAAAACCCGGGACGACACCTATCAAATTTAAATCTTACATTCTATTTTACTATCAGTTAATCAAAATATAAACAACGAGATAGCGCATAACATTAGAAGGTTATAACTTTTCGAAACGGAAGTTCATGTAGAAAATCCAATCTGTCAGAAAAGCACAACAGTTAGCCCTTGCGATGATGTATTTCCTCACATTTGATATGTTTTTTCACAGACTGCAGGAACCGGAACATAAAAAGATAGGACAGTCACCTAATTTGATTAGAAGGAAAAAAGATCGCGGGGATAATTCCGCTCGTTGCTGCATGGATGCCCCACTCAACACATAACAATCTAGATCAGCATCTGATGAGAGATCGCTCCTTTTTTATTTCCAGAAACATAGAAAAAAGGTTCCTTTACACGCAAAGCTCTATACTGCCGCACAACTGCAGAATCGATACCGGTAAAAAATCAAAAACAACTGCAGGAAGGTAAGACACAGTAATTTTAAACGGCTAGTCCTATGAATAAGACAGGTCATAAAATGTTGTGTTGATGACATGAGGAATACCTGCCAAAAGGATCGATGTAGATCTTCCATATGTGAACCATATCACTAACGGCCGAAAGCAGATCGTCAATAATAAGTTGATAACCCCGTGTAAAAGATTGGCTATGATATGGTGCTAACCTATAAGAAAAAACAAGAAGACAGGAAGGAAAGATATGAAAAAATGGTCACATATTCTAGATGTATTCAAAAATATCGGCACCAAGAGTATCATAGCAGCTCTGACTGTTTTTTTGCTTACGGTTGCTGCTACTTTTGCAGGTGGAATCAAGCTCTACAATTCCACAAAAGCGAGTATTGTTCTTCAAGGTGAGGTAAATGCACTGCAGTCTGCCGAGTCCTTTGACCACTATCTTATGGTTCGAAAGAACACCGTTTTTCTAGCAAGCAACGTGATCAACAACATGATCAAAGAAGCCCTTCCGAACAGTGAGATACTGAACTATCTCACCAATGAATCCCAGAGCATTAAAGACTCGATTGATCAGGATTATACCGGTCTTTACGGCTGGGTAAACGGCGAGTATGTAGACGGAATAGGTTGGATTCCGGATAAGGATTTCGTCCCCACCGAACGGCCCTGGTATAGGGAAACCATGGCTGATAACAGCCAGATTACTTTTGTCAGTCCCTATCTGGATGCTTACACCCACACTATCATGATGACTTTGGCCACCCGGTTGAACGATGGGGTCAGCGTTCTTGCACTGGATATTTCATTGGAGCAGATTCAAAAAATCACAGAGGAAATAGCGAGACAAACCCCGAACAGTTACTGCTTTGTACTCAACAAAAACGGTCTGGTTATTGCGCATTCCGATCCGAAGGAATTAGGTAAAAATTATCTGGAGGAGAAAGGTTCTCTCGGTTCCTCTGTCGTTCATTCCTTGTATTTTGACGGACAGCATCAGTTCGAATTGCAGTACGGCGATCAGAAATACATGATTTATGCCGAAAGTCTGGAGGGTGGATGGTACTGTGCCTCCCTGGTGAATACTGCCGAGTTTTACCGGCCTCTACAGATAATTCTCGTTCTTCTGATTATACTAACACTGCTGGAAGTAGCGGTATTTATCGCAGTATTCTATAACCTCAGTTCAAAAAATCTGGCAATTTCTATCCAGAATACCCAGCTGGCTGCCCTTGGTGACATGTATATATCGATTCACGATATTGACCTGCTTACCGACAGTATCCGTACCATACACAGGGGGCTTGATGATGATACAAACCATGCAGTCGGTTCCAGCCAGAAAGGCGCCGACAGTGCACTGCGTGAGGTTTGTGATAAATACGTAGACGAAATATTCAAAGGCACTATAAACGCCTTCATGGATCTCTCCACTATCGCCGAACGGCTTCAGAATACCGACTCTGTGACCGTAGAGTATATTAATATTCAGAACATCTGGTGCAGAGCACGCTTCCTTTCTGCCGCAAGGAATGCCGAAGGCAAGGTGGTACAGGTTCTTTTGCTGGTGGAATCCATAGATGAGGAAAAAAAGGAGCGAGACCGGCTGAAATCTCTCTCAGAGAAAGATCCTATGACCGGCGTCCGGAGTAAGTTCGCCTACCTGCAGAAAGAGAAAGAGCTCAATCAGGATATTGAATCAGGAATTGTCGAAGAGTTTGCTGTGGCAGTATGTGATGTTAACGGACTGAAAAAAATTAATGATACCTACGGTCACAAAGCCGGCGACGATTATATCCAGGAAGCCTGCAGGATGGTATGCAAGATATTCCAGCACAGTACTGTCTACCGTGTTGGCGGTGATGAATTTACTGTGATTCTGACCGGCACGGACTACACCATCAGAAAGGATCTGATGCTCACACTCCATGACATATCTTTGGCTCACATCACTGCCGGCGGCGCTGTGATTTCAGGGGGGATCTCTGATTTCTGTCCCGGAGAGGATAAGAGTACCCACGATGTTTTCCATCGTGCCGATGAATTGATGTATGAAGAGAAAAAACTTCTCAAAAGTATGGGAGCAGTTACCCGGGACAATGAATCCGATAAGGAAACGGAAGTCGTTGAAAAGACACAGCAGTGCATTATCAAGGTAAAACGTCAAGTGCTTATTGTTGATGACGAGTTAATCAACAGGGAAATGCTCGGTACTGCATTGAGCAGCAGCTATGATCTGGTATTTGCATCTAACGGCTATGAGGCGCTGGAACAGATCCGCATCCACAAAAACGATCTGGCGCTGATTATGCTCGACCTGCTGATGCCTCAGCTAAATGGTATCGAAGTACTTAAAACCATGAAAAACGATGATGAGCTCCGGGATATTCCTGTCATCGTTATGACTGCCGATCAGGATGCCGAGATGGAATGTCTCAATCTTGGCGTTATGGACTTTATTCCTAAACCTTATCCGAAATGGGAAATCGTACGCGCTAAGGTTAACAAGTGTATCGAACTGGCAGAAGATCGCGATATTATTCGCGCCACTGAGAGGGACAAACTCACCACTCTGTTCAATATTGACTATTTCTTCCGGTATGTAAAGATGTTCGATCAGAACGATTGGGATGCTCCGATGGATGCCCTGGCGGTAGAGGTAGCCACCTACCGGGATATTTGCGAACACTGCGGCAAATCCTGTGGCGACAGAGTGTTACGGAGCTTGGGCGAACGTTTGAGAATGTTGTCCCGTGAACTCGGAGGTGTCGGCGGTCGCCAGAACGAAAATACTTTCCTGATCTATTGTCCGCATCGTGAAGACTACCGCGAACTACTGACCCGGCTGACTGATAACCTGACTGTGGATGAATCCTCTACAGAGCAGGTACGGATGCTGATGGGGGTTTATGCGGTTGTGGATAAAAAATTGGATATTGAACATAGATTTGAAAACGCCAAAGAGGCGGCAAATTCCGCCGATAGTAAAAATGAAAATTCCGTCAGCTTCTCTGGTAATGTGAAGAAGTAGAAATCCAAATAGGCACAATGGAATGCAAGGTAGTCGTCAGTTCCTAATGACTGGTTCAAGTCCGTATCAAAAGGTTCTGGCGTTCCCTGACCGGAGGTGTACAAGTATGAAGAATGGGAAAACAACCCTCACTGCTCTAATTACAATCGCAGGATGTGTTATTCTAGCCGCCATCATGGTTAGCGGAACAATCAATATGGGCCGCTATGCCCATAACGATACAATCGATGCTGTTCGAACAGTCAGTCGCATGTATCTGGACGAACTGGCCGTAAGACGGGAACAGGTTGTTGAAGGGAAACTGAATGACAACATCAAGGTAATTAAAATTGCAGTCGGAATGATCAATAAAGAAGATTTGAAAGATCTTGATCATATACGGGCCTATCAGCGGAATATGAAACGGCTCTTCAATCTTAAGCGTTTCGCATTCGTCGATTCAGACGGACTGGTATATACAGCAGATGAAGGTATTCAGAACGACATCGATAATTACAAATTTGATCCCCAGACCCTTACCGAGCCGGAAATTTCAATCAAAAGAGGAAATACTCAGGATAAGCAGGCCGTCATTGCCGTGCCGATCCGGGATCACGGGCTTTCCATTGACGGGAAACCGCTGGTTGCCTGTTTTATGGAAATTGACATGAATAAATTGTTGCAGGACGTTTCCATGACATCACAGAATTCAGAAACGACCTTCTGTAACATCTACACGTCGGATGGATTTGCTCTCTCCAACACCGTGCTGGGCGGACTTGCCGTGGAAGACAATCTTCTGGAGGCGCTGAAGCAGGCTCAGTTTGAAGAGGGGTATTCAGCACAAAACGTCAGGCAGGACTTCAGCAAAGGCAGTAAGGGTCTGGCATCCTTCACCTACAACGGGGTTCCGGAAACGATTGACTATATACCTATAAAAGGTACCGACTGGATGCTTACCTATCTGATCCGGGAAAGTGTAATCAGCGAGAGAACCAATACTATCTCAAACGGCATCATCAAGCGTAGCATAATCCAATCGACGCTGGCGATTTTGGTGCTGGCCTTCATGTTTTCCTTCATCATAAGCCAGATGAGAAAAAACTCGAAACTCGAACTGGAAAAAGAGATGTCTGACGCAGAGAACCGGATCAAGCAGCAGAATATGGAGCAGCGGCTTGCCCTGCAGCAGCAACTGCTGGATCAGCAAGCTCAACAGGAGGAACAGTCACGGATGATTACAGCGCTGTCCTCAGATTTCCGCAGTGTCTATTACATAGAGTTGGACAGGAATGCTGGTGTATGCTATCACGCCCGATCCGATATGCACGGCTTCCGTTCAGGAGAGCATTTCAACTACCTCGAAGCCTTCACTGCTTATTGCGATCAATATGTTCTGCCGGAATATCGGGAGGAATTCATGCGGTTTATCCAGCCTGATGCCATAAGGGAAGGATTAAAATCGCAACAGGTTGTTTCCTACCGTTATATGATCAACGTAAACGATAATGTTTCCTATGAGGCTTTACGATTTGCCGGTGTACGTCATCCGGAAGATCGCGAGGATCATATTGTACACAGCATCAGTGCAGGCTTCACAGATGTTGATGCAGAAACCCGTGCGGAAATAGCTGAACAGCATATGCTCAATGATGCTTTGGCGGCAGCGGAAGCTGCCAACAAGGCAAAGACAGCCTTCCTCTCCAATATGAGCCATGAAATACGCACACCAATGAACGCCATCATAGGTCTGAACAGCATCGCCATGAATGATCCTACAGCGTCAGATAAGGTGAAGGAATATTTGAAAAAAAGCGGTGCCTCCGCCCAGCACCTGCTGGAAATCATAAATGACATTCTTGATATGTCCAGAATCGAATCCGGCAGGATGATCATTAAGAACGAGGAATTTTCATTCTCCAAATGTCTGGAACAGGTCAATACCATGATCAGCGGGCAATGCAGGGATAAGGGACTGCATTACGCCTGCCGCACCATCGGGAAGATCGATGACTATTACGTTGGCGATGAGATGAAAATCAAACAGATCATGATCAACATTCTGGGAAATGCGGTCAAGTTTACGCCTGAAGGCGGTACCGTAACTTTCCTGATTGAAGAGGGACATCGGTTTGATAAAAAAGCCACTTTGAAACTAACTATCAGTGATACAGGCATCGGCATGAGTAAGGAATATCTGCCGCGAATGTTTGATGCTTTCAGCCAGGAGGATTCCTCATCCAAAAATAAGTACGGAAGCACCGGTCTTGGTATGCCGATTACCAAGAGTATTATTGATCTGATGAACGGAACCATTGAGGTTGAAAGCCAAAAGGGCGTCGGCACGACGTTTACCGTGTCTGTTACGCTTGGCGAGTCAGATCACAAGGACGGGGGCATCGAAACCGGTGAAGAGAATCTTCATGAGATGAATGTACTTGTAATCGACGATGATCCGATTGCATTGGAACACGCACAGATCATCCTCGGTCAGGTCGGAATAAGCTGTGACGTGGCTGAATCTGGCGAAAAAGGCATTGAGATGGTAAAACTGCACCACGCGCGGAACATTGACTATGATCTTCTTATTATAGACTGGAAAATGCCTGGTATGGATGGCGTGGAAACAACCCGGAAAATCCGCTCCGTAGTGGGACATGATACACCAATCATCATCCTGACATCGTACAACTGGGATGAGGTGGCCGATGAAGCGATAAATGCCGGTGTGGATACCTTTGTAGCAAAACCGCTCTTTGCCGGCAATGTGCTGGATCAGTTCATGGAGGCTTTCAGGAAGAAAAATGCATCGCCTCTCAACAACCGTGCCGATCTTAAGGGCCGCCGCATACTGCTAGCAGAGGATCTGGTTGTGAATATAGAAATTATGGCTATGATTCTGAGTATGCGAGAAATTGAAGTCGATACCGCCGAGAACGGGAAAATTGCCGTAGATAAATTCGCGCAGCATCCGGCAGGATACTACGATGCCATCCTTATGGACATGCGTATGCCGGAGATGGATGGACTGGAAGCCACAAGAATAATCAGGGCTATGGATCGCGATGATGCAAAGCAAATCCCGATCATAGCTCTGACAGCCAATGCTTTTGACGAAGATGTGCAGCGCAGCATGCAGGCTGGTTTGAATGCACACCTATCCAAACCTGTGGATCCAACTGCTCTTTTCGATACCCTTGAGAAACTAATAAAGGATTAAAGAGCCAGCTCAATAGATCACGGTTCGAGCATCAGTACATCGGAGCCATAGCGACTCTTCACTTTAACAGGTATGCAAATGCCTATAATACCGTAAGAGTTGTAGATTGACTGACATCATGGGTGCATTGAGGCAAAAACTTTATTTCTACTCTCAGGGAACGACGTTCCTAAACATTAGAGAGGAAAGAAAGAGATAGATAGAAACAAAAAACAGGCATAAGTCTAACGAAAAAATTCTGAAGAGAAAATTTAGCACCAAACTATTTCCTCAGAAACCACCAACTAATCAAAGTTGTTTTTCCATATACGCAAACTGAAGTTCAGGACTGATCGTTCTGATTTCAAAAATTCTATATCCGGCACTCTCATAAAGCCGGATATTGTTTACACTTCTAGTACTAGTAAACAGAACACAGCGTTTACCGGCAAATTCAGCTTCGATGGCTGAAAGAAGCATTCTTCCATATCCACGACGACGGAACTGCGGATGTACCATAAGTTTTCCGATCTGCACCGCACCGTCCTTTTCAACGGCCCGAACTGATCCGACAATAGCATCGTTTTCAAAGATAAGTTTAAGGAACACGCCTTTGCGAAATTCCTCTTCAACCTCGGACAGTTTCTGTTTGAGGGGAGGAATATCCCAGTTACCGAGCAGTTCTGCCTCGGACCGGTAGGCAAGATACTGCAGTTCAAGAATCGCAGGCAAATCCTCTGCTTCAGCATGACAAATCATCAACGGTTCCCCTTAACCTTAATACACCGCTTCCGTTGCTGCGGTATTACAGACAAAACAGAGTCTGACAGATTGTAAAAAAAACAAAAACTGCAACAGAAATAAATCTTTGCAGAAAAAAAATGTATGAACCTTCTGTTTTGAGAAGATTAGAAACAACAGAATTTCGCACGTCAACTAGAAAACCTGCTGAAGATCCGAATTTATCTCCAGCAGGCGTTAGTTGTCCTGCTTCTGTCTTCTGCTAATCAATTCTGATATCATCAGCCGAACCGTCATATTTGTCGCTGTTGCCGGCAGCATTAACAAAATCAAGTTCGTCGTCATTCATCGGAATCAGTTCGTCAAAATCACTTCTGCCCTCTTTTGCCTGAAGTTCATTGAAATCCGGCATAGGCGGTGCTTTAAAGTTGAAAGCCTTTTTCATAAGAATATCAACAAAATCTTTTTTGAACTCATCTCTGTCTGACATGATCTACCTCCAGTGTACAATTTCGTAACTCTTCACTTTGTAAACGATCCGCCGTGAAAAAGGTTACATCATTTTAACAAATTTTTTACTATGCCCGAAATATTTAGAAAATGAACACAGCCGGAGCATGAAACAACAATGGGAAACTGGCAAAACACAGACTTTTGTCATATAATTTCGGGCATATCAACGGGATAAATAAAAATTAAAAATATGAATGATACAATCAATTTCACTATCTATTTCGTAAGACACGGAAAAGTTACCGGAGAACCGTCCATATACGGTTCAACCGACGTTGACATCGAACCGATCAATGAAGTTCCGGTAAAGGAATTCATTGAAAAGTACAAGATCGACAGTCATTTCAAAATAGTGTCATCCCCGCTGCTAAGGTGCAGAAAAACCACAGCAGTTTTCAACAGGTTTATAAACTACACCGGTGAAATCGAATATATTTCTGAATTAAAAGAACTTCATTTCGGCGAGCTTGACGGACTTCCTTTCAGCAAATACACCACAGAACAGAGGGAACTGCTTGAAAAGATCGCAAGACACCCTTCTCGCGCTAGGATCCGCGAAGCAGAAACGCTACGCGAATTCCACAAAAGAGTAAAAGGTGTACTTAAGAAACTGATGGATCGCCACGAAGATCTGGTGGTTTTCAGTCATAACGGGGTAATCAAGACCATTTTTGCAGAACTGATGAAATACGGTCTGAACAAGGATCAGCTCTGGATGAATCTTGAATTCAACTACCTTGCAGTACTGAAGCTTGACGCAGTCTACGACACTCTAAGCAGAACTGTTGACTACAAGATTTCACTTCTGCCTTCAGTAGCATAGTTCTTTACTCCTGAAAGATCAGCAATATCGCAATACGGACAGTTCCATGGGACCATCCGCGGTTTGCCTTGTCCAAAATCTACTATAAAACAATCACATAAGCTGTCAATCTCAACCTTTTATTAAAAAACCTAGACAAAACTCTCATTATTGTTACTTAAGAATCTCTATAATACTCTTTGTCATATAATATGAATTGATCTGTTTATGCTATGGAAGGCGATAATCAATGAAATTTAAAAAATATATAGTTGCAGCTGCTATCGTTGTTGCGGCAGCGGTGGTAACAGTTGAAGCAGCTCAGGTGTACAGCTGGGTTGACGAAAAGGGTGTTACCCACTACTCTCAGCAGCCTCCTCGTGAAAATAACAATGCGCAGTTTTCAATGATTGATACTGTATTTTCCCCATCGGAGTTGAGAACTATTCAGGAAATCAAAGAGCAGAAAAAGAGAATTGCAGAACAGAAGGCAAAACAGAAGGATCAGGAAGTTATTCGAGGATGCCAGGATCTGCATAACGAAAAGATCCGCTACTACAGACGTAAAATCGAAGATACATACATAGCAAACCTCAACAAGTGCGATCTGTCAGTACAGAATCTGCGTCCTTCCCAGGCAAGGGCAAAGAAGGAAAAGTGCTATGCTGATGCTCTGAAGGCAAAGATGATTGATGTAAATCAGCTGCCGACAGAGGACGATTGCGTACAAAAATAGAACATATAGGATTAAACAGAGCGACCAGACAGTCCGTAGTTACTACTGACTGTCTGTTTTTATTGGTAGTATCACCAAACACCGAAAATTAACGACTTACGGTGTTTATTTTTCGGTAAAGAACTTCAGCACAGTTTCAGCAACATAATCCTGGTTGAGTTTTTCCTGCTCCAGCCGGTTGACCGAATGTTCAAGAGAAGAAAGTAGCCGGACAGCTTCCTTTTCGTCAGCAGTAAGCAGACTCATTTCCGCCGGTTCAACCGTTTCCCCGCTGTCATCCATGCACATTCTTTCGAGATGCTTTTCAATCGTGCCAGGATCCATCATCAGCGAAGGGATCTGAAAACCGGCTTTATGTCTGAACTGCGCCAGTATTTTAAAACCTGACTGATCTAGATCTCCCCAGTAGGCAACCTTTCGTTTTGTGCAAATCCAGTCATTGTCCGCCCAGGATACATTTTTACCGCCGCCGAAAACCGCTACGGTATCCGGGATTTCCGGTAGCATATAACCGGACTCCTTGTTTTCCACCACCAGCAGATTGCTTCCCACCGGGGCATGTTTTTTCAGTTCAGCGGCAGGAACCATGCAGATCCGGTATCTGCCGGTAACAGCAGGATCCCCGACCAGTTTCGGATCTAGAATCACCACTGAAACAAAACCGTCCGGATGAGGTTCAACTCCGAGAAAATTCTCAATTTTCCTGCGGACAGTTATTCCCTGAACTTCTGCAGCTACATCAAGTACACCGGTAATGCAGAGAATATCATAAATAAGTTTGTCATGGTTTTCGATATATTTGGTATCTATGTTGATCAGAGGAAGTGAACGCAGATACAGTTCCCTGCCCATTCCTGCCCGAAGCTGCGGCAGCAGGATCAGAAGATCACTGAACTCTCTGTCGCTGAGAGAATATTCTATCCCGTGGCCGGTGGTTCCCACCAGCTGTGCAAGCAGCGCATAGAAGACTGCCGATTCCGCAACCCCGGCTACCCGGGAAAGCTGCTCTACCCTCTTAACCGCAAGATCAATAAAGCGGTTCTGATGTGCATCAAGCAGTTTACGCAAATCGCCGAAACAGCTGATTTCAAGAGCTTCAGGAACCGTATCACAGCCGTCAAGACGCCAGTTGCGCGAACAGGATCTGATCATTTCCTGATGAGGAAATTTCTTCCAGGCCAGTTGAAAATCCGTATATCCGGTTATAAAACTTTTATTTCTGAGTCCTTCGTGAACATCGGAGGATTTAGGAAGATTGAGTTTGAACACCAGTGGATATTTTCTTTCACCTCTGAGATGTTCACGCAGATGACGCAGATCTGCAAACTCCTTTTCGCGGACAGCAGTAATTATATCCGAGGGATGAAGCAGTTCTTTCTTTACCGGCATTATTCGGACCTCCTCCGCAGGAAGGAATAGAATCCTCCTATTTTAAGCGCTCTTGAATCGTGACCATGGCCGATCTGCGAGGTTTTGACCACCGGAACACGATCAGGAATAAAACCGCGGATCATTTCCCAAACCGGCACACCGGCAGATTCAAGTCTGGTAAAGGTTCCAAGAACCAGCCCGCTGATCTGCTCAAAAACACCAAGCATTTTCAGCTGGGCAATTGCAGTAATCAACTGCGGCTGCATAGCGCCGAGGGACTCAAGAAAAAGGATCCTGCCGGTAAAATCAGGCCAGCAGGTCGTTCCGGCCAGTTTAAGCAGGCATCTTATGTTACCGCCCATAAGTTCACCGCAGAAATCACTGCCATGCAGAAACTGATAATCAAAATCAAACAGAGCATCAGAGCCTGAAATGAACGTTCTTAGAAACCGGTCAGTCTGCTCATCACCGTAAACCGGATCAACCAGATTTCTGATCTGGTAAAGGATCCCGGTTCTGCCGGTCTGCACGCTGATTGCATTAACCAGCGTGGTAAGATCACTGTAACCTGCGAATGGCTTACTGCTGGCACGGATAACGGAAAAATCCAGATACGGCAGCACCGAGTTGGCAAGATCTCCGCCGGATATATCAAAAATCATGCCGATCCGGGGATCTTTGTACATCTCAATGAGCTTTTGCGCCTTGGCACAGGCGGCTTCACTGCTGAAAGGTTCGATATCACTTCCGTGATAATCAGCTCTGAAAACATTCAGACCGGCTGACTTCAGATGCTCCGTCAACCGGTCCACCGTTGCAAGAGCATCCTTCCCGCAGGGATCTGAACAGCCGATCAGTCCGATCCCGCTACTGCTGTTCATCTACCCTGATTCCCAGTTCTTCGAGTTCCCTGCTGCGTGCAGCATTAAGCTGTTCATCATATTCCTCCCAGGTCAGTTCACTGGCCATACTGTTGTGGCTTGAAACATCACGGGTCATAATTATAAGTGAACGGGCATAGTCGCGGGCAACATCGATATTCTTGAACGGAGTTATCAGGTTGACATGAAGTTTGAGTTCCTTGAATATGCGCAGAACCCTGATACTTACCGCATCAGAAGTATTGGAAAATGCCTCATCGAGGAACACGGTACTGTAGGACGGAACCGATTCATCAGCCGGAGTAAGAACGTAGGCCAGGGCAGCAGCAACCACGGAGCCTGCGAACGCCTCCTTTTCACCACCGGATTTTCCGCTGCTGGAATCAAGAACATCTCTGATTTCATTGGTTTTACGATCAAGTTCCTGGGCAACGAAGAACATACGCAGACGAGGATCCAGCAGTCGCATGTTATCCTTGGTGTTGGAATTCTTGATAGCCACATTCAGAGTATTGATTACCTTTTCAAGCGCTTCGAATCTCTTTTCATGATCATCGGACAGCAGCATTCCCATCACCTTGTCCACATCGCGTTCAAATTCTGTAATGAACGGATATTTAACCTTCTTGGCTACAATTTTAAGATAGGAGTTTTCCCTGAATTCAGCACGGGCTAGAACCTCGTTGATCATACCGATCCTTTCTTCAATCGAAGCAATTTCAGCATCAATTTTCGACTTGATACTGGCCACCGACTGGGTTACCTCGGTATTGAGTTTTTCCTTGAACTCCTCAACCAGGGCAGGAAGCCCCTCCTTCTGGATTTTATCAAGCAGATCAAGGTACCCTTCAACATTATCGCGGGTGAGATTCTCATATCCTTTCTGATCGGCCCATGCGGTATAGAATGAACTCATGGAACCTCTTTCAGATGCAAACAGGGATTTAACCTTTGCATCAAGAGAATCGATTTCAAACTTGAATGCGGTGGCGGTCTTTTCCATTTCGCGATCTTCAAAACAGGCAGAAACTGTAACATGACCTTTTTTGAAAATATTCAGAATAATTTCCTCAATTTCCCTGGAGATATTTCCATGATTGAGTTCGCGGTATTTCTTGAGTTTGTTTTCACAGTTTTCAATTCGCGTCTGAATAGTGGCAATCTGACCGACAAACAGATAAATATCCTGGTTTGCCTGGTAGACCGCCTTCTTGGATTCCTCCCATATATCCTTGAGTCTAAGGGTATCCGGGCTGGTCTGGATCAGATTCTGCTGTTCCTCCAGTGCAGCCAGTTCCTTTTCAAGAGACTGGGTGTCAATCTGGGAGAACTGCTTGAATTCGTTCAGAAGAACTATATTGGTATTCAGTTCATCGTATTCTCTCTTCTTCTGCAGCAGTTTCAGATCTTTAGACTGCAGTTCGATCAACTGGGAGGAGAGGAAATTCTGCTCTCTTTTGAGCAGATTCAGTTTGTCCTTGCTGGAGAAACCGAGGAACCAGTCGTGGCGGTCGTTGATTGAGCGCAGATCCTTCTTTTCAAAGAAACCGCCCTTGCGGTGGATCAGACCTTCAACCGTCATGGAGAATTCAGTATCATTCATCTCCTCCACACTGTCGACACAGGCCAGATCGTGCTTGAGCAGATGGTTCTGCAGCCAGTTGGTGAAAGGATGTTTCTTCCATTTGAGTTTCTGCAGATAACCGCGGTTTCCGAAAGATACGGAATAATCGGTATCAGGCTCAACCACCTGAATTCTGATATGCAGACCGGTATGGCGCTGGTTTACCCAGGTTGTGATACCGCGGTAGAAATGCTGGGAAACAAGCAGAGTCAGACGAATACCGCCGAGAGCTCTTTCAATGGCACCCTGCCAGCGGGCCTCCTCTTCCTTAACATCCATAAGTTCGGCAGCAAACACCAGTTCCGACGGATCGATATCCAAATCCTGGATAATTTCATCCCTTACACGCTGGTAATGATAGTCGACATTGGAATCGGATTTATCCTCAAGCAGTCTGATCTCCTGGGTAATATCCTTGATTTTACCGTCAAGGTTTTTAGACTCACTGACAATCTTGGCACGCTGATCAAACAGTTCACTTTCCAGTTTGTCGTAATCTTCCAGCAGCTGGGCGTATTTTTTGAAGTTTTCGGTAAAGTTCTCCTCGGAACTTCCGTCCTTGAGATTGAGCTTTCTGGTAAGATCATTATAACGGCGCAGATCATCACTCACGCGGGACAGATTGCTTTTGGTGTTGCTGATCTGGTATGAAATCTTTTCGATCGCATCACCGCCCTGTTTCAGATAGTTTTCATGGCAGAGGTTCTGGTAGTTTTCCAGTTCCGTCTTTTTATCTTCAAGCTCCTTCTTCTTCAGCGTGGCCACTTCCATCTCGCTGTTGAAATCCTTCATTTCCTTTTCATAATGCTCAATTGCATAACCGGAAACGAAACAGTCGAGCTCACTGCGCGCCTCGTCAAAAAGAGCCCTCTTTTCCACAGTGCGCTGGTATTCGATGTGGGTATCACGAAGCGGAACCAGCTCAGCCTCCTGCTTTCTGGCATCCAGCAGCTTCTGGTGGGTGGTTTTCAAATCGTCAAACTGTTTTACGGTATTCATCGCATCCTGTTTGATTTCACCGGGTTCCAGCACCAGTTTGCGGATAAGTTCGGTCAGATCGTCGATCTTCTTTAGACCGAGTGCACGTGACAGCAGCGCCGGTGCGTTACTGTTTTCGATATTGAGAAGATTCTTGTAGTGTGCCTCGTATTCCTTGAAGTTATCATCGCATACATAACACCGGTTGAAGGTTTTAAGATATGCCTTCAGGGAATGGGTGTCATTGTTGGAGAAATGATTCAAAGCCTCCTTCACGGAAATATCCGATTCCGAAATAACATATATTTTCTTTACATCGGAAAGCTGATTGCTGCTTCCGTTGATATAGAACACCCCCAGCAGAACCACGATGCGATCGCTGGCGGTATGTTTGTAGGTTGCCTTGAGCACGGTGGCCACAGTACCGTTACGCAGATTTTTCGCACTGGAACCGGATTCATCCTCGAAGCGTCCGTAGCTTCCGCGCATGTATGACACCAGGGAACGGTCTGATTTATCCCCCTGGGCGGCGGCCATATTGAAGCTTACACGGCCTGCGGAACACAGCAGGACCATCAGTCCGTCGATAATGGTTGATTTACCCGCACCGTTTTCACCGGTAATCAGGGTTCCGTCAGGATTAATGTTTATTGAATGAAGGCCGTTGAAGGAACCCCAGTTGTAAACGGTCAGGGTCGCCAGTTTAATCTGATCCTCGATATTCGGATCTTCAAACATATCTATCTGTTTATCTCTCATTGTTCCTGCTCCTGTTCAGCAGCTTTCATAACTTTTTCCAGTTCTTCCTCGGTGTAGCGGGTAAGCAGTTTATTATGATATTCCTCCAGCAGCTGAGTCATAAATTCTGCGTTGATTACAAAGCGGATCAGCGGAAGAACCTCCACACGGTCGCCGAAATTTCCGCTTTCCTTGCGGATCAGGCGTTTTTCCTGAAGTTTAGTCAGTGTTCCGTTGATTTTTTCAATAGTTCTGGTGGCGGAGTTTGCCACGCCGACGTACGGGATCAGAAGACTGCTGATCTGATCTACATCCAGAAAGACATTCGTTTCACCGCTGTTGTACCGTTCATGATAGTATTTGCGCAGCACCAGAATCACTATGGAATCAAACTCAGACAGGGTGCGGGAGCTGATTAAATGTGAATCATCGTCAAAATCATCCTGCTCCTCCAGAATATCATCGGTCTTCTGCTGTGCCGCCTCCTCTTCGCGGTACAGATTCTTGATATAGGCAACCCCCATCTCCTCGTTATGGGCCAGCAGGATATTGATATTTCTAAGGTATGAGGAAATCTCGTTCTGATATGAACAGAGAGTTTTGTACATATTCGGACGTTCTGCAAAAGTCAGACTGCCGTGTTTCAGAAGTTCAATAATGGTATTGCGGATCTCTGCAGAGAACTCTGAAACCTGGGGATTATTTTCCTTCTGTTCAGTACCCTGACTGTTATCAGGGGTGTTTTCACTGTAATTTTCGTTACTGATATCTGTCACTTGTTTATTCTCCTAAAGGGTTTCCCTTTCACTGTCCCGCATATTCTGGCTGTTCAATACCTGGCGCGGGATGGTAATCCTTAAAATCTTGTTAGGATTGCGGAAATCCTTCACCTCTATCTGGTCATTCTGACTCTGATCAAGTTCTGCCTTGAGTTCATTGGCTACACGAACATATGCAACCACCTCCTGCAGACCGTATAAAATTTTATTCCTGGATATAATCTCGGCAACCGTCATGGATGATGCTCTGCCCAGGGTACGTCTGATCGAATCCCTTACATCCTTGATGCGGACCGTATCAAGACTCTTGATAATATGATTGCTGATCACGGATGAATTCTGGTGCTCCTGAACTCCGGAATAGTCGGTAATCTCGTCAGGACGTTTGATACGGAAGTTTTCAATTGAGCAGACCTTGATACCGCCGCCTTCAAGTTTAATATCAAGACGCTCCCTCTGCAGATTGGAGGTGGTATCCTTAAGCATTACACCGAAACGTTCGAGTTTGGAAAGAAGTTCCGTTACCGTGCGGTTTTCCTGGAAATCGGAACTTTCCACATACATACGCAGATTTTCATCTATCCTGCTGCGGACATCCTGTACATGCTGACATTCAGACAGCAGCACCGGGATCATTTTCTTGAGAAATGAAATCTCGTTTTTATTAAGATACTGCGCGATCGGCTGGGAAAGGACAAAAGCCATCTGACTTTTGAATTTGTCAACAACTTCACTGTCGCAGAGCATCTTGAAAAAGCCCTCGTAGGCTGAGCCGTAATCGGTCTGTCGCTGTTCTGCCTCCTCCTTGAGAACCCTCTTGAGCAGATTTCCCTTGGTGGTGTTCTCCTCGATCATGCGGACACGGATCCTGCGGTCGATTTCCCTGGTTTCCTCCTCCAGTTTACGGAAATCCCGCGGCAGACGGCTTGCCAGATCATAAAGAGTGCGGATGCGCTCCTTCTTCTGCGGTTCGGTTAACGGGATCTGGCGTCCCTCGCGGATCAGTCTGATTTCCTCTTCAAGTTCCTTTTTCTGCTTGATAAGTTCTGATGTTTTGGCCTTTTTATCAATACCGATCCTCACATAAAGCTGCTGAAGTTCATTTAAGAAAATCTGAAGGTGGGTTGCAGAGGTATTAACCGTACGGTTCACCAGCAGATTACAGAAATCCAGCGCCCGCTGGGATGAATCTGTCAGAGTGATACAGTTGTTGAGTTCGGTCAGCCAGCCGTTGTTAATCCACTCTCTTAGAAGATCGGAACTTTTTGAAGTAACAATGTTTTCAAAATTTTCCTTCTCCAGTTCCGGCTCAATCTGTTTGAGAAATTCAATCAGATTGGCTCTGGCGGTACCGTAGGGAACTTCAGTTTCATTGGCAAACAGATTTTTCAGGAAAGCAATAATCATGGGAGCCCGATCAGCCCTCAGCAGTTTCCAGGTTCTGTTTGTTCCCAGTAAATCGTTTAATTTTGTATAGTCAGCTAAAAAATTCATATTCTATTAAAGCAGCACAAACCTGCAGGTAATCAAAAATCAACTTTTTTAACAGTAAAAAAAAAGTCCCGTACATACTAACAAAAAATGGGCAAGGATTAAAGAAATATGATATTGCACAAAGACAAACCGGTGCAGGTTCAATCCCGCACCGGTCTAAAAAACTGTCAGAATGAATGTTCCGGTTAATACTTCGCCGGATCGGCTAGCATCCGGAGGTTACAAGCGTATAAACCGGTTCAATTTTACCATTTACTTTTTCAGCCGACGTATATTTAAAATAGCAGCCGCCGCCCGGATGCTTGCTTACATCATAAGGAAATCCTCTTGGAACAATAACCTGTGAATCTCTACTAACTTCATCATTCGGTACAGAAGAATCTTTATCCAGACGGCACTGGCAGAAATCATGCCCTTCACAG
>ONPL01000122.1 GCA_900319705.1 uncultured Pseudomonadota bacterium | reverse complement strand
GCCATCACCAGAGAGCAGATGAACAAGTTTCTTAAATTTATTCATGACGACAACATCTACTGCAAGTACTATGAGGCTATTTACATTCTGTTTCACACCGGAATGCGAATATCGGAATTCTGCGGTCTGACACTAAAGGATCTAGATCTGGAAAACCGAATAATCGATATCAATCATCAAGTGCAGAGATCAGATCCGGCAAATACGACATCTGCCCCACCAAGACCAGTGCCGGAACCCGCAAGCTGCCGATGACTGAAGAAGTGTATCAGATGTTCAAGTCCCTGGTGGAAAACAGACCGACAGATCTGCCGGAGGTTATCGTTAAAGGTTATGCCGGATTCCTTATAAGGGATAAGGACGGAATGCCCGAGGTGGCTCTGCACTGGGAGCACAGGTTCCAGCATGCCGTTAAGCGGTATAACGACATCTACAAAATTCAGATGCCGTCAATAACACCTCATGTATGCCGCCACACTTATTGCAGCAATCAGGCCCGAGCAAGAATGAATCCTAAAACTCTGCAGTACCTCATGGGACATTCTGAAATCTCAGTAACCATGGGCGTCTACACGCACCTGGGACTTGACGATGCCAAGGATGAGATAATCAGACTTAAAGAGCTGGAGGACGCCAGAAAGGAAATCAATAACATTGAGCGTGATACCATGCGCAGCATGGAGAGTCAGTTCAAGTACATCTAAGGCAATCCTCCACTAATCTACTTAAGCTCATGACCATTTTGGCATGGGATTTTTAGTGTCAAACAGAATGGCGTGTTATTCGTTAACCTTGTTCTTTTCAATCTTGCCGGTATATTCAATCTGAAATATATTCATTACTCTAGGATCCGGACAGCAGAATGTAACAGCGTTCTCAGGAAGTCCTTCACGGGTAAAGGTCTGCCCATCCTTAAGTTTTGAAATGTACATATTGGCAACAGTCAGCATCCAGGGGCACAGCCTTCCTGCGTCCTTGGCATAATCATAAATATCACCAACGCGGTGACCATAGTCACACCCACGTTTTCCTCTTTTTTCAACAACAGTGATTTTTATATTTTCATTGTTTTCAGCCATGATTGTTCTCTCAATTCTTTATTTTTGATCTTAAATTCATATCCCTATAAATCACAGACTATATCAGCAACTTCTACCTAAATCCATCAAAAAAAACTCCACTGAAGTTTGGGCTTTTTCTGAAAAACTTCTCAATAACTAAAAAAAACTTGTAATATGGCATATATGCCATATAATAGTAATTAGAGGGAGATAGATGACAAATTTTACAGTTGTACCATACCAAAAAGAAAACGGAGATATACCAATCAAAGACTTCTTGAACTCGTTAGATGTAAAAATGAGAGCAAAAATGTATGGTTTGATTGGAATTCTAAAAGAAAAAGGGAATCAACTTAGAGAACTTTATAGTAAACATCTTGATGACGGAATATTTGAACTACGTTGCAAGGTCGGAAGCAATATCACTAGAGTGCTATATTTCTTCTATTATAAAGGACAGATTGTACTTACTAATGGTTTTGTGAAAAAAACACAAAAGACGCCGCCGGAGGAAATAGAACTGGCTAAAAAAAGAAGATCTGATTATATTACGAGGGTGGAAAATTATGATAACGTTCGATGATATGCTCAACGAGCAACTGCAAGATCCTGAATTCAGAAAAGAATATGAAGCAATTCAACCTGAAATGGATGTGATTAGGGCCATAGTTGATGCAAGAATTTCCCAAAACCTTACTCAGAAGGAGCTTTCTGAGCGTTCTGGAATTAATCAGGCAGATATTAGTAAAATTGAGAATGGTACTAGAAATCCATCACTGAATCTGTTGAAAAGGCTAGCTGACGGAATGGGAATGACTCTTAAAATAGAATTTGTTCCTAAACAGCAGGCTTAGAAAATAATTAGAAAAATGAGTTCATGACCATTACGTCATGGGCTTTTTTCTATGCGGTTCACAAAAACTTGCTTTTCCCCAAAAAAGATTCATAATATAAGTAAGTACGATTAGGGGGTATGCTATGGCTACATCATCTATTACAAAAAGATTTGTAATCCAAGACGAAGAAACATGTCTTGCTCTTGCTAAAGCTCTTAAAGCCTCTAAAAAAATGTTAGAAAAAAAACCAAGAAATTTAACTTCTAACAATTCTTATGAAGAGGGTAAGAAAAAATTAAGCAAATACTTATCAAGCTATCAGAAGTAATCGATAGTTTAGGTTTAGATAACGTAAAAGTAATCCTCAATAAATTCAGATGCTCGCAAGATGAAGATATTGAGGATTTTTTACGGTTTAAAGCCATCGATTTTGAAAAGCGCTGTCTTTGTACTACATATTTAATTCTTAATGAAGATTTGCTAGAAAAAGATAGTTCAAATATCAACAATGACAGTTTTTTTGTTGAAGGGTATTTCTCGTTGGCTCATAAGTCCATTGAGTTTAATACTGAGATTTCAAAGAGCAAAAGAAAGAAAATTTTCTGTGGCTTTGATAAAGGAAGAAACTGTTTCCACACAGTGCTAATAGCACAGTTAGGTAAATTTATTGATTGCAATTTTAGATCAAACATAAGAATTGACGATATTATGAGCCATGCTTTTGATATCATTACTAAAGCAAGTGAACTTATTATTTTCAGTACACTTTTGGTCGAATGTAGAGATAATAATAAGTTGATTACTATGTACGAAAAGTATGGCTTTAGAAAATTTCAGTATACACAAGACAGTGAACATCCGGTGCAAATGATAAGCTATCTTCACTAAATCTTCATTGAAATAAACAAGCTCATGACCATTACGTCATGGGCTTTTTTCATACCTGCACATAATTGTATTATAAATATACGACTAGTGTTCCATCTCAGTCATTTTTATAATAAAAATGACTGAGATGGAACACTAGGTGGTACAATGGCTTAGCCTAGAAAAACTTCTGGGAAACTTGAGGTAGGAATTTGAGAAAAATTCACGTGTATAAATTCGTATTGTGACGTAAAATAAACTTAATACAGTTTACCTAAATTGATTTAGGCTAAATACATTTAGGCTAGATTAATTTCGGTAAAATCTAATTTATTAAATAAGGAGATATATAGTGAGAGGATTTAGAGGCCGAGTTGCAGAATTAAATATTTTGCAAAAGAAATTTGATTCCGACGAATTTCAAATGATAGTTTTATATGGTCGTAGACGTATTGGAAAAACTGAACTCATTAATGAGTTTATGCGCAGACAAAAAAGCAAGTGCATATCATTTACATCAGTTGAACAAAGTGAAAAAGAACTACTATCAATTATGACAGAGACTGTTCTTGATGAATTGGCACCTGAAATGATTGGCATGGTTAATTTTCCAAGTTTTGAAAAATTATTTGAATTTATCGGCAAGAAAGCAAAAGATGAACGAATAATATTTTTCATTGACGAATACCCTTATTTAGCAAAGCAATGTCCTTATATCACTTCTTTACTCCAGAAAATAGTTGATAAAACTTGGAAGAATACAAAATTGTATTTTGTAATATGTGGTTCCTTAGTTTCTTTCATGAAAGATGAAGTTTTAGCTGAATCAGCACCATTACATGGAAGAGCTAGTTTTGAACTTAAGTTACAACCATTTAATTATCGAGATACAGCAGAATTTGTGCAACTATACAGTCCTGAAGAAAAGGCTATAGTTTACGGTTTAACTAATGGTGTAGCAAAATATATTGAGCTGTTTAATGACCAAAAAACTCTAGAACGTAATATTATCGACGAATATTTTGCTTTTGGTGGATATTTTACAGAGGAACTTGTTAAAACCATTGTTGCAAATGAAAAACAAAATCCAGCACTCTACAATTCTATTGTATCTGCTATAGCAACAGGACATACTAAAAATAGTGAAATAGCTAGTTATGTTGGAATGGATGATATTTCCTATCCTTTAAAAATGTTACAAAAAGCAGAGATTATTGAAAAACGAATTGGTAAAAATCCATATTATGTTTTGAACGATTCCATGTTGGTATTTTGGTTTAGGTATGTTAACAGAGTTATCAGTCTAATCAATATTGGTAAAGGTGAAAAGTATTACCATGAATCTGTATCTGGTCAACTTCATAATTTTATGGGAAACGTATTTGAAAAAATATGTAAGGAGTACCTCTTTATAAAATCTGGTGAAGATGGTTATCCAATGATTACCGAAATTAATAACTTTCAAAAAACTATTTTGGATAATACAGGAAAACCAAAGCAGATTGAGATAGATATCCTTGGAACATATGAAAAAGATGTTCTGCTTATTGGTGAATGCAAATTTAAAAACGAAAAAGTTGACAAAGAAACCTTTGAAAGTTTCTTAGAAAAAACTCGCTATATAAAAAGTAAGACGCCTCTATTGTGCATGTTTTCTTTAAGTGGCTATACTGACTATGTTAAGGAAAATGCTAATGGTGTAATTTTGTTAACAATTGATGATTTGTATAGATAGCACAAAGCTCCAAAATATAAATAAGGAAAAATGGAATAAGGCCAAAAAATAGTCCTCATTCCACTAAAATCACCAAAGTGAAACTTGTAATATAGACTCCTTAATATGCATCATTCTTCATCCACATCACACAACCACTGTGGCAAATCTACAATTTTAATTCCCTGATAATCGTATGGTTCATGATGAGTTCTCGCTATAATCATCTTTGGATATGCATCCTTAATAGCCAACAATGGTGAATATTCTCGTTCAAATGTATTCTCATCAGAAATATTATCACTTACTTGAATGTATATCTTTTCATTATGTCGTTGAGCTACAAAATCAATTTCTTTTTTATATAATTTTCCAATATAAACTTCAAAACCTCGACGAATCAATTCTAGATATACTAGATTTTCATACACTCTTCCGAAATCCATATTTCTTATACCATTGACTGCATACCTAAAACTTGCATCACAAAGATAATATTTTTTACTACTCTCTAAATATTTCTTACCTTTAAGATCGTATCTTTTAACCTCGTAAAATACAAAAGCCTTTTCTAGATATTCAATATACTTCGAAACTGTTTTACGTGTAATATCACTATTGTCTTTATTTAAAGCGTCGCAGATACTATTCGGTGAACAAATATTTGAAATATTATCCATCATAAATTCTGCAATCTGCAAAAGTTCGGATTTATTTCTAATTTTATATTTCTGAACAAGATCTCTTAGGAGTATAGTATCATATATATCATGGACATATTCATATCGCTTCTTTTCAGTAGAATAAACATACGAACCTGACATTCCACCAGTTTTAACATAATCATCAAAAGATTGTTCAAGTGATTTGTTGTCATTAAAGTAAAGAAGATACTCATGAAATGAAAATGGAAACACCTTTATTTCTATAGTTCTTCCTGTAAAAAGTGTTGCTAAATCAGAACTAAGTAAAAAAGCATTAGAACCTGTAATATAAATATCATAAATTCTCTTTGAATGAATACTATTAATAACTTTCTCAAAGTTCTCACAGAGTTGGACCTCATCAATGATTAATACATTGTTTTTTGCAGGCAAATGATGCGCTAATATATAGCTATTCAAAGCATGATATTCAAGCAACTCCTCAAAATCTAATTCTTGAAGGCGAATAATGACTAAATTTACATTTTGATCATTTTCTTTCAAATAGTCAGCATATTCTTCTATCAAAACAGACTTTCCACTTCTTCGTATTCCTGTAATGACTTTAACGTCTTGTGTATTCTTTACTTCTATCAGCTGTGAAAGATATTTTTTTCGTAAAATGTAATCCATATTTGCTTACCTCAATAAAAATTGTATCACAAATTCCCAAAAATTAATTTTTTTTCATTTTTCGGTAATAGAATTTTTAATAGCTCTTAACAGTAAAACTAATATTAAAGAAGCTAGAGATGCAAACATATATGTCAAGCATTCATAAAAAATTGGATAAGTACATGTGGAAAGCAAGCCTAATTAAATTTTAAATAACCAATAAGGAAATGGTAAATATTACCTTTCCAATTAACTTTACTTTCTATATTTTTATCTTGTATATTCTTTCCATTATTGCATAGCTGAAATCGGCATAAACATAATGACAAAACAATGTTTAAATAGAAGAATAGAATGATAAATATGATCAGGAACCGACTAAAATTAATTGGCAATTTACCAATGAAACATCAAGAGTGAAATTGAAAAGTCTTTACCCTGATATAGAACATTGCAAAGAACAAAGAGATAAACTCAGAGAGAAAAAATCTCAATAAGAGGGGCAACATGCCGGTGGTTGTATTTACCGGCATGATTATAAAAATGAATGAGATGGAACACTAGCAGAGATAGTTGCGACAGTGTCGCAACTATCTCCGTGGCCTGAAAACATAAAAGATAGTGAATTCACTGAGATCACAATCTCTATAAAGCTTATGAAGATGTCGTCATGACATTTTACACATAATCACATTCGAGCGTATTAAAAATATCCGGGTAGTCAGCCTCCGGATTTTGACTACGATTTGACTACTTTTCGTGTACACAAAAGGCAGTATTTTGGATATTTTCGTCATTTCTGTTAATATTGCGAAAGGCAGTTCTGCATAGGTTGAGAGCCGGCAAACCTTGCAGACATGGGCAATCTCCGGCAATTCTGGACAATCAACAATGACAATTCGGGTGCTTTTCGTGTGCCACGGCAATATTTGCAGATCTCCGATGGCTGAGTTTATTTTCAAAAATCTTGTAAATCAAAAAAGGCTTTCCGGTGAATTTACTGTTGGTTCCGCTGCAACAAGTACAGAAGAAATTTATCGTGGCCGCGGTAATCCGATTTACCCTCCTGCTGCTGAACAACTAAGGTTGAACGGCATACCGTTTGATGATCACCGTGCTGTGCAGGTATGCAGGGATGATTATGACAAATATGACTATCTAGTTTATATGGATCAGCATAATCGGCGCAATCTTCTTCGTATCATTGGCTCTGATCCGCTCAATAAATGCCGCCGTCTGCTCGATTTTACCGATTCACCCCGTGATGTGTCAGATCCCTGGTATACTGGTGATTTTGATTTGACCTACAGGGATCTTACCCGCGGCTGCACTGCTCTGCTCGATTATCTGATGTCACAGATGAAGGACCGTTGAAGAGGGCCTCCGTCTTCAGAATATATTGAATAAAGCGCTGTTTTTAAAGGATAAAAGCGCATGTGATCACAATACAACCTACTTATAAATGCTTATAGCTTTATTTAATCGCATTATTGTTTATAATAATTATAAGTGGTTCTATATGGTGGCACGGATTTTGATTGATAAACAGCAATGCAACCGGATTTTTGTAAAATCCCCGTCTGCCTGCAGAATGTAAAAAAGGTTTGATATGATATACATAGTATTACTGTTTGCCATTCTGTTCATGTCATTTGTTGTTTACACGCTGTATTCAAATTACAAAACAGAACAGGATCGCGAGCGGAAGAGAAAAATTGCACGATACAAGGAACTGATAAGTGAAACGGATGAGCTACTGCTTAATCCGAATCATCTTCCATACACAAAAACACTTGTTCTGATGCTTCAGAACAGAATACTCAGTTCGCTTAATGGAATTCTTGAATGCAATCCGACCCTCAATTCAGTCAGAACCCGTACGGCAGATATCAAGAAACAGATTGATTTTGTTACCAAAAATTACACTACCGGGGAGGACAACCCTTTTGTGGTTCCTGCCAA
This sequence comes from uncultured Pseudomonadota bacterium, assembly GCA_900319705.1. Taxonomy (GTDB): domain Bacteria; phylum Pseudomonadota; class Gammaproteobacteria; order Enterobacterales; family Succinivibrionaceae; genus UBA2804. The sequence continues at coordinate 3,141 of ONPL01000122.1, read as the reverse complement.
TGACCCTCAGGCCATACAGATGCTTAAGTGCATCAAGAAACTGCGCAAGCTGCTGAGAATCGAACACAACCGCGGCAAGATTGATCCCAACGCGTTTCTTGCCGAGGATTCACGCCTTGAATCACTTCAGACTAAAGTCAATGTAACAAGCCTCTTTTCACACCTTCAAAATGCCAAGAATGCCCGTCAGTGGGGAACCTGCAAACAGCTGATAACCATGGGTACCCAGGTAATAAAATCTGTAACCAAGCCTGATGCCTGGCTTGAAGGAAAGCTGGAGGAGCTGCATCAGATTAATGACGCTGTGAATGCCGAGATTGCTGAAATCAACAAGCAGGATATGCAGCAGCTCAAGAAATCCGGGAGTGATGAACTCGACGAACTGTTCCAGCCAAAGAAAAAATGGTAATTTTTACTTTTTAGGGTATTTCAGTGAATAAACTTAACTACGAAGATCTGAATCATAAATACGGATTCGGATTCGAACTGCTTTCGCAGGTTGATCCGGTAAACTACTCTTCTCTTCAGCCCCGCGTTCTGAGTGCTTTTTCACGACTGGGCAGTCCGGCCAACCAGAATAAAAGCCAGATAATCATTCTTGAGGGATATCCCGGAATTGATTATGAAGATGTGGTTACCCAGCTGATCAGCAATCCGAAAATTCCGCTGCACCAGCGACCTATTTTCGATCTCTGTTATGCCGAGAATCTGGTCAACCCTCAGCGACCGATCTGTCTTGAACTTGAGCCTGGAACCGGTCCGGAGTTCTGCGAAAAGGTAAGCACTCTGCTGAAAAATCTGCTCAAGCATTTTGACAGCGAGACGATTGTTGAAAACATCATGAAGCACCAGGCAGGCAATGACAGGCTTGCTTCCTATCTTTCCGATCTTTCAGTCCATGTTGCCAATGAGCAGCCCTTTGCCAATGATGTGATTATTAATCTGATGGTTTCACATCAGAAAAATACTGTTCCGGTTATCTACGGACGTGATCTCAACTGGTACAGTCTGTTTGGAAAAGTCAATTATCTGACTGAACAGGGTACCGTGTATTCCAACCAGAATCTGCTTGAACCGGGGCTGGTACGCCGCGCCAACGGAGGTTATCTGATCCTGCCGATTTCCGAGCTGGTCCGCCAGCCGGGGCTGTGGTACAAACTGTCCAATGCGATTGCCCAGGGGGTGCTGGACTGGGAAAACAACTACCAGGAAAACAGCAATCTGGTACCTTTCTTTGAACCTGAACCTACTCTGATTAATCTCAACCTGGTGCTGGTCGGTGACTATATCGATATCAGTGACTTCTATGCGCTGGATATTGATGCGATTGAAAATATTGAACTCAAGTCTGAGCTGGTGCAGACCATCGATTCAAACCGCCTCGATGAATTTGTAGGTTTCCTCAGTTACATCAGACAATCCTACGAACTCAGTGATTTTACTGCAGATGCTGTTTCGGTTATATGTGATTACGCCTCCCGTCAGTGCGGGACAAGAACCGAGTTTTCAATTGTAGAGACCAGAATCGCCGCTGTCATGAAACTGGCTCATGATATCGCCTGGGAGCAGGAGCATGAAACTGTTACCGCAGCGGATGTCAAAGCTGCACTCAGGGAACGGGAATTCAGATCCAACTATGCGGTTGAGGAATCCTCCAAGATGTACCGTGAGCATCAGATGCTCATAGCCACAAAGGGTGAATGTATCGGTCAGATCAACGGAATGAGCGTGGTATCAACCTCCGGCACCGATTTTGAATTCGGGGAACCGCTCAGAATTACTGCTACGGTTCATGCCGGCGAAGGCGATATTTACGACGTTGAACACAAGGCAAATCTTGCCGGTCAGATCCATCAGAAGGCGATGATGATTATCAACGGCTATATCTCCAACAATTTTGCCCGCAACGATTCACTGCCCTTTACCATTAATCTGGTGTTTGAACAGTCCTACAGCGAGGTTGACGGAGACAGTGCATCTCTGTCTGGTCTGTGTGCCGTACTGTCAGCTCTTGCCAATGCTCCGATCAACCAGTCCCTGGCGGTAACCGGCGCCCTTGATCAGTTCGGTCATGTCCAGCCTGTGGGCGGTCTTAATGAGAAAATTGAAGGCTTCTTCAGAGTGTGCAGTATTCAGGGCATAACCGGTGAACAGGGTGTTATTATTCCGTCCACCAATGTCAACCAGCTTATTCTGTCTGATGAGGTCATGGAGGCGGTAAGGGAAAAACGCTTCAGTATCTATGTGGTGGATACCCTGGCTGAAACGCTGGAACTGCTTACCGGCATTCCGGCCGGTTCTGTGGATGAGCCTGAAACTCTGTTCGGCAGGATCCAGGAGCGTATTGAGATCATGAACGGCAGACCGGCTGGTTTCTGGAGCAGAATTTTCGGCTGACAGTGTTGATTTATCGGTGGATATTTAACCGGATGCACAAAGTCAATCGGGATTTTCTGTTATAATAGTACGAATGAGGTTCCGGCTGTTCTGGTGCGGACATATTATAATTACACTGAGAGTAAGGATCTAAAATTGGAAAATACAACATTTGCAAATTCATTGGCAGCCCGCGGGGTTAATAGTTTCAGTAAAGAGGATCTGCTTGCCTGCTCCCGCGGTGAGCTGTTCGGTCCCGGCAACAGTCAGCTCCCTGCTCCTAATATGTTAATGATTGACCGGATCATTGCCATCAGCTCGGAAGGCGGTGCCAACAACAAGGGATTCATCGAGGCCGAACTTGATATCAATCCTGATTTATGGTTCTTCGGCTGTCATTTTCCCGGTGATCCGGTAATGCCTGGATGTCTCGGTCTTGATGCAATGTGGCAGCTGGTCGGATTCTTCCTCGGATGGCGCGGCGGTCAGGGCCGCGGTCGTGCGCTCGGTGTGGGAGAGGTTAAATTCTCCGGTCAGGTTAAACCTACCGCAAAAAAGGTAACCTACCGCATTGACTTCAAACGAGTGATTGAAAGAAAACTGATCATGGGTATAGCTGACGGCACTGTGCTGGTGGACGGCGAGGAAATCTATCACGCAAAAGATCTGAAGGTAGGTCTGTTCATTCAGTAATCTTCCGCTTATCCACTGTTTAAAAATATTAACCGGTGACGGCTTTGCTCCGTTGCCGTTTTTTATTGCTGC
>ONPL01000019.1 GCA_900319705.1 uncultured Pseudomonadota bacterium | reverse complement strand
TTCCTATAAAAAGTTAAGGCTTATTGAAAAGCGAAAAGGCTGGATTGGTGATTTTAAACAATCTTAAATAGCATCAAAGGTTATTATGGAGCGTTTACAAATACAATGTTTGTTAATCTGATTAATTTTTGAGGATTACAGTTCTTCCTCCCGGTGAATTTCAAGTTTTGAACAGCAGACATATCATGATTGTACCGTGATTGTATATAATAATCCGGTGAGTGTTGAAAATTGGAATTAGTGGATGTTTGAAAATATTTTTAACAGTATTACCGATACCGTCAGCGACGGTGTCAACCGTCTGTTTGACAAGGAAATCAGGATCGGGGTTACCGGACTGTCCAGAGGCGGTAAGACTGCTTTTATAACCTCGCTGGTTAATACTGTACTTAATTTCGGCAGTGAGGGCATGTCAGACAGACTGTCCCGTTTCACAGCCTATGAAAAATCAGGTATTTATTACGGCGGAATGGTGCAGAATCATGATCTTTCAGTTCCTGTTTTCCCTTACTATGAATGCTGTGATGCACTGTTTCAGAAAAATCCCTGCTGGCCGAAACCTACCGACAATATCAGTGAAATCCGGCTCGAGATCCGTTACAAGGATGATCGTTTTTACGTCCCCGGGGAACATCGCAATATTTACATTGATATTTGGGATTATCCCGGAGAATGGCTGATGGATTTAATGCTGCTGAATATGGATTATGAGGAATTCAGTGCCAGAATGAGGCAGCAGGTAGGAAAACTGACTTCGGTGATCTCATCTACGGCACCGCTGCTTGAATTCGGAAAAATTTTGAGACCTGATGAACCGTTGAACCAGAAAAACCTGAAGGAAGCGGTGGATGCCTATGTTCAGTGGCTCAGGGAATGTAAACAGCACGGCTTTGCTCTGATAGTTCCTGGCCGCTTTGTTCTTCCGGGAAATCTTGATGGGGCACCGATAATCGAATTTATTCCGTGGCTGTGGGAGCGTCCTGAACCGCAGAGGGAGAGCAGGAATTCGCTGTACGGGATTATGAAGTCCCGCTATGAGGCCTACCGTTCCCAGATTGTGGAAAAATTTTACAATGATTCATTTTCAAAACTGGACCGGCAGATTATCCTGATCGACTGTTTCAAGGCACTTAAAGGAGGCCGTGAAACGTTTGATAATATCAATGATACCTTTGAAGTTCTGCTTAATAATTTTAATTACGGCAGCAATAATATCCTGACCAGACTGTTCAGCCCGAACATCGACAAGGTTATTTTTGCCGCAACCAAGGCTGATCAGATCACCATTGATGAACAGAAGAATCTGCTGAGTCTGCTTAAATCCATGGTAACTTCCGCCTCCCGCAAGGTAAGGGGGGACGGGATCAACTGTCAGTATATGGTCCTGTCGTCGATAGCTGCTTCAAAGTGCAAGATGGTAAATTACAACGGTGAGAATATTCAGGTGTTGTGCACTGATTATGAAGATGATAAACCATACTATCCCGGTGAGATCCCGCCTAACTGGTCGCAGGAAAGTATGGAGGCCTACCAGCAGTATTTTAAATTCAGGGAACTGAAGCCGCCGAGAATTGACAGCGGAGAACTGATCCCGAACATGAATATGGATATTTTGCTGCAGTACATTCTGGGGGATAAGCTATGAGTCCTTATAAAGCCGGTTTTGAACTCGACGGTGAACCTGAGGAGAAGAAAGTAAGATCGGAAACGGTTACCGCAGAGCAGAATGGAACATCGTTTTCCTACAAAAAGGGATTTGAACTTGATCAGGAGCCTGAAAATTCAAAGGAAATTTCAGCCGTGGATATTGATGTTTCTGAGATGACCACGGTGGAAATCGATGATTATGCCGATGAACCGTACGAGGAAACAACTCCGACCAGGTTCTGGAGCAGTCCGCTACTGTGGATCCTGCTGCTGGTGGTTGTCCTGGGCGGACTGCAGGTATACCAGCTGCTGACGTCTGCTTTTACGCAGAGTCTGCTGGCAGGCGGTTTATGGTCCCTCGGTATTACCGTGGTGATGGGGTTTGTGCTGACAACTCTGTTCAAAGAGCTTACTTCTGTATGGAAACTTAAAAACAGTGAAACCAGCCGGATCAAGCTTAAATCAATTCTGGAAAAGGGTAACGGCCAGGATGCCATAAATCTCTGCAGAGAAATGTACAGGAATGTCAACAACTTGAGTGAGCAGAGTTTTAAGAATTTTGAGAAAAAGGTTCAGCCTCATTTTGCTCCGTCGGAAGTGTTTGAAATCTATGAACAGACCATGCTGAGCGAGCAGGATCGCAAAGCAAAAAAAATAGTGGTCCGAAGATCAAGAGAGAACGGGGTAGTGGTCGCTTTAAGTCCGATTGCGTGGTTGGATATGGCTTTTACCTTTGCCAGATCTCTGCGTATGATCCGCGAGGTTGCCGAAACCTACGGCTATCACTGCGGTCTGTGGGGACGACTGCAGCTTTACCGTAAAATCATAAAGAATATTGTCTTTATCGGTCTTACTGATCTTGCAACTGATGCGCTGATGGATTCACTCGGTGCCGAAACTTTTGCAAAATTGAGCTCGGCTGTCGGACAGGGACTTGCCGCCGGAATTTATTCAACCCGTCTTGGCTATATGACTATAAAGGCGGTCAGACCGATCCCGGTTTCCAAAAAGGTGGTCACTCTTGCTGAACTGCGCGGACACATGATTACCGGCGCACTGGAAATATTGAAGGATCAAAACAGAAAAAACTGATTTTTCGGCGTTGAATGGTTAGATTTCCGACAGAAGTGTCATGGCAATCTGCGGCAGGGTGTTTGCCTGGGTAAGAATTGATGTACCGGCCTGCTGCAGTATCGACTGCTCGGTCATGCGGGCAACTTCAGCTGCATAGTCGGTATCCCGGATCCTGCTTCTTGCTTCACTGACATTTTCTATAACATTTTCCTGATTGAAAATAGCAGACTCCATCCGGTTCTGGGACGCTCCGAATTCTGCTCTTTTACTGTCAATTTTCTGAATATAGCTGCTGGCAAGATCTATTACCTTCTGTGCCGACTGGTAGGTAGAAACATCGAGGGCAACCTTCTGATCTCCGCCTACGGTGAAACCGGTGGTGTGATCGCTCAGCGGTGCGCTGCTGTCAATTACCCTGGTGGTGGCGGTATTCGGACTGTTTCCGGTAAGATAAAGTGAGCACAGATCGAATCCAAGCAGTGTTGCAACATTTGAACCGTAGGCGCTGTAGTCACACTGGTACCGTCCGTATTCATCATAGTGTGTCAGATTCCCGGTATATTCCATCCCCATCTTTACATCTATGGTCTGATAGGAGTCTGCACCAACCTGAAACGAGTATTTGTGCTCTTCATGGTATTTATCGATGACACCCTGGGCGGCATGATTTGCTCCGGACGGGAAAATCATGGTTGCCCGTACGGTAATGGTCGGGTTGTCCGCTGTGCCTGTGTTTGCAAGTTTGAAATCATGCTCACCGTTAAGGATTTTTTTCCCGCCGAAGGAGGTGTTGTCCGCGATGCGGTTGATTTCCTGGGAAAGCTGGGAAACCTCCTCCTGCAGTGCCGCTCTTTCTGCGGATGAATTGGTTCCGTTGGCCGACTGGATGGCAAGTACTCTGATGCGTTGCAGCGCATTGGTGATTTCATCAAGTGCGCCTTCGGCCACCTGCAGCATTGAAATTCCGTCTAGCGCATTGCGGTTTCCCCGTTCAAGTCCCTGGATCTGGCTGGTTAATCGATCCGAAATCTGCAGACCTGCGGCATCATCCCTGGCACTATTGATCCGCAGCCCTGACGACAGATTCTGGTAACTTCGGTCCAAAGCGCGGGTTGACACGCCGAGATGCCGCTGTGCCGTAATTGATGCTGTATTGGTTGCTACGTATATTGCCATTTACTTTTTATATTCCTGAAAAACTTATGTTTATTTTATGCATGAAAAAAACATGCCAGTTTTGCAGGTACAGCATGAATTGTTTTTCCGGAAAACAAAAAGGGCATGATGTTAATCATGCCTTTCATAGATCGTTTTCTGTTGCTGTAGTATGTGTAAGCAGCAGTGTATTACCGTTGTTTCGTTATACAAGCATATCTTTATTTTCCGACAGAAATACCACCGAACATCTCGGCGGAACGGTAAAAGTTCCGGTAACCTTAACCTGATCTTTAGCTTCAATGTTGTGATCAAAAGGTGTATGCATCGAGGTGTCGATTACCTTGTACCAGGTATTGATATTGGTATTAGGAATTTTCGGCAGCTCAAGGGGGATTTCCTTCCAGTAGGCGTTGACAAACATATAGACAAATACTTTTCTGGTTACGGAATAGTAAGTCATACCGATGGTGTGGGAATCATAGGAGAAATCCGGCAGATACGGTTTGACTCCGTGCAGACAGAATTTGTTTGAGCGTATGTTGTCTTCCAGGGTAAAGATATTGAAGTTCATAATTTTGGAATTGTTGGAATGAACGTTGGATAGCTTCTTTACAAATTCAAACATTTCCTTCTGTCTGGCATTCAGATTCCAGTTCATGTAGGATATTTCGTTATCCTGACAGTAGGCATTGTTGTTTCCATGCTGGGTTCGCAGGATCTCGTCACCCATGGTAATCATCGGGGTGCCTAGGGAAAGCATATTAAGAACCATCAGGTTCTTGGCCTGTTTAAGTCGCAGATCATTGATGATCTTATCCTGGGTTTCCCCTTCAAAACCGTGATTCCAGCTGAAGTTGTAGTCGGAACCGTCCCTGTTATCCTCCCCGTTGGCTTCATTGTGTTTGCGGTTGTAGCACAGCAGATCCCACAGGGTAAAACCGTCGTGGCAGGTAATGAAGTTAAGACTCTTGTAGGGATCGAAGGAGAAAGAGGAATAAATGTCCGGACTTCCCATTATTCTGTGCGCTAGCGTCTTTACCTGATCCGGATCCCCTTTGATAAATCTTCTTACCACATCGCGGAACTGTCCGTTCCATTCGCGCCATCGGTCACCAGGCAGGCTTCCCACCTGATACAGACCCGCCGCATCCCATGCTTCAGCTATGATTTTGGTATTGGCAAAACGGTAGTCGTTATCGATGGCAAGCAGTGTAGGGGCCTCCGCCTGCGGAACTCCCTTTGAATCGCGTGACAGAATAGATGCAAGATCGAATCTGAATCCGTCGACATGCATTTCCTGAGACCAGAAAAGAAGACTGTCCAGAATGATTTTTTTGGATACCGGGGTGGATGCATTGAAGGTATTGCCGCACCCGGTGAAATTGGAGTAGTTGTGGTTTTCGTCGATCAGATAGTATTCTCTGTTACTTAATCCTCTGAAACTGAAGGTCGGTCCGCCTTCACCGTTTTCGGAAGTGTGGTTGTATACCACATCCAGGTAGATTTCTATATCGGCTTTGTGAAGAGCCTTAACCAGATCTCGGAACTCATTGAGCGGTCCCAGCAGTGATTTGTCAGAACTGTATGCTTCATGAGGAACAAAGAAACTTATAGGATCATATCCCCAGTAGTTCGGTCTATCGGTGTCGGTAACCTTGCTGTCGAACTGGAATACCGGCAGAAGCTCAATGGCTGTGATCCCCAGCTCCTTCAAATACGGGATCTTTTCAATTATTCCTGCATAGGTGCCGCGTTTTTTTTCATCAAGACCTGAGCTCGGGTGGGCGGTAAAACCCTTGACGTGCATTTCGTAGATTACTGTACGCGACATGGCTGTATTAGGATGAACGTCATCCTCCCAGTCGTAGTCAAGGCTGACTACTGCAGATTTCGGACAGCAGTGCAGATTTGAGCCCACCATCATGTTTGTCCGGCGGGAATAATTCTCCGGAAAGATGATCCTTTTGCAGTATGGATCAAGCAGTACTTTGGTAGGATCGAAACGCTGATCCGGGTGGTTGCGGAAGACCTTGGCAACGCGCCATGCGTACAGCTGACCCTCTTTGATTCCCCTTACGAATACATGAAAATAGTAACTGGTCCGGTGCTCTGCAGCTGAAAGCTTTATGATGTCCGGTGACATATCTGTTTCGTCATTGAACAGCAGAAGTTCCATTTCTTTTGCAGCTTTACAGTAGATTGCAAAGTTTACACCGCCGTCTTCAATGGTGGAGCCAAGAACTCTGCAATGTCCTTTTTCAGTGATATAGTGAGCGCTCATACGTAAAATCCCAGGGTAAAATTACTCAATCTACTTCATTCTAAAGTAATGTAAAGAAAAAAAAATACGGGCCGTCACGATTTTGCAATGACGGCTCGTATTTATTTGATCGTGTTAATGTTTTTGAAATGTCAGTACTTTATATTTTCCATATTTCTGATTTCCTCAAGCTGTTTTTCGAACTGGTTTGAGAGAACCGGGAAACGGCGGAAGGTTTTTGGATCAGCACTGTCCTGTTCAATATGGAAACCTACCGCCAGACGTTCACGTTTCCACTGGTTGCGGCAGTAGAGACGGTAGTATTTGATTACAAACGCCTTGAGCTGCTCAAAACTGAAGGTTCGGGCAAACTGACCGCGGGTAAGATGGATCAGTACATCCTTCGGCATGAGATTGAGGGTCTGGGACAGACGCCTGATCTCGTCGAGCAGAGGATAAGGCATAAGATCGTTTTCATCGGTCTGTTCAACCGGACGCAGTTCTGCAGTAGGCTGCTGGTTTACCACATAGGAAATATCTGCAATGGTGCAGCGATCAGCACTGTCCTGCAGTTTGAGTCCTTCATTCATGATGAACCGGTTGATTTTCAGGATCTTCGATTTGCTGATCCCGCCGATCGGAGATATAACTCCGGAGGTATCACCGTCCATGGTACAGTAGCCCACTGAGGCCTCGGAGAGGTTGGAGGTTGCCACCAGCAGTTTGTTGAATTTGTTGGCCAGCATCCAGATCCCCGGGGATCTTACGCGGGCCTGAATGTTCTGCAGTGTCAGATCATCACGTTCCCAGCACAGTTTCTGATCTTCAGGAAGAATATCATTGACGAGTTTTTCATAACCTGCAACCAGCTCGCTGATAGACCATGAGTAATGTTTTGCTCCGATACATTCAGCCAGTTTCTGTGCAGCATTGAAGGTAACCGGTCCGCTGTGTTTTGAACCCTGGTAGAGGGTGATCAGAACCAGTGGCATCACTTCGCGGCGGATATATTCCTGATAGTTTTTATATTTTTCTTCATCGTAAGGGGCCGGATTAAGACGGGAGGCGGAAAGAACCTTAAGATAATTCTGATGTCCGAGGGAATAAATAGCCTGAACCTGGGCATAGTAGATCATGCAGGCACAGAGCGCTGAATCGGCGCCGCCGGACAGACTGAGAGCGAAACCTCCGGTTCTGGTCTTGCGCATAAAGTCCCATAGGCCGAGAGCCACAGCGCGGCAGATTACATATTCTTCGATTTCCGTATCGGTTTCACAGGCGGCTACAGCCGGATCCTCCACCGGTCTGAAGGAGAATTCATTGTCCACGATTCGGTTCAGATCTTCGGTAAGAATTGTTTCTGATGATATGATGCGGTTGTTGCGGTTTTCATCGAGATCTACAACTGCATTGTAGGTTGCGCATTCCTTAAAACTGAGTCTATCGGAATGCATTACAATTCTGCCGTTGCTTGCAATCATTGAATCACCGTCATATATTGCCCGTCCCGCCTCGTTGCCGAGCAGGTTGGTGTAGGCGTAGACGCAGCAGTAGGCACGGGAGCCGTCCTTGACGAAATTGCGGCGGGATTCCTGTTTGCCGATGCTGAAATGGGAGGCTGACGGATTTAGAATAATGTCCACGTTGCGGGTATACAGTTCATTGCCGGGACGGTGGGCAACCCACGAATCTTCGCAGATTTCAAAACCGATGCGGACTCCGTCAACCTGGTAGAAAACATCACCCAGCGGGATTGGTCTGTCGTATCCTTCAATCCAGTTTTCCAGAATCCTGGCCTTTCCTCTCGGCCACGGGGCAAACCAGCGGTGTTCATAATGAATTCCGGTGCGAGCAAGATACTGTTTACAGGTAAGTCCGAGGATCCGGTCGCGGGAGAGCAGGGCGCAGGCATTGTAGATCTGTCCTTCATACCAGATCGGAAGACCGGCAGCAACCAGCATTCCTTCCGGAATAACTTTCATTATCTGCGGAAGACATGAAGGAATTGATTCGAGAAACGACTGCACATAGAACAGATCTTCACATCCGTATCCGGAAATACACAGTTCTGGAAGCAGCAGCAGATCTGCATTCTGCTGAGCCGCTTCAGCGATACATTTCTTGATCAGTGAAACATTATGATCCAAATCCACCGGAATGGTGTTGATCACTCCGGTTGAAACAGAAAAAAAGTGAGGCATTTTACTTCCTGTTATTATTGTTGTTGTATTATTTTACAGTCAGGATCTTAAGGGAGTTGGTCGAACCCTCTTCGCCGGTGTTGTCACCGAAGGTGATAATCACCTTGTCTCCGCTGCTGAGGTAGCCGAGCTCCTTGCATTTATCCAGTGCATTCTGGCTGATTTCACGGCGGGTGAAGTTAGGACTGTCGCCGGTAAAGAAGATTGGTGTTACGCCGCGGTACAGAGCAGCCCATTTCAGGGTTTTCTCGTTTCCTGAAAGTGCGTAGATTGGAATATTGGAACGCAGACGTGACATCAGTTTCGGTGTTCCGCCGGTCTGGGTCAGTGCCACAATACCTTTGATCCCGTCGAGATGGTTTGCCGCGTACATGGCGGACATGGCGATGGTTTCCTCCGGACTTGTGAACTGACGGTCCACACGGTAGCTTGAAACGGTCATGGAAGGATCCATTTCAGCACCGGCCAGAACTTCGGCCATGGCTGCAACGGTCTCCACCGGATATTTTCCTACAGCGGATTCTGCAGACAGCATCACGGCATCGGTGCAGTCGAGAACTGCATTTGAAACATCCATTACCTCCGCACGGGTTGGCAGAGGTGCGTTGATCATGGATTCCATCATCTGGGTTGCTGTGATAACAACTCTGTTGTTGCGGCGGGCCAGTTTGATCAGTCGCTTCTGTACGCCCATGAGATTTGGATCCCCGATCTCGATTCCGAGATCTCCGCGGGCAACCATTATCACATCGGTGGCCTGAATAATCTCAACCATGTTCTCGTCTGAACTTACGGTTTCTGCGCGTTCGATTTTAGCAACGATTTTTGCATTTGAGCCCGCCTGGGTGAGCAGTTTTCTTGCATACCTGATGTCATCGCCGTTACGCGGGAATGAAACCGCCAGATAGTCAACATCGATTTGAGCAGCCAGAATGATATCCTTTTTATCCTTTTCAGTAAGAGCCTTGGCTGAAAGACCGCCGCCTTTTTTGTTGATCCCCTTATTGTTAGAAAGCCAGTTGGCAACGGTTACTGTGGTATTGATGCGGTTTCCCTTGATATCGGTCACTACAAGCTGCACTTTGCCGTCGTCAAGCAGAAGAATATCTCCTGATTTAACATCGTTAGGAAGATCCTTGTAGTCGATCCCGACGGCAGTTTCATCTCCTGCCAGTGGCTCCAGATCGGCGTCAAGGGCAAATGACTGGCCTTTTTTCAGTTGAACCTTGCCGTCCTTGAAGGTGGAAACGCGGATTTTAGGACCCTGCAGATCGCCCATAACGGCAACGTAGCAGCCGAGTTTTGCTGCTATTTCTCTTACGGTCTTGGCTCGTTTAATGTGATCTTCCGGAACAGAATGGGAAAAGTTCAGTCTTACCATGTTAACGCCGGATTTGATCATCTGTTCCAGAACTGCCGGATCATCTGTTGCCGGGCCTAGAGTTGCTACAATTTTTGTTCTTTTATACATAACGGGATCCTAGATTAAGATAAAAATGCTGATGGAAACAAAGACACGGCCTGAGCCGTGTAAAAACAAAAACGCTCAACCATGTACGGTTGAGCGACGTTAAAATTAAAGCTGTTTCTGTGCTATTCTCTGGATTTCATTGATGTCCGTCGCTATAAGCAGTGACGCCCAGAGAGACAGCGGAGTTTCATCCGACTGCAGGGTAGGAATGCAGAGGAAGTTAAGATCGTGGATGTAGAATGACTTGTCAGGCTGATCGCTGGCAGTTCCATCCGGATTGATCTTGTTGAAATGCTTGCAGGTATGAAACTTATCGAGGTTCACATGTTTGTCCAGAATGAATGATACCACCATTCTCACCTTGACGTCATCATATCCCTCAGCAACGGCACGGGTGTGCTCATTGAAGTAGTTCAGTGTGAAGAAACTCTTGTCGTGCCACCACTGAAGATATGGGATTTCCTCGTCGAGAAGAATTATTTCGGATAATTTGCCGTCAAGCTGTGCACTGATGCAGAATCCGGTGATGTTCTTGAATTCGCCTTTCTTGATTGTTCTGTCTGCTATCAGGGAAGATGAAATTTCACTCACCTGAATGTTTTCTATGCTTTTAACCTGATATCCAGGCAAGTCGTTAAGCAGGGCTTTGAGGAAACGATCCATGTACCCGTCTTCAGTCAAACTTAACCAAATATCATTATTGAGCGCTAGCAAACTTTCTTCTGCCATTTTTATAATTCACCCTTAGTTATATTAATATTTATCTCTATATGCTCTGATAAATTCTATTAATTATAAATTCTATTAATTTCCTTTATGTCCTTTATGGCTGTTATTTTAGCAAAAAAAAAAGCCTTTAGACAAATATTTTGCTGTATTTAAGCTTGTAAAGGCTACTTTTTTCAATATTTGGTAACTTCATCACTTTTGACGGCGGAGCATGCGGTAAAACTCATGTAGAATAGCACTGAAAATCGGTATTAGTCTGTTAGACTATAGGTGGTTTTGTGGTAGAATTGTGCAACTTCCGGAGTTTTGCGGTCTTGAGTTAGGTTAATAGGAGAAAAAAGTGGTAACTCGTGGAATTTTTTATGTATTGACAATGTTCGGAGTTCTGGTTGTTGTCGGCGTGGTGTCAAATATTATTTTTGCCGTCTCCGGTGTTGAAGTCGACCAGATGTCCTTCTTCTCACTGCTGGGTGTATGCGCCGTGATGGGATTCGGCGGTTCCATTATCAGTATTCTGATGTCCAAGACACTGGTTAAGAAGCAGATGGGGGTCAGGGTAATAACCAATCCGTCCAATGATAATGAAAAATGGCTGGTTGAAACTGTAGCCTATCTTGCAAAGCAGAAAGGGGTGAAAATGCCTGAAGTCGGCATTTATCCTGCCGAGGAAATGAACGCTTTTGCCACCGGCTGGAACAAGGATGCCGCCCTGGTTGCTGTTAGTACCGGTCTGTTCAGCCAGATGTCCCAGGAGGAGATTGCCGCAGTGCTTGGTCATGAAATGTCCCACGTATCAAACGGGGATATGGTTACCATGGGGCTAGTTCAGGGTATCACCAACACCTTCGTTTATGCTCTGTCATATGTGCTCGCTTCGGTTCTGAGCGCAAAAGCAGGTAACAGCAGAAGCAGTTCAAACAGTTCTTTCTATTTATTTTCCAGTGTGTTTCAGGTTGTATTCGGTTTTTTAGCCACTGCGGTTGTTATGTGGTTCTCCCGCTGGAGAGAGTTTCATGCTGATGCAGGTGCTGCCAAGGTATACGGTTCTCAGGCAATGATTAATGCTCTGCTGGCATTACAGAACAACTCCCGTCGCGCAGCTTCAATGTCTGCAAGGGAGGCAAACAGCCGTTACAGAAGAAAATCTGCAAACATGAATGCTCTGTGCATTTCTGTTCCAAGCAATATCAGAGAACTTTTTGCCTCTCATCCTAGCATTGAAAGAAGAATAGAAGCTTTGAAAAAACTTCCGTAATTCTGCAGGGAAAACTACGGTAGAAAAGTAAGCCGCCCGGTCTGCCGGAACAGACAGACTGCCGCGGCGGCGCCTTGAATGTCCGGAATTCCGTTTCCAGACATTCTGTGTTATCGGTTTAGAAAAAGGAGTTGGTTATATGGATTTAATCCCGGTCTATCCGCCGCTGAAATCGGATCTGCACAGTCATACCGCCTGTTCTGACGGAAAACTGTCTCCGGTGGAATATATTGACTATGCTGTTGCAAGAGAAATCAGGGTGCTGGCTTTGACTGATCATGACAATATGAATGCTCTTGAACCGGTACTGAAATATGTAAAGGATAAGGATCTTCCTATCAGAATTATTCCCGGGATCGAGCTTTCGACCACCTGGATGGAGGGTACCTGCCCCTATCAGATCCATATAGTCGGTCTTAACTGCGATCCGTCCAATGCCAGACTTCAGGAAATAATCAGAATCAACAAGGAGAAAAGAGACTACCGGGTTGAAGTTATTTCCGCGAAACTGGTAAAAAACGGAGTAGATGCAAAAGATCTGGCTGATTATCTCAGTGTCTACCAGCAAGCGGGCACATTTATAACCAGAAAGCACTTTGCGGATTATCTGATCAAGAATCATATAGTTCCCGACAACAGTGCTGCATTTGACAAATATCTTACCAAAGGCGGTCTGGCCTACTGCAAGGTTGAATGGGGCTCCATTCCTGAGGCTGTAAAAGTTATCAAGGATGCAGGCGGAGTGCCGGTGCTGGCTCATCCGATGCGCTATAAGGAACTTAACAAGAAAACCAAGTATCGTGACCGTCTGGTTGATTATTACACCGAACAGGGCGGAGTTGCAATTGAGACTGCTCATCCGATGATGAAGTCTGAGGAGAAGAAAGTGGCAAGAGATTATGCCAGCAGTCACGATCTGTATTCGTCCTATGGTTCGGATTTTCATGAACGCAATGTTCCGGAACGTGCCATGGGAAGAGATTTGTGGCTTGCCGCCCCTTCCAAACCGATCTGGGAACATGATCAGATAAAGGATTATTTCAAACAATGAGTTCCTCCTTCATTACCATTCATCCCGAAAATCCACAGGAAAGACTGATCCGTCAGGTGGTGGAAATTTTAAGAAATCAGGGCGTGATCGTCTATCCTACCGATTCCGGGTATGCTCTCGGCTGCATGCTCGACAATAAATCGGGAATGGAACGTATCTGCCGCATCAGAGCTGTTGATAAAAATCATAATTTCACTCTGGTATGTTCAGACATTTCCAATCTTTCCCAGTATGCCAGCTTTGACAACCAGCAGTTCAAACTGCTTAAACGCTATACTCCGGGTCCGTACACCTTCATTCTGCGTGCAAGCAAGGAGGTGCCGCGCCGCGTGATGAATGAAAAGAGAAGAACTATCGGGATCCGTGTTCCGGACAACCGGATCTGTGAGTGTCTCATCTCGGAACTGGGAGAACCGATAATGTCAACCTCTCTCATTCTTCCTGATCATGAAGAGTTTCTTCATGATCCCTATGAAATCAATGATCTGCTCGGCCATGCGGTAGATGCGATTGTTGACGGCGGATACCTGCAGGAAAAACCGACCACCGTGGTTGATCTGATGGCGGATGGTTACGAAGTGACCCGTGTCGGCGAGGGTGATCCTACTCCGTTTCTTAAATAACAGTGCAGGAGACTGGGTGCTCCTGAAGTAAATAATCAGGTGCCGGTACGGCGCCGTGTAATCAGTGCCCATTACGGTGCTGTAGGGGAATTTTATGTTCAAGATCGGCTGTCATCTGTCTTTCAGCAAAGGATACACCGCAATGGCTGAGGAGGCCATTGATATCGGTGCGAATGTTTTTCAGTTTTTTACCAGAAATCCCCGCGGAGGCAGGGCCAAGGCACTTGATCCTGATGATCTGGCCCAGTTCAACGGGCTGGCGGTTAAGAACGGGATCGGACCGGTTATAGCCCATGCGCCGTACACCATGAATCCTTCAGCGGTTGACGACTCACTGCGCCGCTTTGCGGTTGATACCATGTCGGACGATTTGATGCGCCTGAGCCATATTCCTGGCTCAATGTACAATTTTCACCCCGGCAATCACGTAAAACAGGGGGTGGAGGTGGCTTCACAGAAAATTATAGAACTTCTGAACCAGCTGGTGAAAACCGACTCCGACACACTGATCCTTCTTGAAACAATGGCCGGCAAGGGTACCGAGGTAGGAAGAACCTTCGAGGAGATCAGATTTCTGATTGACGGTGTTGGGGATTCTGCAAGGATCGGAGTCTGTATGGATACCTGTCATGTATATGACGGCGGGTACGATCTGAAAAACGATCTTGACGGTGTCCTTACCCGGTTTGACAGTATTATCGGACTTGACAGACTTAAAGCGGTGCATCTGAACGATTCCAGGTACGGTCTTGACAGTCACAAGGATCGCCATGCCAAAATCGGAGAGGGTGAACTGGGGCTTGATGCCATCGTCAGAATTATCAACCACCCGTCCCTGAGAGAACTGCCGTTTTATCTGGAAACTCCTAATGATCTGGAAGGATACAGAAGTGAAATACGTCTGCTTAAAGATCATTATGTAGATTAAGGATTAAAGAATTTGTCTGACACGCTATTGATTTAATACTGGTGAAAATGTGAACGAAGTTGTGCAATGGTGCTGTCTGTGTTTGATTTTTGTTAAGATTTCTTTTTGAGATGTACTGTTATGATTATTGAAAAGCTTACTGAAAAAGAGTTACCCCCAATTGTAAAGGCGTTTCCTTTATCTGAGTTGTGCTCTGAGGATGATTTGAAGGCCGCATCAGACCTGGTTGTTTCTGAATATGACGTCGGCTATGAGTATCACCAGCACTCATACTCAAAAGAAGGGGAAAGACTTCCCCGTATCATAAACGGATCTTTTGATTCACTTAAAGCGAATTCGAAAAAACGCCGGAGCTATTATAATTATTATGATTGCACAGTCAGCAATCTTCCTGATTTGATTACAAGTTCCACAAAAGATATTGTTAATAAATGTAATATCTGCGGCGGTGTCAAACTGGGCAAACTCTGTGTACATGGTGTAGCAGTTTTTCAGAAACTGTTGAAAAACCTTGGAACTGACACATATACCGTAAGAGAGGGTGAGGTTTCATATCATAAACGTCTTAAACTCGAACAGTTCCGCTCGTATATGAACGATGTGGAGGAGTACCGCCAATCCTGCGATCAGGAACTGGTTGAGGCCTACAGCTTCTTTAAAGATTTGAATCTGTATAAAGACGGAATAGTGTTCTATGATGTTTACGGCTACCTAAAGAATTGTATTACAAACCAGGCGGCAATGAATTTAGCCAGGGATTTTCTGGCTGAATCAGAGTCAATTATGACCGTTTCTGTTAAATATGAACGCTATACGCGAACTAATGAGCGCACTCTTAATGCAGTATTTTATTTTAACGGTTATCCGGATAAATTCTCCTTTAGAGCCAGCATGTCCGGCGGTACATCTGTTACCTGGAGAATCGACAATATGGAATGCGACGGTTATTATCTCGTACCGGGTGCAATTCCGTACAAGATAAAAAAAGGAGCAAAGTTTTCCGGCAAGGAATTTCTGGATGAATATAAGTTAATTGCACTGCTTAAACTGTGGCAGGATATAAATTCAAGGGATTTTCTAGAGGATTCAACCGATGAAAATGCAACCGCATTTTTCGGCAAAATTGAATCGTTCTGTGAAATGGAACTGGATAATGACAGCTCAAACGGCGACAGTGATGAAATCAAACGTGATGTGGAGCTTTATCCGAAGATTGTCACTGATTATGTTGATACAACCGTGGAGTTTAAGATCGGTTCTACAGGTTCAAAGAGTTATGTCCTGAAAAATTTTAGAAATCTGCTCGCCGCCTACCGTAAGAAATCCACGTACAGTCTTTCTAAAACAGCATCCATTGATTTCAGTAAAGAAACGTTTACAGACTCCAGTATGAAAATTTTTCAGTTCATCACTAAAAGAGTCGATTCCATCGTTGATGTCTACAGCGAGGTAAACAGCAGATCTAGATATTATGACATTGATGCCAAAATTCCTCACAAAATGCAGCTGTCGGGACATGATTTGGATAATTTTTATGATTCGGCAGTAGGGCATAAGGTGGATTATGAGGACAATGACAATAATATTGACGGTGTCATAGAGGTTGGATCTGATGCTGATATTAAGTTCAAGCTTAATTTGAATACTACCAAGGATGCCAGAGATAATATTACAGGAATAAGTCTCACGGGCGTTATTCCTAAAATAAAGAAAGGATCTGTCGCTTCGTACATTCTTGACAAAAATACTCTGAAAAAAATTTCAAAGCGCGAGGAACAGCTGCTGGCTCCGTTTTCCTCGATAGCTGACAACAGTGGAAGCTTCCATCTTTTTGTCGGTATTCCTAATCTGAACGAATTCTATTACCGGGTTCTGCCGGTGCTTCTGGATAATCCGTTTGTCGATGTTTCAGACAACTGCGAGGGAATGCTTGATCAGTACCTGAAACCGGAGCCGGTGTTTGAATTTTTTATGGATTACAGCGGAAACGTTATTTCCATGAAAGTGCAGGTAAGTTATGAGGACAAATCCTATATTCTCAATGGCAATGACAGCAAGAACACTGGATATCATGATTACCGGCAGGAGGAGCGTATTATCCGTGAAGTGGAGAAATTCTTCGAAAGACCGGAGGGGAGAAAAAACCTCTGGGAACGCGAAGTGGATGATGAACTTCTGTTCAACTTCCTTTCATCCAGTCTGGAAAGGCTTGAACATTACGGAACTGTAAGAGGAACACAGGCATTCAACAACCTGAAAATAAAGAAACCTCCGGTGATCAAGATCGGTGTTTCGGTTGACAGCAATATGATGGATATTACCGTCACCTCTGCTGAACTTGACAAGAAAGAACTTCTTGAGGTTTTGAACAGTTACAAGCTGAAGAAGAAATGGTTCCGCCTCAAATCAGGTGAGTTTGTTGATCTGACAAACAATGATATGCTGGAGGAAATTACCGACTTCCTGGATAAGATCGATCTGGTTCCGGCTGATGTAATCCAGCAGAAAGCTAAACTTCCACTGTTTAGGGCTCTGTATCTTGACCGTCTGATGCAGGAGCATGAAAGCCTTGCCATGAGCCGCGACAATACCTACCGCAGACTGATCCGCAGTTTCAACTCCATAAGAGATTCTGACTATGAACCTGCAGATGAACTCAAGGAGGTTCTGCGCGAGTACCAGAAACACGGTTTCAAATGGCTCGAAACCGTGAAAAATGCAGGATTTGGCGGTATTCTTGCCGATGACATGGGTCTGGGTAAAACTCTTCAGATGATTTCTGTTATTAAGTCGTCACTGGATTCAGGTGCCAAGGATCCTTGCCTGGTGGTTTGTCCTGCCTCGCTGGTGTTCAACTGGGCTGAAGAACTGTCCCGTTTCACTCCGGGGATTAGAGCGTGCACGGTAGCCGGTACTCTGTCCGTCAGAAAGCAGTGTCTCGGTGATCTGTCGGATAAGGACGTGCTGATTACCTCCTATGAGCTTCTGACAAGAGATATTGCCCTGTACAAAGATCTTAAATTTGAACTGGTGGTTATCGATGAGGCTCAGTACATCAAGAATCCGAAGGCAGGTCATTCCAAGGCGGTGAAGGCTTTGAATGCCAATGTCCGTTTTGCGCTTACCGGTACACCGATTGAAAACAGACTTTCAGAGCTGTGGAGTATTTTTGATTATGTAATGCCTGGATTCCTTTACAGTTACAGCGATTTCAACAAGAAGTTTGAAACTCCTATAACCAAAGGTAAGGATGAGCAGGCAATCGAAAAACTCAAGAATATGACATCTCCGTTTATTCTGCGCAGAAAGAAAGCTGATGTACTCAAGAATCTGCCGTCAAAAATTGAAGAGGTTCGTTTCACCAGAATTTCCGGAGAACAGCAGAAACTGTATGATGCCCAGGTTCTGCATATGAAACAGATCCTGCAGATGTCAGGAAACAGCGGAGAGGATAAGATCAAGATCCTGGCTGAACTTACCAGGATCCGCCAGATCTGCTGTGATCCTTCCCTGGTTTATGAAGGTTACTCCAAAGAAAGTGCCAAGAGAGAAGCCTGTATGGATCTTATTGAAACAGCAATCGACGGCGGTCACCGCATGCTGGTATTTTCACAGTTCACCTCAATGCTGGAACTGCTGGAAAAGGAACTTAAAGATCGAAATATATCCTATTTCAAGATTACCGGAAGTACTCCGAAGGAGAAACGTATCACCATGGTTCATGATTTCAATGAAGGTGACACACCGGTATTCCTGATTTCCCTCAAGGCCGGCGGTACCGGTCTTAATCTTGTCGGTGCCGATACTGTGATTCATTACGATCCGTGGTGGAATCTCGCAGTACAGAATCAGGCTACCGACCGTGCCCACCGTATAGGTCAGACCAAGAATGTTACCGTTTACCGTCTGATCCTCAAGGGAACAATTGAAGAGAAGATCCTGGAACTGCAGAAAACCAAGAAGGATCTGGCAGAGTCGATTCTGGAAGGAAACAACCAGTCTCTGATGAGTCTTTCTTCCGAAGAACTGCTAGATCTGCTTTCGTAATATTTTGCGTGGGGCTGTATAGTTTGTACAGTTCTGTACGTAGGCATTTCAAGCCGGGGATTTCCCCGGCTTTGCTGTATTGATTGAAACATTCTGCTGCGGGTTGAACTGTCCCAGCAGACAAACGCCTGCATCATACGGATTGACAAACATTATTCAGGGAAAATTGGGATAAGGCGAAATTTAGATAATCCAAAAACAAGAAGGTCACCTGCACCCTGTAATTTAAAGAAAAAGGAGAAAGCATACATACAAAACGCAGATGACTGTAGTTTATAATAAGCATTTCATGTATCAAGTCAACAATACATACTGTACAATAATTGAACTTTGTAGCTGTGATCACAAAACAGATTGATTTACGGTTCTCATCTGCTGTTATCTGAGCCGTTCCCTGCAAAGTACTTGCCGGGCTGTTTCGCCGAAGCTTTTTCCGCTGCTGTTTCTGCCTGCTCAAAATTCCAGCCTCCACCCAGTGATTTGTACAGACTGATGAGAGATTTGATCCTGCCAAGTCTGTTTTCTACCAGCCGGTTTTCGAATTCCAGACTGCGGTTTCTGGCGGAGGTTATACTGTCAAAATTGTTTTTCCCGAATTCAAAAAGGCGTGCGGAGGTTTTTTCAAGTCTGCGGCTTTCCTGCAGACCCTTTTCCAGGAACTTTTTCTGTTCCTGCAGGTGGTGGAGATTCCCGTAACTGTCATCCACCTCCTTAAGTGCATTGAGGATCAGACTTTGATATTCCGCCAGGGCTATTTCAAGTTCTGCATTTTTGATCCCGATATTGGCTCTGATCCGTCCGTTGGTAAAAACAGGAACCGTCAGAGATCCGGAAAGAACCGACCCCCATCCGCTGATATGGTCTGTTCTGCCATTCATTTCAATGCGGCCTAGGCCTCCAAGAAAGACAATTTCGAATCTTGGATAAAGATCGGCTTTGGCACTGGCTACGAGTGCCGCTCTGGCGCTGATTTCATTATCTTTTGCGCGTATATCCGGTCTGCGCAGCATCAGTTCTCCGGGCTGTCCGCCGGTCGGTGCGGGAGGAAGCTCATCCGGCATTTTTTTCGGAAGTTCCTGCAGTCTGAAAGTCTGCGGTGTATTTCCCGTAAGTACGGCCAGTCCCCTGATCCCTGCCTCGGATTTTGCTCTGAGCAGCGAAAGACGGGATTTGAGATCGGTTATCATGTTTTCTGTATTCTGCACATCACCGGCAGTTGCTTCACCGGAATTAAAACGGCCTTTAACATACCTGAGAGTATCCTCAAGGTTGCTGATGCTGCTGTTTAATACCGCGGTCTGCTCCTCAGCAGCCAGTACATCGTAGTAGCTCAGAGCTGTTTGAGCCGCCACGGCAGCTCTTGCAGCATACATCTGATCTTCGGCAGAGAGCAACTTGTATTTTGCTGCATCAAGATTACTCTGCTTCCGGCCGAACAGATCTAGCTCCCAGCTGGCGGTAACAGAACCTCCCGCTGCTAAATTACTGCGGCTGGTGCTGATGCCGGGAAGGGTAACCGGAAGATCAGCATTGCTTTTTGCTCCTGCCATCATCACCCCTGCCGCTGCGGAGGGACCGAGATCCGCTCCTGCGTATTCAGCCTCATGCACAGCTTTCTGCAGATGCAGACGGGCGGTTTCAAGATCAGGGTTGTTTTTGATTGCGGCGTTGATCAATTCTGAAAGAAGAGGATCGTTGAAATGTTTCCACCAGCCGGTTAAGTCCTGCACCTGTGTCTTTACCGACGTTTCCATGGAATAGTTGTCCGGCATCGGAAGATTACGGCTGTATTCGACATCCACGGTGCCGCAGCCGGCAAGCACAACTGCTGTAACAGCTGCAATAGATCCTGTTTGAATTTTTCTTTTCAGTGGTATTTGCAACATTGAAACAACTCCTTGAACATCACTGTTTGGACAGCATAGATTTGAACCGTGATACGGCTATTATAATGAAAACCAGACCTAGAACGGTAAGGACAATCAGGTGCTGGTATACATCACGGATGGTTGAACCCCGGTGAACCACATCCTGGATAAAGGACACCATGTGGGCGGTCGGAGAGATCTGAATTGCCGACTGCATATACTCAGGCATACTTTCAACCGGACTGGTCCCTCCTGATAAAAGGTATACCAGCATATAGACCGGAATGCACAGCAGTCCGAACTGCGGCATGGACGGAGCCAGCACTGCCAGAAGAATTCCCAGAGAGGCGAAACTCATAACATAGATCATCATGCCTGCCGAGAGCAGAGCAAAGCTGCCGCGGACCGGCACCTCCAGATAGGTGTTTACGATCAGCCACAGTGACAGCAGTGCCATGATCACTATAACCAGACCGTTGGCAATGATTTTAGAGATGGCGATTTCTGATGCGGATACCGGCATAACCAGCAGATGCTCGATGGTACCCCGTTCCTTTTCTCTGATTACCGCCGCCCCCGACAGCATTAGGGTGAGCAGGGTAAGATTTCCCACGATCTGTATTACACTCATCTGCCAGATTGCAGAGGAGTTGGGATTGAACAGAACATTGACGGCGGATCCCGCCTGAATCAGGTCACTGCGCTGAACCGGGTGTTTATCTGTAAGAAAATCGACGATCCCGTCGGAGATCATCCTGGTTATATATCCGGTGCCGCTTCCGGCAAGAGTCATGGCGGTTGCATCCACCAGCAGCTGTATTTTCGGGTTGTCACCTCTGAGCATCTTTTCCTGATAATTAGGAGGAATATCAATGACAAAGTAGTAGTCACCAAGATCCATATGCCGCTGAACTTCATCGGTTTCTATATATTCCGGGAGCTTGAAGAACGGCGGCCGTACCGATTGAACGATGGCGCGGGACAGTTCTGAACGGTCATGATCCACAACTGCCACCGGGGCGTTTTTCACCTCCATTCCGGCTCCCCGTGATGCCACCACCACCGCGACGGTGAAAAAGTAGATCATGAGTGCAACCAGCACCAGATCGCTGAACAGACTTTTAATCTCCTTGAGACACAGTACGAAAATATTTGAAATCCAGGTGTACATTTCCTCTATTTCTCCTGTTTTCTGAGAATTAAGCACGACAGTGTCAGATAGGTAAGTCCCATCAGTGTTATGCACAGATACATTCTGCCGAAACTGTCGAAGGACAGTCCCTTGGTGAAACATCCAAGGCTGATTGTTTCAAACCAGGAGCAGGGGAACAGTTTCCCGAAATAATAGGCGGCACCTTCAAGGGTGGAGATCGGAAACAGAAATCCTGAAAAGTTGATTGCCGGCAGCATGGAAAATATGGCGGAGGCGAAAATTGCCGCGATCTGTGTTTCCACAAAGCAGGAAACCAGCAGACCGAAAGCGGTTGATGCCAGGATCATGAGTACAGCTCCGAGCAGCAGTGCCGGAAATGATCCGCGGATCGGAACTCCAAGTACAAACACGGCACAGAACACCAGACTCATGAAACTAAGCAGGGAAAGAGCCACATAGGGCAGCTGTTTACCGAGCAGAAACTGATAAACCCGGGCCGGAGAGGTGTTGAGGTTGCTGATTGTACCGAGATCCTTCTCCCGTACCACGCCGAGTGCAGTCATCATGGCCGGGAACATTACCAGAACCATCATAATCAGACCCGGAACCATTACATAGACACTTTTGAAGATTTCGTTGTACATGAATCGGATCTCAAGGGGATTCTGCTCCATGGATAACGGATGTCCGGAGGGATCACGCAAAACTGCGTTGTAACGGTCCATAATTCCGTTTACATAATTGCGGACATTGCTGGAAATGGTCGGGAATGCCCCGTCGACAAAGAATCCGATTTCCGGTTTTTCTCCACGCAGGAGTTTTTCACCGTATCGGGGCGGAATTTCGATCAGCAGTTTGATGTGGTGTTTCTGGAATGATTTGATTACAGGATCCGACGGTTCAATCTGCCGCTGTTTGAAATATGCTGAACCGGTGAATTCCTGCAGCAGGGCGCGGCTTTGTGCACTTTGATCATGATCGATGACTCCGAAGGGCATCTGCGTCATATCGAAGGAGATGCCGAAGGATGCGCAGATTTCAAAAATCAGTGAACCGAAGATTACGAAAAACAGCCGGACCAGATCCCGTGACAGTTCCCGGTATTCGCGCACTGCAAAAGCACGGATGATTGCCAGTGAATACAAAAGTCCGGTCAGCGGCGCAACATGTTGAGTCTCGGTTACGCAACTGTCCGGAATGTCCTGAACGGCATCACTCTGCTCTTCAAGATAGCGGATGAAAGCCTGTTCCAGATCTTTCTCGTTTTTATTCCGCCTGAGCTGATCCGGGGACCCGATAGCCAGAACCCTGCCGCGGTGCATCAGTGAAATGCGGTCACATCGTTCAGCCTCGTTCATGAAGTGTGTTGAGACGAAAATGGTTACATGCTCCTCACGGGACAGTTTTATCAGATATTCCCAGAACAGATCTCTGGCAGCCGGATCGACACCGGATGTCGGCTCATCAAGAATTAAAATTTCCGGATTGTGCAGACATGCCGCAGCCAGCTGAAGACGCTGTTTTATACCCAGAGAGAGTGATTTAGGAGTGGTGTGGCGGTATTCGTAAAGGCCGAATCGTTCCAGAACGCTTCTGATGGCTCTGTACCGCTCCAGGATCGGAATGTGATACAGTTTGGCATGCAGAAACAGATTTTCAGTGACGGTAAGCTCCTCGTACAGTGAGAATGCCTGGGACATATAACCGACTTTACGTTTAACCGCACTGTCGCCGGCGGTAAATGTTTCCCCCATGATCAGAGCTTCACCGCCGGTCGGCTCCAGAAGCCCGGTAAGCATTTTCATGGTTGTTGATTTGCCGCATCCGTTGGAGCCGAGAAAACCGAATATTTCGCCGCGGGAAATTTCAAAACTTACGTCGTTCACCGCGGTAAAACCGCCGAATTTCTTTGTCAGGTGCAATGCCTTTATTGCCGGAACCTCGCCGTCTGTACTTTCGAGCGGAGGAATGATGAATCCGCCCTCTTTTCCTCTTTTTTCAGGAGGCAGAATTTTCATGTAGGCCTCCTCCAGGGTTGCGGCCCCGTATTCTGCCATCAGTTCCCTGGTATTTCGATCTGCGATGATCCTGCCGCTGTCCATCATCAGTGTATGATCAAACCCTTCAGCTTCGTCGATATATGCGGTTGAGATGATTACGGTCATGCACGGGGTTTCCTTCATCAGGGCGGACACCAGCTGCCAGAACTGGCGGCGTGACAGCGGATCGACACCGGTGGTGGGCTCATCCAGGATCAGCAGATCGGGACTGTGGATCAGGGCACAGCAGAGGGACAGTTTCTGTTTCATTCCGCCTGAGAGTTTGCCGGCCGCTCTGTCGGCAAAGGCGGAGAGGGATGTTGCGGCAAGAAGACGGTTTATTCTTGCGGATTTGAAACTTCCGCGCAGTCCGAACAAATCTGCATGAAAGGAGATGTTTTCCCGAACGGACAGTGTCGGATAAAGATTTTTTCCCAGTCCCTGGGGCATGAAGGCGATCCTTCGTGACAGTTCGTTGCGGCTGCTTTCCTGACTCAGATCTCTGCCGAAAACTCTGACAGATCCCTGCTGGATTATTCTGGTTCCTGCAATCAGGGACAGCAGGGTGGATTTGCCTACCCCGTCAGCTCCTACCAGTCCGACGGTTATGCCGGAGCCGATGGTCAGATCCACCCGGTCAACCGCAGTGATATTTCTGTAGCGGTGGGAGAGAGCTCTGATTTCGACAACCGCCTGTTGTTCTGAATCAATAGAACTGTCCATTCGTTTACCTTAGACTGTCTGCGGCTGCCCCGGAAGAATTGCTGTTCTGCCGGTAGCTGTTCAGCAGTACACTGTCCTCCCGCCGGTAAATTTCGAGTTTTTTCAGATTTGTCCTGAGATGTTCAGGCCAGCCGGTGTGACTGTGATCGATGTAGCCGATCGCCGGCATCCCCCCTTTGAAAAAATTAGGGTAGCTTAATGCCAGCTGCGGATCTATCCTCAGAGTCACCCTGAAGAGCAGTTTTTCCCGTTCCTCCCGTGTTTCCACAAATTTCGGGGTGAACTGTGCATCCCTGGAGATATAATCGATTTTTGCCGGGATTACGGCATCTATTCCGTCAATGACAATTCGGGCCTCGTCACCTACGGTTACCGCAGCGCTGACAGCAGTCGGAACAAAAAGGTCAAAGGTGACATCCGCAGGATTGAGTATGGAGATGATCCTGCCGCCGGCGCCGGTTACATTGCCCGGTTCCGCCAGACGGTATTCCACGATTCCGTCAAACGGGGATCTGATGGTAAGTTCATCCATTCTTGTCAGGATTTCATTTTTTGCGGCGGCGGCGCGCGCAACCTCAGCCTCAGCCCCGGCCAACTCCTGCAGCAGAACCTTACGTTTTTCAGTAAGTGCCGCCAGGGCAGTCTTTTTTCTTTCGTATTCGGTGTTTGATATCAGACCGTCCTTTCTCAGCTGTACAGCATCCTTGAGTTCGATTTCCGCCAGTTTTATGTTCTGTTCAATTTCACCGAACATCGCCTTTACTTTTGCCACCGCTTTTTCTGCAGTGAGACTCTGCGCCTCTGCGGTTCTGAGTCTGGCTTCTGTTTCCGATGATGCGATTTTTGCCAGAACCTGGCCTTTGACAATCACATCTCCTCTGTCCACCAGGATTTCTTCAACTCTGCCAGGGTACAGGCTGGCAAGATCGATTCTCTTAAGTTCAATGCGTCCGTTAACCGCGGTTACGGTTTCCGGTTGAGTCACACTGCGGCTGCCGGTGTACAGAATATAACCGCCCAGCGCCATTGAAGCTGTCAGTGCCGTAAATAGGATTGGTTTAAGTATTTTCACAGTACCTTTTTCCTTTGCAGATGAACTGTTGTTTTTGTTCTCCCGCTATTTTATGACATTTTCGTTATAAGAGGGACAAAAAACGAATTTCACATTTCATTTGATAACTTCTATCATTAAAAGTTCGGTAGCGTTATAATGAATCAACAAAATTTAGATAAGAAGACTTGTATGCATTTACCTAATGTACTGACAATTATAAGAATTATTTTTATCCCGATATTTATCGGACTTTATTATTTTGAAAATTCCTATCATCCAAGTACCGAGACTGAATTCGGAACCAATTTTTACTCCTACCTTGTTTTTACTATTGCCGCGGTTACTGATCTGTTTGACGGTTATCTGGCAAGAAAATACAAGCAGACTTCAAAGTTCGGAGCCTTTCTTGATCCGGTTGCGGACAAACTTATAGTTTGTTCAGCCCTGGTGCTGGTGGTGGAGCACTTCTCCCACCCTAATCCGTGGATCAAATATTCCTGGATCCTGACTCTGCCTTCACTGATTATCATCGGAAGAGAGATCCTGATATCTGCACTGAGAGAATGGATGGCGGAACTGAGCAAGCGCACGGTTGTTTCTGTAAGCTGGATCGGCAAATGGAAGACTACAATCCAGATGTTTGCCATTGCCGGCGTGATCTGGCAGCAGGCCGACTGGATGGTTTATGCTTCTGTAACACTTCTGTATGTTGCTGCTCTTCTTACCGTTATTTCCATGGTTCAGTATCTGCATGCTGCATGGAATGATCTGATTGCTGATATGTATTTATGTGATGATCTACAGCTTCTGCCGGTACTGCCGGAAGGCTAGATGCATTTTACCGGTTTAGGCAGTCCTGCTATTTTGGAGATCTGTTTTGCCGGACCTCCCGGAAACAGCCTTTGCAGATAGCGGCTGTTACCCTTTTCCTCGCCGTATTCCTGTTTTACCGCCTTGACCAACAGTCTGATGGCAGGAGTGGTGTTGTATTCACGGTAGAAATTCTGTACAAAACCTATAAGCTCCCAGTGCTCCTCTGTCAGATCGATGTTTTCCTCACGGGCTATTTCCTCTGCAATCTCCCGGTTCCAGTCTGAACTGTTCTTCAGATATCCCTCCGGATCTCTGGGCAAATCCTTCAGCATGATGATCTCCTTTGCTTAATGCGGCATTGATTTCAGTAACTGCTGGTATTATACAGCAAATGCTGTTTTTCGTTTTGAAAAAGAACAGAAGGAAGTTACGAAACGGTGTCTCAGGGCGGTTGGAAACTTAAACTACTACTGATTATGGATATCCGGCTGTGAAAAAGAACAGTGGCGGATTATTCCTCAGAAACTCGCCTCAGTTGTGCTTCGCTGACGGTGTAGGTTTCATCTGTATATGAGGAAATTTCGCGATCATGGCTCACAATCAGAATTCCGGCACCGTTCTGCGCCGCTTTTCTCAATACTGACATGACAATTGCAGTGTTTTGCGGATCAAGATCACTGGTTGGTTCGTCGGCGAAGATGAATTCCGGACAGTTGATAAGGGCGCGGGCAATACACATTCTCCTCATCTCACCGCCGGAAAGTTCGCCCGGCAGACACTCCGCCAGATGGGATATATTAAGCTGCTCAATCAAGTGCCGGGCACGTTTGAGGGAAACTTCCTCAATACCGGACTGATATGCCAGCGGGAGATTTATATTCTCCAGAGTGGTGATGCTTCCGATTCCGATGTTGTTCTGCAACGCAATACCGAATTTGCAGTTTCTCAGCTCCGACAGTTGCCGGTCTGAAAGATTATAGATGTTTTCGCCGTCGTACAGTACCTCTCCTGATTTCGGTTTAAGCAGACCGCACAGAATATTGAGAAACGTGCTTTTGCCGCAGCCGGACGGGCCGACAATCTGGGTTATCCTGCCCCTGTCAAGGCGAAAGTCAACCTGATCCAGAATTATTCTGCTCTGACTAGCTTTGTTTCTGAAAGTTTTTTCAAAGGACATACATAAATTTTTGGCGATCAGACTCATATCAGTCAACCTCCCTCAGAACAGTGAAAACCTGTTTCCTTCCGGTTCTGATTACCGGCAGCAACAGAGACAGAAGTGTCAGCAGAATGCTCGCTGCAACAGCTGTACCACCGTGCAGCAGGAATGAAGATGTGCTTTCAAACAGAAATGGAACTTCAAGTCTGCTTTCAAGATAGTACCTTAGCTGCAGAGACCAGAAGGATGACAGCACAAATCCGGCGATGGCACCGGCGCACAGGATGAACAGTAGTTCCCAGTAAATTACGGTACATACCGCTCTGTCGGTAAATCCCATTACTTTCAGTACGGCAAATTCCCTGCGTCTTTCATTAAGGGACATGGAAAAATAGAGGATCATGATCAGAAGAGATAGAATCCAGATAATACCTACTACCGTCTTGACAACGGTTGACACAACCTCCAGTCGGGTGCTGAAATTACGTATCAGATCCTGGTTCTCGATAGCCCGGACCTCTTTGAACCGTTTATTGATTTCCCTTGCCAGTTTGAATCTGCTGGTTCCGTTTTTCACCTTGATCAAGACTGAAGAGACCAGACTGTCCGGCGAAACGGAACTGCTGAGGTGACCCAGCTCCGCAGAAGATTTCATAAGTTCCTTGATAGTTTGGACTGTGCCGAATACTGCCGAATCAAGACCTGTTCCGGTTTTTTCCAGACTTCCGACTGCTGTAAGATCATTGTTGAAGATTTTCAGAATTCTGCTGTCCGGAACCAGCACATTGCTGCCGGCTATAACTTCGCCTTTTTTAAGTTCCTGATCGTAGCTTTTTTTCAGCCATGGTCTGACTATGAAGTCGGTCTGCGGATCGAAGCCGATCAGCTGGATTTCGGTATAGCAGCAGTCGGCATTTACAGATGATAGGTAGAACTGCGATGTTATGTGTTCAATTCCTTCCATGCGGGAAATTTCCTCAAAAACTGATTTGTCCATATAGAAATACCCGGGTTTGCCGCTGAACAGGATTCCTTCAATGTTTTTTACTGCAGCCTCCTCACGCGGTACGACAATGATGTCGGCACCCAGCCGTTCCCTGAGTTGTCTGAGTCCGTTGTCCATTCCCATTACCAGGGTAGTGCCAAGAAAAACTGAAAAGCACATGAAAACGGACAGAACGGTCAGATAGAACGTTCTTGCCGTCCTGTGGGCCAGGTTGGCTGCAGAGAGTTTCAGAAGTATGTTCATGGTGTCTAAATCCTCCTCGTGGCGGATAATGCTGTTAGCGGGATCTGTTTATGAACAGATCTGCTGCCGCCAGCAGAAATACCAGACTTGCAACAGCAACGATGGCCGGCTGGGTGTAGATCTGGCATCTCATCTGTTCATGTGCACAGATGCTGATCAGTACCTGCGGTACCAGAGCATGAAGAACGCTGATTGAAAGAACAGCAAGATTGAGTCCTTTTCTGGTCAGAGCCGAACCGGCAATAACTGCGGCTAGACTCAGAAATATTACTACTGATGAGATTCCTGCTGAAACGTTGGCAACCCAGTGACAGCCCATTATATGTTCTTTTATCGGGCACGGTGCCAGGAAGGTGAATACTCCAATCAGAAGAACAGCTTCAAGAACAATAATGGCAGTGGAAAAGATTTTCTGCTTAATCATAATAACTCCTTATATTTTTTTAAAACACAATTTACAAACCCGTGATTTGTTATATATAATAAACCCATTAAACGAGTAGGCAAGTAGTATTTTTAATCTTATTTGAAGATTTTTAATAAAAACAGCAAACTATATTACTACTATTTCTATAGGAATTGTAAAATATACAGCCGTTGCTTCAACCGTCCGGTTACTTTTTAGGTAGTCCGGTCGGTAATGGGAAAAAAATACTAAAAAAAATACTAAAAAAAGAAAGCAGGACTGCTGCACAGAAGAACTTAAGAACGGCAGTTTTGAACCCACAAACCAGGAGAGGACAATATGACAACTAATACATCACACACATGTGAAAGCTGCACCCTTGCAGCATGCAGATTTAAAAACGAGGCTAAATATCCTAAGTACTGTCTTACCGCCAATGCAGATCAGGATCTTGTGGATGAAACCATCACTATCTACAAGGAAAACAAGGAACTTGGCGACATTGCCCGTATATCAGCATCAATAGAGGGTGAATTCTACGGCAGATATACCAGGGTGGAGGAGACAATAGAATTTATCAAGAGAATGGGGTACAAAAAAATCGGGATTGCAACCTGTGTCGGACTTCTTGGTGAATCAAGAATTCTCAGCAGGATCCTCGCTGCACACGGCATAGAAAGTTATGTGGTGGGATGTAAAACCGGAGCTGTTGATAAAACCGAAATCGGAGTTCCGAATGAACTGAAACTCAACAAGGGCTGCGGCCATGAATCACTGTGCAATCCGATCCTCCAGGCGAAAATTCTCGAGAAGGAACAGACGGATTTCAATATTGTAATGGGACTTTGCATCGGACATGACACCCTGTTCCTCAAGTACTCTGCAGTTCCTACCACGGTGCTGGTGGTTAAGGATCGTGTACTTGGACACAATCCTGTCCAGGCTCTCTATATGGCAAATACAATCTACTCAAAATTTAAGAAAGAACTGAATATAAAGTAAGCATTGTATCTGACCGTATGAGAAGAGGGTGAACTTCTAGGGTTCATCCGCCTGAATGGTGAACAAAATGAAAATTTTTAAACTGCAGCTGCCGCTGCTGTCAGCACTGATAACTGTGCTGTTTGAATTACTGGTGCCGGATTCATCTCTGCATAAAAGTGCTGATCATGAATACCTGGTATGGTTTATTGTTATTTTAACTACAATTTATGAAATTGTACTTCTGGTCGGCTCCAGAAACGTTAGGGGAGTGCTGCTATACAAATCGGCATTTTATACCGCTTTCTTCCAGGTTTTGAATGTGTTCAACCTCCTGACTGTAAAGTTTGCAGTTCTTCCGGTTCTGTATTTCCCATCACTGGATCGGATTTTCGGAGTTCTGATATCCGATTCCGCATTTCTCGGGCAGTGCCTGCTATATACACTGAGAATTCAGCTGTCTGGATGGCTGCTGGGGGTTGCAGCAGGGATCTGCACCGGAATTGCCATCGGTTTCAGTAAGAGGTTCAGATACTGGTGTCAGCCTCTGGTAAGAGTGCTGGGACCTATTCCTCCTACGGCCTGGATCCCGATTGTTCTGGTGGTTTTCCCTTCTGTAATTGTGGCAAGCAGTTTTCTGATTGCGCTTGCTGTATGGTTTCCGACCACGGTTCTGACCTCGAACGGGATCGCAAACATCAAGAATTCCTATTTTGAAGTGGCTTCGACCCTGGGCGCAGGAAAAACCTACTCCGTGTTCAAAGTCGGAATTCCTGCTGCGATGCCGTTTATGTTTATCGGTATTTTCAACGGTACCTGTTCTTCGTTTATCACTCTTGTGACAGCGGAAATGCTTGGCGCCAAGTACGGGATCGGCTGGTATATCAACTGGCAGAAGGAAATGATGTCCTATGCCAATGTGTATGCCGGTCTGATAGTGATGTCGCTGGTGTGTTTCGTAGTTATTTCCGTGCTGTTTAAGTTAAGAGATCGTCTGCTGGTTTGGCAGAAGGGGGTGATCAAATGGTAGGCTCCATCCATATAAGCAATCTGAACAAAATATTTACCAACCGTCAGAAGGAGACTGTCACCGCCCTGAGCGATGTGAACATAGATATAGAGCCCAATTCCTTTATTTCCCTGATCGGCCCGTCGGGATGCGGCAAATCAACACTGCTGAGACTTATTGCCGGTCTGGTGGAACCCAGCAGCGGTGAGATCAGTCTAGACGGAAGAACTATAAAGGGTCCGGGTTATGAAAGAGGATTCATGTTCCAGGAGCATAACCTATTTCCGTGGCTGACGATTTATGACAATGTGGCATTCGGACTGAGAGCCAGAAAAATATACAGTGAACGAAAGAATGATGTTGACGAGTATATCGAACTGGTGGGACTGAAGGGGTTTGAAAAATACTATCCGCATCAGCTTTCCGGCGGCATGTGCCAGAGAGCATCACTTGCACGTGCACTTGTCGGTTATCCTTCTGTTCTGCTGCTTGATGAACCGCTCGGGGCTCTGGATGCTTTTACCAGAATGAACATCCAGGACGAAATCCTGCGGATTAAGAAAGAAAAGAACATGACCATGATTATGGTTACCCATGATGTGGATGAGGCGGTATATCTGTCGGACCGGATCGTGGTAATGACACCGAGACCGGGCAGAGTGACTTCGATAGTGGATGTGGATCTGCCGCGTCCAAGAGACAGAAGCGATTACGATTTCCTTAAATATCACGGTGAGATACTGAGACTTCTTAAATTCGGCGGTTTCAAACAGTCTCCGGAATATATTATTTAGTTGCAATGGAGTTTTATTTATGCATAAGTTCAAAAAGTTTTGGTCAAATTACAGAAATATACTGGTGCGGCTGGGAGTGATATTCAGTCTGCTGCTTGCCACCGCCTGCGGCAAGGAGTCGGTGGATCAGAAGTTCCATCTGAAGATTGCCTATTCACCTTCACTGTGTCAGGCTCCGCTTCATCTTGCTCTTGAACTTGGATTCCTTGAGGAGGAGGGTATTATCGGTGAAAATATTCAGGTGGATGCCGCTCATGTTCAGGAGGCCATCGGGGCAGGTCAGGTGGATGTAGGATTTGGTCTGATTGGAAAATTCCTCCAACCGCTTGAAAACGGATTGCAGATCAAGTTCACCGCAGGTATTCACACCGGATGTATCAAGATTTTTGCACTGCCGAATTCCGGTATTACCAAAATAGCCGATTTGAAGGGTAAGAGGATCGGTGTTCCCGGTCTTGCCGGTGCTGAAGCTCTGGTGGCAAAACGAGCACTGTTCCTGAACAATATCAAAATAGATCCACGTGATTCAGAGGTTGAATTTGTGGTATTCTCCAGAAATGAACTTGGTCAGGCCCTGCAGAACGGTATTGTTGACGCGGTATCTCTCGGTGATCCTGTTGCAGCGCAGATGGTAGATGCATACAACGCAAACCTGATAGTGGATACAGCAAAAACTCCAGAATTTGCTCTCGAATACTGCTGCGCAGCATTTATTTCAAAACTGCTGGCTGAAAAGCATCCGGAAATTGCCGCTGCTTTCACCAGAGCTATTCTGAAAGCATCTGTATGGGTTGCCGAACATCCTGAGGAGGCCGCAAAACTTCAGATTAAATACAAATATGTTGCCGGAGATGCCGATTTCAATGCAGAAATTCTCAAGAGCTACAACTACAAGCCGTCGGTTAAAGGTGGTTATGACGCTATTGTGGTAAGTTCAGGACAGCTGGCAAAAATCGGTATTCTGAGTGAATCTACAGATCCGGAACAGTTTGCAAAGAACAGCTATATGTTTTTTGATGATGTCAAGGATACCTATTCAATCGAGGAGTCACAGCCCCCTAAAAAGGTTGAATAACGGCGGCTTCAAAGTTTTTCAAATCATTCATTAATCTACGTGTAAATCCCTGCTGAATCACTCCGCACCGGAGCATCAGACTGGGATTTTTTATATTTAGGAAAAATGTTTCAGTCTTGATCTGAACCGTGTCGCTTTTCTTTGAAATAAAAAACAGCGGCTCTGTTGTAATTATGTATTGATTATATCCTTGTTACCAATAATCATCTATTCATCAAACAGACTTTAAATTCCAAAATATACTTGTTGTTTGAATTTTAAAATTGACATATTTGAATAATTTAAAC
>ONPL01000068.1 GCA_900319705.1 uncultured Pseudomonadota bacterium | reverse complement strand
TTTAACGCCCTTTATTTCCCTGACCGACAGTCCCGGAAGCTCCATGACGGAAACCCTGCCGGCAAGGGAATCGCTCATTCCCTTCATCAGTTCAGGTTTACAGGAACCAGACAGAATAAACTGCCCTCTTTCCTCCGAATTATCGACAATCCGTTTGATTTCTTCGAGAATACTGTTCTCCTTTTGAACTTCGTCAATAAACAGCGGAAGCGGATGATTCAGAAAAAAAAGCCTGGGTTCCTCCTTTGCCTGCAGTCTGGTCAACCGATCATCAAAATCAGTTCTGTTGAACTCAGGAAAGACGTGTCTGATGACAGTAGATTTTCCAACCTGTCTTGCTCCTGTAAGCAGAAGACATTTGCTCGTGGCAGCTCTTTTTTTTAAATACGGTGAAATAGCTCTTTCCACATATGGCATACAAGTCCCTCCGTAGATTATTGACATTTTTTTCCATTATATTTAATTTTGCCCGGCATACCAATAGATTAATGCGATAAATCTAAAATCGAACTTTAGATTTGCCATACATTTCTGTCCCATGCAGTCTCCTAACCTGATGCAACTGTTCCGGAAAACCGAACAGTTGCAACGTTATGTTTCCAGAAGACAGCAAAGAGAAACAGCAGACTGCAGGAATTAAAAAATTACTGCAGATCAAAAAACAGGATCCATGAACTGTAGCTACTGCGCTCAATTGATAGCATTTTCAAATTGTACTAAAATACTGCAGTATATTAAGAGCTGTCGCCGATGCGGCAGCATGGTGGATTTTTTGTTTATTTTAAGTAGTCGGATGAAATTCAGCAAAGTTGCCATTCTCGGTCTTCCCCGCAAAGGAAACAGCGTCAAACAGACAATTGTAAGACTGATATCATTTTTCAAGCAGAACGATATTGAAGTGTTCGCAGAGCCGAAGATGATCAATGTTTATCACCTCAGAGATGTTCAGCCGTTCGTTGCCAGCGCTCCTGATAAAGTAGATCTCGGGGTTGTGGTCGGAGGCGACGGCAGTATGCTCGGAGCATGCAGAGATCTCGCAAAATACAATATACCGGTTCTCGGGATCAACCGCGGACATCTCGGTTTTCTTACCGATCTGAAACCGAACAGGATTGAAGAGGATCTTACCAGGGTCGTCCTGGAGGGAAAATTCACGGTAGAAAAACGAAATCTGATCGACATTCTGATTACCGAAGATGATATTGTGCTTGAAAAACACCAGGCGCTGAATGAGGCGGTAATCCATCCGAAAAAAATCGCCCATATGTTCGAATTTGAAATATATATAGATGATCAGTTCATGAACAGTGAGAAAGCCGACGGAATGATAATTTCAACTCCGACGGGTTCCACCGCATACGCTCTTTCCGCCGGCGGTCCGATCATGTGCCCGGATATCAAGGCATTCTGTCTCATTCCGATGTTCCCGCACACACTTAACAACCGACCGATCGTTATATATGAAAAACACGTTATTACCATCGACTTTCTCGGAGATGAAAGCAGCGAAGTTGCAATTGACGGTCAGGTAACCGTCAATGTTGCACCGCACCAGAAAGTTGTAATCAAGAGAAGTCAGAACTCTCTGTCACTGATCCATCCTACCGACTACTCCTATTACGCTGTGCTGCGGGAAAAACTGGGATGGGGAGCAAAATTGTTTTAGGTTTACTTATGTTTAATCACCTGACTATAAAAAACTTCGCCATTGTAAAAGATCTGGACATTGACTTCAGAAACGGAATGACGGCGATTACCGGTGAAACCGGAGCCGGAAAATCAATTGCAATCGACGCCCTTGGGCTGTGCCTCGGCGACCGTGCCGACGCGGCCTCGGTAAGAACCGGAACCGCCAAAGCGGAAATCACCGCAGAATTTGACATTTCCGACGCACCCCAGGCAATCAGATATCTCGATGAACATGAAATCGAATCAGAGGATCAGACAGTAATTATCCGCCGGGTAATCTCCTCCGACGGTAAATCAAAATCATATATCAACGGAACATCCGCCACCCTGGCGCAGCTCAAGACCATCGGTGAACTGCTGATCAACATTCACGGACAGAGTGCACACCACCAGCTGTTCAAGGAGGATTTCCAGCTCTGTATTCTTGATAACTACGGAGATCTGAACACCCGCTACGAAAATCTGTCAGCCCTGGCGAAAGAACTATCCTCCATCAAGTCAAAGATCAGCCAGCTGGAGGAAAACAGGGAAAAATACGAAGCAAGAAAAAGCCTTCTTCATTTCCAGCTTGATGAACTGCGCAAGGCAGATCCGAAGGAAGGTGAATTTGAAGAGCTCGAACAGGAGTATTCCAGACTTGCAAATATCGATGATCTGATAAGCTCCTGCCATGAATCGATGGAGCTGATCCGCGACAGCGACAACTATTCCATCCTCGGCGAGCTCAACACGGTAATCGGGAAAATGGAATCTGTTGCCGAGTTCGACAGCAGCCTCGGCAATGTTCTGGAAATGCTCCGCGAGGCGCAAATATCGCTGGAGGAAAGTTATGATGAAATACACTCCTATGCCGACAACATCGACTCGGATCCGGAACGTCTTAAATACCTTGAAAAGAGGATCTCCCATTACGAGGAGCTGGCGCACAAGTACCATGTCCGTCCGGAGGAACTGTTCCGCACTTTCCAGGAAATCCGCACAGAATACGAATCGATGAATAATCTGATGGATTCCTCTGAGGATCTGCAGAACCGGATGATTGAAACACGCAGGGCGTATATTGATGCCGCAGCTGAACTTTCAGAACTGCGTAAAAAATACTCAGTTGAACTGTCTCAGAAAATCACCGATCACATGCACGAGCTTGCCATGCCGTACGGCCAGTTCAGTATCGAGGTGAACTTTGATAAATTCAAAAATCCGTCATCAAAAGGAAACGACAGCATCAGATTCCTGGTAAGTATCAATCCGGGCCAGGCCCCCGGTCTTCTGGGCGATACCGTATCAGGCGGTGAACTGGCCAGAATATCCCTGGCAATTCAGGAAATCTATGCAGAGAAGGTAAGCACACCGAGTCTGATTTTTGATGAGGTTGATACCGGAATTTCCGGTCAGACCGCCAATGTGGTAGGCAGACTTCTTCACAAGATCGGGGAAACCACCCAGGTTATCTGCGTGACCCACCTGCCTCAGGTGGCCTCCTGTGCCCACAATCATTTCTTTGTTCAGAAGAAAGTTGTAGATCAGAGCACTGAAACCAGCATGACCGAACTTGACCGTGAAGGAAGAATTAAAGAAATCGCCAGACTTCTCAGCGGCGAGCAGATTACTAAAAATTCGCTGGCAAGTGCCGAGGAACTTCTTAACCAAAACTGCGGTTCCTGAACGGTCCTTGCTTGAATTCGAACGCGATAAGTTATAATATTTAGCGGCGGTCCGGGCTTTCATCCGTCTCGAACGCTGAAATTTGTTGAATAAATTACCGGTGATAATAATGATTAGAGTTTTAACTTCCGTACTGTTACTGACGCTTCTTTCTTTTAATCTTACAGGTTGCATCTACCGCGTGGATGTTCCGCAGGGCAACTATCTTGACGAGGACAGAGTGGCGCTGTTAAAGCCAGGCATGACCAGAGAGCAGGTTCAGTATGTACTTGGAACCCCGATAACCATTGATCCGTTCAACAAGGATCGCTGGGACTACATATTCCTGATCCAGGAGGGATGGAAAGATCCGGTTCAGAAGAACCTGTTCGTTATATTTGAAAACAACATCCTCTCCCGCATCGAGGGCGATTATGTGCTTGGGGCAAAACCGGAGGTTTCCGGCGAAGAGAGCGAAACAGAGCTCTAGAACAAAAAAATACCGCACAGCATCAACTGACATACAGTTACTTTACTACACCGGCCCGTATGACCGGTGTTTTTCTATAACCATCCGGTTCTCTTACTTGATTTTAGCGGTTCTAAAGCATATCATTGTCGTATATAAACACAACTCACAATTCATATAGGAATAGAAGGATATTATGAAAGATCAAACAATAGAAGTGCGCGGCGGTTACAACACCGAGCCGACCACCCACGCAATTTTCCCGCCGATTTACCAGACCGTTGCCTATGAATTTGACAACGCACAGCATGCAGCCGATTTGTTCAACCTTGCAGTTCCAGGTAATATCTACACCAGACTGATGAATCCTACCACTGACGTGCTTGAAAAGAGAATGGCTCTTCTTGAGGGAGGATTTGCTGCAGTGGCCACCGCGTCAGGAATGAATGCCATAACCTATGCCATCATCAATGTTGCCCAGTCTGGTGATAATATTGTTTCCGTTCCGCAGCTGTACGGCGGCACTTTCACCCTGCTTGACAGTATGCTCCCTAACTACGGGATCCAGGGTCGTTTCGCCAAAAGCGATTCACCTGAAGATATCGAGGCTCAAATCGATGAAAGGACCAAGGCGGTCTACTGCGAAACCATCGGTAATCCGGCAGGAAACATAGTTGATCTTGAAGCACTGGCCGAAGTGGCCCACAGACACGGTATTCCGCTGATCGTGGACAACACCGTTGCCAGCCCTGCGCTGTGCAAACCGATCAGCTTCGGTGCCGACATTGTGGTTCACTCTCTGACCAAGTACTGCGCCGGTCACGGCAACACCCTTGGCGGAATAATCGTGGACAGCGGCAACTTTGACTGGACCAAACATTCAGAGAAATTCCCTCAGTTCACCAAACCGGAAAAATCATACCACGGTGTGGTATACACCGAAACATTCGGACGTGCAGCATTCGCAGCCAGAATAAGAACCGTGGCTCTCAGAAATACCGGCGGTATTCTTCCTGCAATGAGCTGCTTCAATATCCTGGTAGGTCTTGAAACACTTACTCTGAGAATGAGACAGCATGTTAGCAACACCTTCGCAATTGCCGACTTCCTGAAAAACCATCCAAAGGTAGCCTGGGTCAACTGCGTAAAAGATCCTTCAAACAAATACCACAAGAATGCCCAGAAATACACCAAGGGTGCACAGAGCGGTCTGCTGACCTTCGGTCTTAAAGGCGGTCTGGAGGACGGTATCAAATTCTACGACGCCCTCAAGCTGTTCAAACGCGTGGTAAATATCGGCGACAGCAGATCCTGCGCCTGCCATCCTGCCAGCACCACCCACAGACAGCTGACTGAAGAACAGCTGCGCGGTGCCGGGATCACTCCTGAACTGATCAGACTTACCATCGGTATTGAAGATCCTGAAGATCTGATTGAAGATCTGTCACAGGCACTGGATGCCATCTAGTATTTCAACCGGCAGTTAATCTGCAGCGGTTCCCCGGACATTCCGATGTTCCGGGGATTTTTTTACTTTAAAACCTTAAACCCCAGATCAAAAAGAACCGCAGTTCTGCTGCAGTTCCCGTTGTATGTGCCCGTACGGCTGTTCCTGTTCTAGCGTCCCTTTGACAGTTCAACCGCAGGAAGGATCCCTGAAGTCTTAAAGGCGGGATAAATTGTCGAGGCAAAGCAGATCAGCAGAGCTCCCGCACCTACCACGGCAAAATCGGTAAGATGAATTTCACTCGGGATAAAATCGATAAAGTACAGTTCCTTGTCAAGCAGCGTTCTGCCGGTAATTTTTTCAAGAAGCGTGAATACTTCATTGAGTTTCCAGGAAAGCAGAAAACCTATACCCAGACCGGCGGCAATTCCGATGGAGCCGTTGATAAGTCCGATTGATACAAAGATCCTTCTAATCAGACTGTTGCGGGCACCCATTGACATCAGGATCGCAATAGAGCTGCGCTTGTCGTTTAAGATCATCATCAGACTTGAAACAATATTGAAACAGGCCACACAGATAACAATAAACAGTGATATGTATATAACAAGACGCACCAGCTGGATATCAGAATACAGATGGCCCTGGGTCTGCATCCAGCTTCCCACATAGGCCATAATTCTGGCCTGTTTGGCTCTTTGAATGATAATCTGGTTGGACTGCAGGAAATCATCAGTTTTAAGGCAGATCCCGTCAACCTCATCATCCTCCATATTCATTATTTTCTGGGCATCAGCCATATGTATATAACTTACCAGACCGTCAAGCTGTCCGGACATATGGAAGAAACCGCTCACAGTAAATGAAATCGATTTTGGAGTACTGAGTTTCTGGGCGGTTGAATTCACCGATACCATAAAATTAAGTCTGTCACCTTTTTTGATATCAAACTTTTCCGCTATGGTGGTACCTATAATTATATTATTCCCGCCTGGAACAAGTGATGACAGTGCATCGTTTTCTATGAAGCGATCCACCGCAACAACCGTTCTTTCCTGCTCCGGAACTATCCCTTTGATTACCATGGCTTTGAACTCATTGCGGCGGTCAAGCAGCGCATTGACATTTACGTAGGGAGCATAGGAAAGAATATGCGGATCTGCAGTCATTTTCTCACCGTAGCTGCGGTAGTCCTTCAAACTGCCGTAGGCACCGTGAATATCCCCGTGAGGGATTACCGACAGAACCCGGTCCTCCAGTTCCCGTTCAAAACCGTTCATTGCAGACAGTCCGACGGTAAGAGCAATAACTCCGATAGCGATCCCGATGATCGATGACAGCGTGATAAAGGAAACAAATCCGGTTTTCTTTTTTGAACTGCCGAATCTGGATCCGATCATCAGTGACAGAGGAATAAACGATTTACCCATTGCTTACCATACCATCCCTGATTTCTATTCTGCGGTCAAATTTCTGTGCCAGTTCCCGATCGTGTGTTACCACAACAAACACCGTGGTTATCCTGCGGTGGATTTCACGCATAAGTTCAAAAATCTCACCTGCGGTTTTAAAATCAAGATTACCGGTAGGTTCATCAGCCAGCACTATATCAGGATTGTTAACCAGAGCCCTGGCGATTGCGACACGCTGTCGTTCGCCTCCGGACAGTTCTGACGGTTTGTGATCCATCCTGCCGGAAAGACCGACCAGACCGAGCATCTGCTCCGCCCTTTCATATGCCTCCTTCTGATTTACCTTGCAAATCAGCAGCGGCATAGCAACATTTTCAACAGCGGTAAACTCATTAAGCAGATGATGAAACTGGTAGATAAAGCCGAGACTGTGATTGCGGAAATCCGCCTGGCGGTTGGAAGACCACTGACTGATTTCCTCATCTTTAAACAGGATCTGTCCCGAAGATGGACGATCGAGGGTACCCAGCATATGCAGCAGCGTACTCTTGCCCGAACCTGAAGATCCGACAATGGCAACCATT
This sequence comes from uncultured Pseudomonadota bacterium, assembly GCA_900319705.1. Taxonomy (GTDB): domain Bacteria; phylum Pseudomonadota; class Gammaproteobacteria; order Enterobacterales; family Succinivibrionaceae; genus UBA2804. Next base: position 3,623 of record ONPL01000068.1, on the reverse strand, counting down.
TCACCCTCGAAAATCTGCAGATTGATACCTTTGAGAACCTCGGTGGTGATTTTTCCTTCATGATAGGATTTTTTCAAATCCTTTACTTCCAATATAACCTTGTTATTCATAGCGTAAAGCCTCTGCCGGTAGTATTCTGGCCGCCTTGTAGGCCGGATAGATGGTGGCCGCGGTAGTCAGAGCAATTGAACTTAAAATAATTATAGCGATCTGCAGCGGTTCGATCAGTACCGGCAGCGGTTGACCGAACAGAAACATGTTCGCAACTCCGAGGAAATGGAGGATCTGATTTAAATAAAGAGCACACGGAAGACCAAGAAGAGTTCCGAGAACCGTTCCGATAAAACCGCACCACAGTCCCTCAATCATAAAGATCTGCATGACCGTCCTCGATTTGAGTCCCATGGTACGCATGATGGCAATCTCACGGGTTTTATCGATAACCGTCATAATCAGAGACGACAGAATATTGAAAACCGCAACAAACACGATTAAAAACAGCATCAGGGACATCATCTTCTTTTCCATGGCAATGGCCTGGAACAGCGGACCTTTTTCCCTGCGCCAGTCAACCACGTTCTGCGAACCGTAATCACTGATGAACCGTTCAATCATAAACGGATCTTCAAGCCATACCCTGTAGCCGCTGAACTTTTTTCCAAGACGCATGACTTTCTGACCGTCCTCGAGATTGATCAGCCCTACACTGCCGTCCGCCTCGCTTCCGAGATAGAAAGATCCAATATAGGTAAACAGACGCTGCGCCGGAATTCTTCCGGTAATGGAATATCTGGCGCCAAGCGGGAACATGATTCTGACTTTTTCACCGGGAACAAGATCCAGTTCCTGAGCAAGTCGCGCTCCGAGAATTATTCCGTACGGAGTTCTTGCAAGAGCATTGAACTGTCCGTTGTCCAGCGATGATGCCAGAAGATCGTTCTCAGGATATTCAGATGGATTGACCGCCAGAATATTTACCGCACCGAGTTTTTTAGAACTCTGGATAATTGCATTAACATCAACAACCGGAGCCACAGCTGTAACGTAGGGTATTTTTTTTATTCTTCCAACTATCTGTTCATCCGGTTCTGTAAGACCGTGTTCGCCGGAAACAACCGCATGCGGAACCACCGACAGAACCCTGTTTTTCATGTTATCTTCAAGCCCGTTCATTACCGAGGCAACCACTATCAGTGCAGCCACACCGAGACATACTCCGATCATGGACATCACTGACACGAACGAGGCAAAACGGTTGTTACCGAATGCCCCCGAGTACCTCAGTCCTATGTACAGTGCCAGCGGGTTTTTAATATGTGAACTCAAAATCTATTCCTTTCTATCAATTTTACGGTCCAACCTTACAATTCGGAGGCTTAACCCTACAAATCAAGGGCTCAACCTTACAAATCAAGGGCTCAACCTTACAAATCTAGCTGCACAACCTTACAATTCAAGGGATTAACCTTACAATTCAGAGAATTAACCTTACAATTCAATGGGTTAACATTACATTCAAACTCAAATTACATGAAACTTTCTAAAGTACTTTTGAAATAATTGAAGCTGGGTGATTTATTATTAGATATATCCATCAATGGTGTAATTTTTTCAGCCCATTCATATTTAGTTCGTCCAATAATCATTGGACCTTGTTTTTTTAATTTTGCTGCGCCCCCAGAGTATATTATGTCAGCCAATAATTCCCAAGTACCGCAGATACTGTCATTTTGATATCGATTAAAAATTTTTTCTTTTGCTTTTGGATAGGCTCGCTTTACGGCATTCCAATCTCCCAGAAGCCAAGCCTCCCCCTCTTCTACAGCTAAGCAAAAACGAACCTGTGGAGAATGAACGCATGAATCCGCGACCGAATTTAACTCAGATAAAAAGGATGATTTATCCCGTTGATCCAAATCACACACAACAATAACAACATTATCGCTATTGAAATTTTGATATTGCTTTCCATATCCTTCCAATAATCTAGGCAGCTGATTCAACAAAGCTCTTTTTTCAGGAGCTTGATTTGGTTTCAGTCCTTTCGGTAAAGAACCACACCCTCTGTACTGGTGTATTTTAAAAGAATCGTAATCAGACCTTAGAATCATAGGGATTAAATTTCCCAGCATTTTATAACCAGAATAGTCTTCAACTAAAAACTCAAAATGCATCTAATCCTCACTAAGATAATCGCTGTACCAAAGTTCTCCCAAAGGAAGTCCGGAATCTGCCATACTACACGCAAGTTCATTATTACTTACTCGAGATATTGTTGAAAAGCCATCAGTCTGCTTTTCTAATATCCAAACTTCATCAGTATTTAATGCATTTACCAAAAACGGCTGATGTGTTGTAATAAAAACCTGGGAGTCAACCTGCTCGTCAGAAGCATAATTTCTAAATTCATGAGCCAAAACTTCCAAAAGTTTATGATATAAACCATTTTCTGGTTCTTCAATACAAACCAAGGAATGCGGTTCTGGATCTTCTAACAGAAGCATATAAGTAAAAAATTTTAAAGTACCATCAGACATTTGCTGTGCAAAAAACGGTTTATCAAAACCTTGAGCATAAAACTCAAGCAACAGTCTACCATCCGGTGATACTTTTGTATCAATTTTTTCGACACCCGGTATTTTTTTTGAAATTTTATTTAAAATATTTGAAAACCTTCCAGCATGCTCCCTTTGCATAAAATGAACTACGTTCGCAAGATTATCACCATGCTTATTGAGATGTTTTTGACTTCCAGCTATCGGGAGAGAACGAGCAGAATCAGGTGAAAAATAACTAAGATACCAATTTTCAATAAATTTTCTGAACTTTGTAATTCTGGGGTGCTGTTTTAAGGAACCAAGAACTGTTATCGCAAGATTTCTATTATTTTCCAGTCTAACAACTTCGGTTTCATTTGTTTCTTCATTCTTTTGCTCAGATTCAATCTGCTCTATAAGATTTAGTAAAGTTTTTTCATCTTCATTTATTAACTTTCCATTTGTTTCACCTTTCCAAACAACGCCTGTACCGTTATTCAGTATTAAGAAGGAAAACGGGCGCCCCTTTTCTGCACCTTTTCTTCTTTGTCTCAATCTTTCTGAAGAAACATATGGACGTTGATTATCATCAAGGTTTATCGAAAATTCATAAGTGATAGGACTATCTTTTGAACTTTCCCGGTAATAAATTTCAAAATTCATACCTTCAGTGATATCTTGATCCTTTGAAAAAATTTTTAAAAATCCACCTCTTTCATCACAAGCTTCTTCTACTCCTTTTTTCAGGCAATCAGAAATAAAACCGAACGCATCAAAAATAGAACTTTTTCCAGAGCCGTTTTTACCAATTACAACAGTCAATTTAGTTAAAGGTTTTTCGTCTCTAGTATTCCACAGTTTACCTAACGTTATATCTTTTAGAGCTTTATAATTTTGGATCCTAAAACCTTCTATCTGCGCCATTACCTACATCCTTACTTCATTCATATACCGAGAAAGAATTTCAATAAAAATACAATATCTAAAGTAAACGCTCCATAATAACCTTTGATGCTATTTAAGATTGTTTAAAATCACCAATCCAGCCTTTTCGCTTTTCAATAAGCCTTAACTTTTTATAGGAAA
>ONPL01000185.1 GCA_900319705.1 uncultured Pseudomonadota bacterium | reverse complement strand
CAACTAGTTTGTCCTTCTTTTTCTTAGTAAAGATTCCTATTTTGTCGTGATTTAATTGCTCATATGTTTGGATCACACATCTGATTATAAAAATTTCAAAATATACTGCTCCTTAGATTGTCCGTAAGCGTGTTAGCAATCCGTGTCATTCCTTTTAATAAAAATCTCAGATAGGATAGCGCCATAAGTTTTTTATGGAGCTTTTATGAATCTTAAAGAAAAACATCAGTTATGGATTGAACAGTATGAGGCTGTTCAACGTAGCGGTCTGAGCATTGCAAAATGGGCAATCCAAAACAATTTATCAGTTGCATGCATTTCTAAACGGATTAGTCGATTACGCGAGATGGGGCTTATTCCGGAAGTTGAAGAACAGACATTAGTGAAGTCTGAATCTTCCAGCAGCTTTGTCGAAATTGCTACATCTGCTTCAACAGGTACATCAACGCAGGTAAATCCTGCGGATATTGCATGTCGAATAGAGCTGGCCAACAGAAACGCAATCAGCATAATGAACTCTATATCACCGTCACTGCTGCAGAAAATTCTGGAGGTCGTATCATGTTAGAGAGAATAACACCGGGAATCGATAAATTCTACATAGCATACGGTAGAACAGATATGAGAATGGGAATAAACGGGCTGATCAATAAAATTCAATCCGAATTTAAACTCAATCCCTATGAACGCAGTGCCTTTCTGTTCTGCGGTATTCTGAGAAACAGGATAAAAATACTGCTTTGGGACGGAGATGGTTTTCTTCTCATGTATAAGAGGGTTGAAAAAGGAACCTTCAAGTGGCCCAGAAGTTCTAGCGAAGCGAAAGAGATTACGTTACAACAACTTGAGCTGTTACTGAAGGGCGCAGAGATAGAAATCAAAAATCCGATTGAGAAAGTGAACCTGCGATCCGTCACACTCAGTGACGCAGAACTGGATGAATTGCTGGCATAAACGGAATGGAAAGCAGGTAAAAATGCGTCTGAAAGAGTACTCTTTAAAGATCTGAAAATCGGTAAAACCAAGGTTGTCAAAAATCGCGGAAACCCTTGTATTTATTAGGGTTTTCGAGGATTTTTAACTGGTAAAAAATCACGTTTTATGGTATAATTTTGCCATAAAATCAATGATTTACAAGGTTAAAAATCAGGAAAATTCATGACAGCAAAAGCATTAAAACCGGAGCAGAACAGCGGGCAGATTTCGCCTGTTGCCGCCGCAGTGAATGCTGTCATTCAATCAGAACAGAACTTTCAAAAGCAACTTAACGAATCAAATAAAACAATAGCAGCAATGACTGAACGTATTAAGAAGCTTGAATCTCTTCTTGAAAGAGCAGTCCTTGAACACCAAAGAGAAAAAGACCTTATAGATTATCTGAAACAAAGAATATATGGCAGAAGTTCAGAGAGTCGTATTGTAAAAAAGTTAGATGATCCCCAGACTGACAATCAGATGCATCAGGCCAGTCTGTTTCCTTTAGACGATGATGTTTTCAATGAAATTGAAGTAACTGTGCATGACCTGGGGAAAGACGGTATAACCTCTGAATTTAGCCTTCCTGAATCAGATAACCGTGACGATAAAGATAACAATACCGATGAACAACACGGTAAAACAAAAACTGCCGGGCAGAAGAAAGGAAAAGGTAAAAAAAGACCCGGCATCATAACCATGAACAGCGCCGATTTAGAGAAGCTCGGTCTTAAAGTCGTTGATGAAGTAATCAACGATGGTGCTGAATTCTCTGTATGTCCTGAATGCGGCACACAAATGAAACAGATTGGTCGTGAAGTTGTATCTACAACTCTTGAATATGCTCCTGCACATTATTTTCTCAAGAAAGTTTGGAAAAATACCTACAAATGCGAAAATTGCAGTGAACCGGATAAATCATTCATAGTAAGAACACCATCCCCTGAACCTCTTCTTGCTCATTCAGTTGCATCTGCATCTATCGTATCTCACTCTATCGATATGAAGTTCAACTTCGGTATGCCTTTATACCGTCAGGAACTTATGATGATTGATGCAGGCATTCCACTGACCCGCAAGGTTCTATCAGACTGGAGTTCAAAAATTTATATCAATCAGCTGGCGCCTTTTGTCGAACTGCTGAGGCAGGAACTGATTGCAAACCATCACATTCACGTAGATGAATCTCCGAACGAGGTCATAAAAGTCAAAGGCAGCCCCGGACCTAAACAGTGTTACATGTGGGTTTATACAACTACCAAATGGAACCCGCACAGAATTGTGATTTTCGACTTCAAACCAGGAAGAAGTGCTGAATATCCTAAAGAATTTCTAAAAGGTTTTACCGGAAAAATGCATGTCGACGGCTACAGCGGTTATAAGTCCGTTGTTGAAGATGAACCTGGCAGGGATATGTGCGCGTGCCTTACTCATATCAGGCGTCAGTTCGTTGTCGCTTTGCGTGTTAATACCAATAATTCTGAAACAAAAATTCTTAAACGGTTAATCGGACTGCTCGACGATGCGTTCAAATTCGAACGTGAGTTTGAAGAACAAACCGTTGGTGAACGCGATCCTGAAAAAGCCAAAGAGATGCGTCAGAAAGAAACCAAACCTGTTATGGACAGTTTCTTCTCAATCTGCAAAAAAGTCAAAGATGCCAATGTTACACCTCCGCAGGGTGCCGTTGCCAAAGCTATCGATTATGCATTAGCACGTGAAACCGAAGCAAAGACTTTCCTTGATGATGGAAACTGCGACATCGATAATAACACCGCC
>ONPL01000037.1 GCA_900319705.1 uncultured Pseudomonadota bacterium | reverse complement strand
ATTGTCGTGTGATTAATCCTGGTTGCGTATTAGCTGGTCCAGGTGTTGGACAGGATGAAGGAGGTGGTGAAATCTTCTTAAGCAATAAGTATTGTCCACGCATTGAATCTTGGCAGGCTGTATACGACTAGTACAAAGTTCTGACTGATGACTTAGGGATCCTAACCATATAGGATCCCTTTTTTGTATGTTAATATTGAATTGAATGTTTATTTTTGATTACGTCGATTGCAACTAACGACTGCAATTAGTTGACCCATTTGCTTCGCATCAGTGATCATTGAATATCAAAGCTCTATAATATCCAGACAATCAGTTTATCTTTAATTCCTTGGTTGACTGTCGATGAGTGGCATAACATACTGTATGTTTAATGCATTGTTGAAAATAAGCTTAATTTTATGAAATACTTTATTTGTATTTGTGTTGCGAGCTGAACGAATATAGTTATAGTTAGTTTTTTTATATATAATGTGCACAAATGTATGGAGATTATCAAACGAATAAAAAATGAAATACAGTAACTGCATATATAAAATTTCCCCATCAGCAAGATTAAAAATCAGCAGCATGGAACTGCCTCAGAGCGGCTGTGTCACCATTGTTGGTTCCAACGGTTCAGGAAAGTCATCACTTGCCCGGGCACTTGAGGGAACTCTCGAGTTAATCGAAGGTGAGAGAACAGGCTCTTTGCAGGCAGAGGATTCAGCCAGAATTTCCTTTGAACAGCAGCTTAAACTGATCGAAGAGGATTTTCAGTTAAGAAACAGCGATGCCAACAACGAGGAAGAGGAGAAGGGAATAACTCCGCGAAAACTTATTATGGAGAGCTCCAAGGTTCCCGAATCGGTAGTCAGGTCACTTTGTTCCCGTCTTAAAATTGAGCAGCTGTTGGATCGCCCGTACAGCATTTTGTCGAGCGGCGAGGGAAGAAAGGTTCTGATAGCAAGAGCGGTTCTTTCAAATAAAAGCATGATAATCATGGATGCCCCTTTCGATGGCCTTGATGTTGATAGCCGCAAAGATTTGATGGATTTGTTTGAAAATCTGTATAAGTCAAATAAGCTTCTGATCCTGATTGTAAACCGCTATGAGGAAATTCCTGAGTTTTCCGATTATCTCGGGATTGTTAACGAATGTGAACTCATCAAATTCGGCGAGCGTAACAGTATTCTGGCAGATCTTGAATTCATGCAGCTGCAGAACAATGAAAAAATCCGCGACGTTAAACTACCTGAACCACCTGAAGATGTACGTGTCACTGTAGATGCAGATCCCCTTGTTTCCATGTCTAATGTAATCGTAAGGTATCAGGATAAAATCATCATCAATGATCTGACCATGAAAATATGCCGTGGAGAGCACTGGCAGTTTGCAGGACCGAACGGAGCCGGAAAATCCACCCTGATTTCTTTGATTACCGGAGATCATCCCCAGGGCTATTCCAACAATCTCCGGCTTTTCGGAATTCAGCGCGGTTCCGGTGAAACTATCTGGGATATCAAGAGGAATATCGGCTTTGTCAGTCCGTCATTTCATCTGGCGTACCGGGTTAGCTGTAATGTGCTCAGCGTTATTCTTTCAGGATATTTTGATTCCATCGGACTTTATGACAAACCCAGCGATCTGAAGATCAAACTGGCTCATGACTGGTTAAAAGTGATTGGAATGGATGCACTGGCCGGTAAACCGTTTACATCACTGTCCTACGGTCAGCAGCGCCTTCTGCTTATCGCCAGAGCCCTAGTAAAGCATCCTCCGCTTCTGATCCTTGATGAGCCTCTGCACGGACTTGATAATATCAGCAGACTGCTGGTCAAGAAATTTGTCGAACACCTGATGAGGGTCGGCACCACTCAGGTTGTTTTTGTTTCGCATCACCGGGAGGATGCACCTGACGGCATTACCAATCTGCTGGAGTTTGTACCTTCTGCAGATACCTTTACCTATAGAATTACTGATTTGAGAAAAATCAATAAGGAGTAGATTTTGAAAATTTTAAAAGTACTTGCCGCCATTGTTATGGCTCTGTTTCTGAACGCCTGTGATGATAGTAAATCCTCAGGAGCATCCAGAGTAAAGGGAAATGTCAAAGTTCTCAACAATGAGGCGGTATTGGTCGGGGACGGATCATTTACCCTGAAGGGAGTGAGTGTTTCAGTGGCTAAATACAAGATTTTTGTCAACGGTGAGGATTACGGTTCGGTTCCCACCGGTGCCCGTACAGTTCTTCAGGTACATAACAACGGAACTTTCGATGTATATGTCAATGATGAAAAGCGTCATAAGATGAAAAACGGGGTTCACGCCAATAAACCTGAACGTATAAAGAACTTCAAACGCTAGGTATATGAAGATTCAACTGAATTGTTCCGGCGAATATGAATCAATAAATTTCAAAGATCAAACAAGTTCAAACGGGCAGTTTATTTCTTTATAATTCCATGGCAGGTATGTTCCGCATTTTTGAAAGAGGGAACTTCACAACAGTTCCCCATAAGTTATTAAACATTGAGGTATTAAATGAAGATAGAAGCATACAGTGTGGTTACACTGAAGTACACGCTGAAGGATAAGCACGGCAATGTAGTAGATCAGTCAGATGAGAATGATCCGCTGGTATATATGCAGGGAACCGACTATCTGGTTCCGGGTCTTGAAGCCGCGCTGCAAAATCACGAAAAGGGTGACTGCTTCAGCACTGTGGTAAAGGCTGAAGACGGTTACGGCACATATGACGAAGATCTGGTTCAGGAGATCCCTCTGGCGAACTTCGGCGGTGTAACACCGGAAATCGGTGCCGCATTTGTTGCGCAGACTGAAGAAGGTGTTCATCCGGTAGTGATCAAGGAAATCAACGGCGATCAGGTTAAAGTGGATGCCAACCATCCAATGGCCGGATGCGATCTGTATTTTGATCTTGAAGTGCTGGACGTCAGAGAGCCGACCGATGAAGAGCGTGAGCACAGACATGTCCATCTGCACGGTCACTGCTGTCACCACGATCATGATGAGCATGAACACGGCTGCTGCCACGGTCACCATCATGACGACGAAGACGGACATGAGCACAAGTGCTGCCACGGTCACCATCATGATGATGAAGATGAACATGAGCACAAATGCTGCCACGGTCACCATCATGACGATGAAGACGGACATGAGCATAAATGCTGCCACAGACATCACCACGATGAGTAGCAGGGCTGTAAAGAAGGGTATTACTGCTCATGCTGAATATAAAATGAGCTGTTGGTGAATAATTTTAAAAAGTTTGCGTCAGCTCTTGCTTTTGGTAAAAGTTTTGGTATAATTCGTGCCATTACTATAGTTTTTTAGTGCTGTTTATATGTGACAGCTTTCGGAGTTTTAAATGTACGCTGTAATTTTTGAAGGCGGAAAACAACATCGTGTTTCAGTTGATGATGTTATACGTGTAGAAAAAATCGAAAAGGCTATCGGTGACAAAGTTGAATTTGATAAAGTTCTGCTGGTTGCTGACGGTTCAAATGTTAATGTGGGTGCTCCATACTTGGCTTCCAGCAAAGTTGAAGCAGAGATTGTTAGTCAGGGACGTGGCGAAAAGGTAACTATTACCAAGTTCCGTCGCCGTAAACACTTCCAGAAACAGACTGGTCATCGTCAGTATTTTACTGAAGTGAAGATCACATCTATTAACGCTTAAGGAGAGATAGAAATGGCTCATAAAAAAGCTGGTGGTTCATCACGTAACGGTCGTGACTCGCAAAGTAAACGTTTGGGAGTTAAAGTATATGGCGGTCAGGCTGTAATTCCTGGCAATATCATTGTGCGTCAGCGCGGTACCCAGTTCCATCCTGGTTCAAATGTTGGTATCGGACGCGATCACACTATATTTGCTACTGCTGCAGGTACTGTTAAGTTTGAGATCAAAGGTCCAAAGAACAGAACTTTCATCAGTGTAGAAGCTATTGAGGCTTAACAGCTTTAATTGCAGTATTATAATTTATGGAAGGCTCAACCGCTCAGGTTGGGCTTTTTTCGTCGAAAGGGGAGGCTGAGTGCATTATGAAATTTGTTGATGAAGCTCATATCCAGGTTGAAGCCGGTGACGGCGGCAACGGCTGCGTAAGTTTCCGCAGAGAGAAATATATACCGAAGGGCGGTCCTGACGGCGGTGACGGCGGTGACGGCGGTGATGTATATCTGGTTGCGGACAATAATCTCAATACCTTGATTGATTTCCGCTTTGAACGTAAGTTTGTCGCCGGACGCGGCGAGAACGGACGCAGTTCCGACTGTACCGGTCATCGCGGCGGTGATATTGTTATTACCGTACCTGTAGGTACCAGAACCATGGATGAAAATACCGGTGAACTGCTGGGGGATTTGACCAGACACGGACAGAAAATCATGGTTGCAAAGGGTGGATTCCACGGACTCGGTAATACCCGTTTCAAAAGTTCCATCAACCGTGCACCTACTCAGAAAACCGACGGTACCAAGGGTGAAAAGCGCCTGCTGCATCTTGAACTGATGCTGCTTGCCGACGTCGGTCTGCTGGGTTTCCCTAATGCCGGCAAGTCTACTTTTATCCGTGCGGTTTCAGCCGCCAAGCCTAAAGTTGCTGATTATCCGTTTACCACTCTGGTTCCGAATCTTGGGGTGGTATCTATGGGCAGCGGCAGATCTTTTGTGGTTGCTGATATTCCAGGGCTTATTGAAGGTGCAGCTGAAGGTGCCGGTCTCGGACACCGTTTCCTGAAACATCTGGAACGCTGCAGGGTGCTGCTGCATCTGGTTGATCTGTATCCGGTGGACGGCTCTGATCCGGTGAATAATATCCGCATTATCGAGTCTGAACTGGCAAAATATTCAGATAAGCTGGCCAGTAAGCCCCGCTATCTGGTGTTCAACAAGATCGATCTTGATCCTGAGGGCTCCCGTGAGCGCATTGATCAGATCCTGTCAGAACTTGGTACCACGGAACGCTGTTATGAAATTTCCGCGCTTAACCGCGAGAATCTGCAGGAACTGTGCAAAGATCTGATGGAGATTGTTGAATCCGGAGCAAGAGATGAGCTGGAGGCTCAGGCAGTGTCAGATACTGATGACTTTATCTGGGATGAAAAGGCCAAAGCAACTCTGGATGATTTTGATGATGAAGATTTTTCAGATGATGATTATATGGAGTAACCATCTTGAGTGCTGATAAGGTTTACCAGAATGTAACGGTCATTGTAGCTGTTGCCGCCAATCTTGCCATCGGGCGTGATAATACCATACCCTGGCATTTGCGCGCAGATCTGCAGTATTTTAAAAAGATGACTATGGATAAAACCATCATCATGGGTCGCAACACCTTTGCCTCGCTGGGTTTTCGCAAACTTCCAGGCAGAACCAGTGTAGTGGTTACTTCGGATCCTGAACTTGGTGACAAATACGGTGTTGAGACCTATACTTCACTTGCTGATGCGATAGCCGCCCACCGCGGGGAACCTGAGATCATGATTATCGGCGGCGGCCGGCTCTACCGTGAAGCGGTGAATTATGCCGCCCGTCTGCTGGTTACTAAGGTTGACACGGTGGTGGAGGATGCGCAGGTGTTCTTTCCTTCCTTCGAGGATGCTTTCAAGCTGGTAGGCCGCGAGGACTTCAAGGCTGATGAGCAGAATGATTTTGATTATTCATTCTGCGTTTACGAGAGAAAATAGAGCAGTCTTTCCTTCCGGCGGGTGAACCTTTTCAGGTTTATCCGCCGGATATTTAGTGCTCTTTAAGTCCTTTATTCTCCGGTTGATCTGAAATCGGCAGGATTGAACTTGTCCACCCGCTGTTTTACCTCCCGGTTGAACATTGTCAGATCCTGCTCGTTCATTCCATCATACCAGAAGGTCAGAATGTTAAGACTGCCGCTTCTGCTGATCTTTCCTTTAATCTTAACCTCCGGTTTGCGCTGCACCGACATGCAGTTTTCAAATTCTGAACCGTCACCGCTCTTTCGGATTTCAACCTTTTCTCCGCAGAATTTCTTCAGGTGCATTTCTGCATTTTCAGGACTGATCTGCTGAGCGTCATAAATCATATAGCCGAAATGCTCCGGCTTTCCCGGTTTGATATAGGTTTTGGCGATATAGCTCATGCCGATCCATCCGTTGTGATCTTCATAGGTTAGCGGATAGATTATGGTCGGATAGAGGGTATAGCCCTGAGCTGTATAGGAGGTTACCGCATTTATTTGTGGAAATTCCTCGGACGGACAGTCCTGGGCACAGGCGGAGAGTTCCAGCAGCTCCTGCGGATAACCCTCCCGGTATTCGGTGAGTGATTCACGCAGCTGCTCCGGAACGGAACTTTCAAACACGGTAACCCGCGGCTGTCCCTCTCCGGTAAATACTTTTCCTGAATAACTGCCGTCTGCGGTTACACAGTCGCTGAACTCAACTGATCTGGCTGATTCGGATTCAAAGACGGTGCTGCCGTCATAGTAGTCGGTGTCCTGGCTTGCTATGGTTACGGTCATGCTCCGGCATCCCAGCAGAATTGACAAATCACGGTTCAGCTGTTTTGAACTAGCGCCGTAGTTCTGATCTAGCAGATCGAATACATAGGATTTCCTGCCGCCGTTTCTAGCTGTAAAAACACGGCCGTAGAAGGAACCGGGATAGGCGGTGCTGCTTTCAACGGTATATCCGGCAATACTGTTATCAGCGGCGGTCCCGATGCAGGGAATAAAGAGAGCAGCGGCTCCGGCTGCCAGAGTGATGTGTTTGATCATTTCGGTCTCCGTTGTTTTTACTACTGACTGTTATTGTGGCACTTAATCCGGCGGTACACAATATTTCGCGGCCGGATCTGCCCTGGAATTGACAGTTTTGTGACATAACAGACAGTAGGGACCGCAGATCTGCCGCAACGGCAGTGCTGTGCTAATGGCAGGCCTTTACGCTGTAGCGTTTGTGCGGTTCATCGATATTGATTAGAGACAGGGCTCCGTTCCACACGCAGCCGGTATCAAGGGCGATGATGGAATCTGACGGATCTCTGCCCTCCAGTGCCGCCCAGTGTCCGAAGATCAGAAGCTGGGATTTTTTCAGTTTCGGGTTGTGGAATTTATACCATGGACTGAGATCCTGGTTTTTGTTTTCCTTCGGTTTATCCTTGCAGTCAAAGTCTAATGACAGATCAGAGTGACAGAAACGCATCCTGGTCAGGGCATTGATGGTATAGATACAGCGATCCAGTTCAAGGGACGGGGAGAGGGCCATGAAGTCATAGCTGCCGTCCTCATAGTCTACTGCATGGCGGATTTTTTCAGGATCTTTCAGCTGCTCCCTGCAGATCCTGTTTCTGATTTCATTCCTGATCGGAGCCCAGCTGCGCTGCCGGTCGGAAAACATGTTCTCCATCAGGTTACCGAAATGATCGGATCTCAGAACATTCTCAACATGCTCGCCGTTTTCAACCGCATCAGCTATGCTCCATTCAGGGGAAAGGCCGGCGTGGGAGATGAAAATATTCCTGTTGCGATCCAGATAGGTCATCGGGCAGTGGCGCAGGTACTCCAGCATTTCATGTCCGTTCGGCTCATGCAGGATCTTTGCAAGTTCAGTGGATTTGAGGTTGTTGAGAAACTGCTGTTTTGCCTGCTGATCTTTAAGTGCAGAATACAGATGATAGTTTCTCAGCAGACTCAGATCGTGGTTTCCCAGTACCGACACAATTCGATCCCGGTTTCTGAGCAGAAAATTGAGCGTTTCCACCGGTTTGGGGCCTCTGCCGATCACATCACCGGTGGTGAGCAGGAAATCGGTTGCCGGATTGAAGGAGATTTGTTTAAGCAGAAGCTCCAGCTCGTCATAACAGCCGTGAATATCACCGACGCAGTAGGTACTCATGTTATGATCCCCGCTGCTCCGCCAGAGTGTTGGCCAGTTTTACAAACTGCTCAATGGTGATATTTTCAGCACGGGCTTTCGGATCTATACCCAGTGAGGCGAACACTTCATCGGTGAAATAATCGCCGAGACTGTTGTGAACGGTTTTTCTGCGCTGGTTGAAGGCCGATGATACGATTTGCTCCAGCAGATCGTAATCCTTCGCGACATAGGGCAGGGTTGCGTGGGGAATAACCTTCACCACTGCGGAGTACACCTTCGGAGCCGGGGTGAAAGCCTCGGGAGGTACCACCAGACATGGCATAATCCGGGCAAAGTACTGGGCCATTACGGTAAGTTTACCGTAGTCCTTTGAGTCGGGAGCAGCGGTAAGACGGTCAACCACCTCCTTCTGCAGCATGAAGGTCATGTCAGAAATTACGTTGCCGTATTTGAGCAGGTGAAACAGCAGCGGAGTGGAGATATTGTAGGGCAGATTTCCGTAGACTTTGAGATTTCTGCCCGGTTCCCTAAGTTCGCTGAAATCAACGGTCAGGGCATCCTTTTCATAGATGGTAAGCTGATCCCGGATAAAGGGATGATGGCGCAGACGCTCGGCCAGATCCCGATCCAGTTCAATCACGTTGAGGTGTTTGATAATTTCGCATACCGGCTCGGTCAGTGCACCTAGTCCTGGACCGATTTCCACCACGGTTTCATCGTCGGTGGGTGCAATCAGACTGATGATGTTTGAAATTACCTGCTCATCACGCAGAAAGTTCTGTCCGAAATTCTTACGCGCGTGGTGTCCCTGGTAGGAGGTGCGGGGACGGGATGAACCGGCAGGATCTGCTGATTTTTTTCTGTTGCTTCTACTGTTGGTATTCTGCATGTCTGCTCTCATCTGATTTATGACTGCTGCTCTCTGCATTTTTGTTTTGCATTCACCATGTCGATGGCATACTGGATGGCGGTGAAAAGACTGCCGTGATCTGCAAGTCCCTTTCCTGCAAGATCGAGTGCGGTGCCGTGATCAACCGAGGTGCGGATGAACGGCAGACCGAGGGTTACATTTACCGCCTTGCCGAAACCCAGATATTTGAGTACCGGCAGACCCTGATCATGGTACATCGCCAGTATGGTATCGGCCTGCTCCATATATTTAGGCTGGAACACTGTATCCGCCGGCATCGGGCCGATAACTTTGACTCCCTTGGCCTGGAATTCACGCAGTACCGGTATAATGGTGGTGAGTTCCTCGGTTCCGAGATGGCCGCCTTCACCGGCATGCGGATTGAGTCCGCAGACAAAAATGGTCGGATCCGGAATACCGAACTGGTTCTTCAGATCCTGGTGAACAATGGAGATTACCCGGCGCAGCAGTCCCTTGGTAATGGTCTGTGACAGATCTTTAAGCGGCAGATGGGTGGTGGCCAGAGTTACCCGCAGACCTTTGGTTGCAAGCATCATTACCAC
Source organism: uncultured Pseudomonadota bacterium (assembly GCA_900319705.1). GTDB lineage: Bacteria > Pseudomonadota > Gammaproteobacteria > Enterobacterales > Succinivibrionaceae > UBA2804. The sequence goes on along the minus strand of ONPL01000037.1, from coordinate 7,809 downwards.
CTCGCGCACTTTGGCGTAATCCCTGAAAAATTCGGTGTGGCCGGTAAAGGGCAGCCCTGAGTCGCTGATGATCCCCTTGTGAACCGGGCCGGTTACCACCGCCTGGTATTCTCCGCTCATGCAGCCGCGGGCCGCCTCGCTTAACATGTTGATCACATACGGACTGTTTTTTACATTGAGCTGTCCCGGTACCAGTCGTGATGACAGTCTGATCTGCCGGTAGGTGATAACACCTTTGCGTGAAGGTTCCGCCGGCTCATCAGGATCGTATTCGACGAATTTTACTTTTTTACCGATGGCCTTTGCATAAATCTTAAGTACGTCCAGATCCGCCAGTACCACCAGCTGAACCGGCCAGTCCTGATCTGCGATTGACAGACATATTTCCGGGCCGATCCCGGCGCTTTCACCCGATGAGACAACTATTCTGTTAACCTGATTACTCATTGTTGTTTGATCCTTTTTCTGCAGCTTCACTGCTGTCTGCTGTTGTTCCCTGTTTACTGTTGTGCATCCGCGCCGCCTGAAAGCTGCGGATCGATGATCTTGATGTAGCTGTTGTTGCGCAGTTCATTGAGCCAGAGAATAAGTTCGTCGTTGTAACGGCGGTCAAACAGCATCTGGTAGGCGCGATCCTTCAGTTCAGAATTTGAATTGGTATCGATTTTTTTATCAATCAGCTGCACAATGTGCCAGCCGAAGGAGGATTTAAACGGTTCGCTGATTTCACCCGGTTTCAGCGACAGTGCGGTTTTGGCATAGATCGGATCGAAGATTTTCGGATTGGACCAGTCTATTTCCCCGCCCTTTACCGATGTCCCCGGATCTTCCGAATATTTTCTTGCCAGATCGGCAAAGTCGGCGGTGCCGTTTTCAAGAGCTTTCCTGAGTCCTCTGAGTTTTTCCACCACCTGCTCATCTGAAACTATGATGGTAGGCTTGATCAGAATATGGCGGGTCTTAATACTGATGTCAGGCTGGAAGGCGGTACCCTGGATATCCTTTACGAGAATGATGACATAACCGGCATCGGTGCGGTTAGGTCCGATCAGATCTCCCTTTTTGGCATTGGAGACATTTTCCAGGAATACGGTAGGCATGCTGTTGATGCTCATCTGGCCCCAGTTTCCTCCCTCGGCCGCCTTGGGATCCTGACTGTATTTCATGGCCAGTGCTGAGAATTTTTCACCGTTGCGCACCCTCTGTACAATCTGCTTGGCCAGTTCTTCGATTCTGGCGGCCTCTTCGGCGGAGGCGTTATCATCCACCCGCAGGAAAATACTTGCCAGATCGTACTTGGTTTCAATATTGTTCTGCTGTTTGAGCATTTCCATGGTCTGCTCGATTTCCTGATTGGAGATCCTGACGCGTTTTCTCACACTGATATGCTGAAGTTCGCTGATCAGAGCCTCCTTTTTGATTTTCTCGCGGGTCTGCAGCGGGGTGAGACCCTCGTTTTTGAAGTAGTCCTCATATACCTGGTTGACGGTCCGGTTGGACATCTTGGCCACGGATTCAATCAGCTGATCGGTTTCCATATCGCTGATCTGCACTCCCATTTTTTCACCGAGCTGGGTTACCAGGGAGGCGTTGATCAGCTGCTCCAGCGCATGTTTGCGCAGAGTCAGATCATCAGGTGCACTCTGTCCTGCCGGAATATTTTCCAGCACTCGTTTTTTGTACTTGGCGAAGGCGGCATCGAGATCGCTTTCCAGGATTACGCCGTTATTGACTACGGCCTCGATGCGGTCCGCGGTTCCGGTCTGGGCGCCTGCAGTCCCGGACACGCTCAGGGCGCAGGAAATGATCAGTGAAGTGAGAACTTTTCTTACTAGTGTTTTGTGCATTTAGCATTTGCTCCTAAATAAATGCTCAATTTTTATATTATCTAATCTTTTGGATGTTTAAAAACAACAATCCATCATTTTCGTTTTTCAACGAGTGCTTGTTTTTTTTCATGAGAAATACTGTCTTAATTAGTATTTCCATCTATATTTTTCAATCGGGTAAAATCCAGTCTTTTTATTTATAGATCGGGACTTATTAAAAATATAATTTGTTTAATTATTCATGTGAACAATTCAAAATTGTTCGCACTTAAATTATGCTATTATTTTTATCTCCTTAGTTCTCAGATAAATTGAATGGTCTGGAGTACGGAAGCAGACGGGTGTCCATGGTGTCGGAGACATCTTTTGCACCGAGTGTCGCCAGTCCCTTCATTTCAAACTGAATACCGAACTTGGTGTCCCGCTCAGCAACCCGGCGTATGTTGTCGGGTTCGTATACCTGTTCCGCGAATGCGGAAAATCTCCAGCAGCAGTCCTCATATCTGAGTTTGATTACCTTGTCGATAGCATGCTTCTGCTCCAGATCGTGATAGTATCCCAGCACCATGCTCAGACGGTCTGAAAAAGAGAATCTTGTCAGCAGACCGAGCTGTCTCATATCGATGATTTCATTGCTGAACATGGTCATGTTGCCGTTTCGGGTATAACGGTAGTTAAGCTGTCCCACCCAGTTGTCAGAACTGTACTCAAGTACGCTGGATGCGCGGTCAAGATAGCGATCCTCGGTGTTGTAGACCAGGGAGCCGTTGTACAGTACATTGTTGAAAGGTCTCAGATCGAGACTTGCATTCAGGAATGAACGGCGGCGGTTCGGCTCATTATATTTAGGATAAAGTTTAACCCTGCCCTCCCTGAGGTAGTAGGCCATGCCCAGGGAGAAGATCGCCCTCTCGATCCCGTTTTCGTCGCTGATCCGGGATACAAATCCGGTGCTCAGACGGTTGTCGTCGGTAATTCTGTCGATCCCGGCATATTTATTGTCATCAAAGATAAAGAAATAATCCTGGATGATATTGGTGGTATCGTACAGACCGATGTCGTCCTGATTGCGGTACGGTGCATAGTAGTATTGGATGATCGGCTCCAGTGACTGGCTGAAATTATGACCGAAAAGACTGAAGTCGTTATCCATAATCAGTCTGGCCTGGATCTGGAAGGTTGGAATGAAACGGTTGACAGAGGATGCAATATTGGTAAATCCTCGTCCTGTATAGTACCACAGCAGCTGATCCCCCAATACGGTCTGATCATAGTGGGTGAACATCATGCGCAGGTTGCTGTCGAGCTGGAAGAAGGGCTGCTGGATCAGCGGCAGCTGCAGTTTGGACTGCATATGGTATCTCTTGCCTTCGAAATTGCCGTCCTGCTTGTTTTCACTTGAGTGGCTGAAATTTGCAAACTCGAAGGTATTGTACAGACTCATTCCCGGCAGCGGCGTGAAGTTTCTGACGGTAATCTGCGGCAGTACCTCGAACGGTTTCAGGCTGGTGTCGATCAACATCTGGTAGTTTTCCGTTATAACGCTCACTGTGGTGAAATCGAACGGCGAGTAGACCATGCCCAGGTTCTGCACCACCTTGTCGGTAGCGCCGGTCTGACTGCTGTAGTCGTTAAAATAGTTGTAGTCCTTCTCCCTAACCTTGTTGTAGTTGGCAAACATAAAGAGCTTACCATCGAGGAAAACGGAACTGTGATTCCAGTGCTTGTACCAGCGGGAGGTATTGATGCCGTCCTCCTTCTCCGCCAGCTTGTCGCGGGCGATATATTCATAGACGAAGTTGCCGGTCTGTGTCGGGGAGAGCATGTAGCGGAACTCATTACTGAGGTGTAGACCGCGGTGTCCCTTCCAGGTCGGGGTCAGGGTGTAGTCGTAGTTCGGTGCGATGTTCCAGTAGAACGGCGCCGTCATTTTGAATCCTTCGCTACTGCTGTATCCGATATCTGGGTATAGGAAGCCGGTTTTGCGTTCGTTTCTGATCGGGAAGTTGATATACGGCAGATAGAAAATTGGAATTTTGTACAGCCAAAGTGATGCATTCCATGCCTCGCCGAATACCTCGTCTTCATCGATGTTCACGGTGGTGGCCTCCAGGTGCCAGGTTTCCGCATTCTCCTGACAGGTGGTGAAAGTGGCCTTTTCCAGGTGATAGGTTTTATCCAACTGGTTGTAGTCGGCTTTACTTGCCTCGCCTCGGGCCGGTGAACCGTGCAGCTGGTATTTCGGATCAGTCACGTTGAGGGTTTTGTTCCTGATGGAACTTTCCACCTCGCTGGCATCTCTGATGCTGATGTAGCCGTCGCGGTATTTGATATTGCCGTAGGCGTTGAATTTCTGACTGGTGCGGTTGAACTGGGTGTAGTCGGCATCCATGATGCGGTTGCCCTGGGTGATCTTTACATTGCCTCTGAAGGAAATGTTGTTCTCATCCGCGGTATTGGCCTCGTCTGACAGAACATCAACCGGGGTTGTTCTTGAGTCAAATTCTCTATGGTCAACCTCAGGTACTCCGGCATAACATTCCTTTTTAAAATTGGAGAAAGGGGTCTTCTTGGTATTGTTTTTTACCGCTGCCGGCTGCTTTGCCGGACTTTGCGGTTCTGTACGGCCTAGTTCTGCTGTCGCATTGCCGGTTGCGGCCGGTTCTGCCGTCTGTACCTGCTTTCCGGTACTGCCGGCCGGTTCCGCTTTATGGGGAACTGCTTTTTCGCTGTTTAGATTTTCAGCCTGTGCGCCGCAGCAGAAACAGGCTCCGGCAATAACAAGAAATGACAGTTTTAACTTAAAGGTCATCAATTTTTCCCCGAATTCAAAAACAGTGTAATTCTATCATAAATATTGTGCTTTTACTAACGCGGATTGAGTACTGACGCACCTGCGGACACTCCGCTTTCTCTTGTTTTACGGCCTTTTCCGCCCTCCTGCGGTTCTAGGATGTCATGAAAACGTAAACCGGTGATTTTTTGGGCCGGAATGCGGAACGGAACGACTAAAAATGCAACGAGTATAGTATAATCCGGAGGTATGTAACTGAGATTTTTGATTTTGGATTGATTTATGAGCAGCGAAGAACGACTGAACGGTCTTAAAAAATTTGCAGCGCAGGTAACCGGGCTTGAAGATCCCCGGCTGCAGCTGGTTTCCGGGGATGCATCCTTCAGAAAATATTATCGGGCGGAGGGGCGGATTTTTGTCGATGCACCTCCGGCGACCGAAAAAAATGCCGAATTCGTGGAGTACTCAGGGATCTACCGCAGGGCCGGTATTAATGTTCCCGAAGTGCTGCAGGCGGATCTCGAACAGGGATATCTGTGCATCACCGATCTTGGCAGTACCATGTTCAGCCAGTATCACACCCCGCAGAACGAGGAGAGTCTCTACAGCAGGGCCTGCGATCTTGCCGTCAGAATTTCTCAGATTGAGCATTCCTTTCCGATCTATGACCGTCCTTTTATTGAACGGGAACTTCAGATCTTTTCCGACTGGTATGTCGGTGCACATGCCGGAATCGAACTTACCCCGGCGGAACAGAATGTGTGGAGCAGTGTGTGTGAAATGCTGGTGCAGAATGATCTGCAGCAGCCTGCGGGTACCATGCACCGGGATTTTCACTGCCGCAACATTATGATTACTGACAATGAACAGCTGGCGGTGATCGATTTTCAGGATACGGTGACCGGTCCGGTGACCTATGATCTGGTATCACTGCTTAAAGACTGCTATGTCACCCTCGAACCTTCCCTGAGGGAGCGGCTGACTGCCCGTGCATATGAAAAACTGCGGGCCGCCGGTACGGTGGACTGCAGTCTGGAACAGTTCACAGAATTTATGGATCTGACGGGAATGCAGCGTCATCTCAAGGCTATCGGCATATTCTGCCGGCTGCTGTACCGCGACGGCAGGGACGGATATCTGCAGTATCTTCCCCGTACCTTCGGCTATGTGGCTGAAACCGCCGCAAAATATCCGCAGTTCAGGGATTTTGCCAGCCTGCTGGCAGACAGATTCACCAAGAGATAATAATTATGAAATGTATGATTTTAGCCGCCGGACGCGGCGAGAGACTTCGTCCGATTACCGACAGGATCCCGAAACCGCTGGTTGAGGCCGGCGGCAGACCGCTGATTGTCCATCACCTTGAAAAACTGCGCAGCTGCGGGATTTCTGATATTGTGATAAACACCGCCTGGCTGGGGGAAAAACTGGAGGAATATCTGGGAAACGGGGAGAGTTTCGGCGTGAACATCAGCTGGTCCCGTGAACTTCCGGGAGGACTTGAGACCGCGGGAGGTCTGCGTCATGCCCTGCATCTGCTTGGAACTGAGCCGTTCCTGGTGGTCAACGGCGACACCTTTATCGATGCGGATTATTCACTTTTCGCCTCGCACCGTCTCGGTGCCATGAAGGCTCATCTGTGGTTTGTGGAGAAGGCCGCCCATAATCCCCAGGGTGATTTTGATCTGCAGGACGGTATGGTTACAACGGATCGTCACTATACCTTCTCCGGTGCTGCGGTTTATGATCCCGCCGCGATCCTGGAGATCCCCGATGAGCGTCAGCCGCTGAAACCGTGGTTTGAAAAATGGATTGGCGAACGTAAGGTATCCGGGGAACTGCTGCAGGGAAGATGGTTTGATGTCGGAACCGTGCAGAGGCTCAGGGAAGTTGACGAATATGCGGCCGGTAGAATAGGAGGACAGAACTGATGCAGATCAACTTAAACAGAAATACTCTCATGATCGGATGTGCCGTGCAGCTTCTGATCGTAGGTCTGATAATCTATATTTTTCTGCCGCTGATCTCCCTGCTGCTGAAGATCCTGGTGACAGTCGCCCTGATTGCTGCAGCCGCCTACTTTGGATACAGACTGTTTACCAGGTATTTCACCCGGCTTAAACCGCGGGACGAGGTGATCAGTTTTGTTTTCCAGCTGATGGGATATTATTCCACCAAGTGCGGCAGTTCCGACGAAAGTCTCAGATACCGTCATCTCGGAGATGTGGTGGACGAACTTCACCTTGAAGATCAGCAGGTGTCGTCGGCCAGCTCCTATTTCAACTATGGAAAAGATCTGACAGAGAGTCTGGTAAAACAGATGATCAGGGACAACCGCAGATTATGGGCATTCCCGCTTGACCGCCGCAGATTGTTTGACTGGGTGGTGCAGCTGTTTTTCTGCGAGCCGGTGATTACCGAACAGCAGCAGCTGTATTTCAGCCAGCTGGGAACACTGCTGGGGTATACTGAAGATCAGATCCAGTATAAATTTAAACTGTACCTGCGCCGTTACCGTTATTTCTACGATCAGAATTCCCGCTGCTACCGTAACGGATTTGATTTCAATGAATTCTTCTCCCGTTTCTATGAGCAGATGAGAACCGGACAGGGGGCCGGCGGCGGATCCTACGGCGGCTACGGCAGTACGGTGAACCGGGAGGAGGAGCTTGCTTCAGCCTACCGCATTCTCGGTATTGATGAGAATACCTCCGATGCCGATGCCAAAAAAGCCTATCTTCGTCTTATGAACAGATATCACCCGGACAAGGCGGCAGCCCGCGAAGATCCAGGCGGCCTGGCAGATTGTCAAGCAGCACCGCGGACTCTAGAACGGTCTCTGCCGGCTTTGACTTCCGACTGAAACAAAACGGCGCAGCGGATAACCCCGCCGCGCCGTATTTCATTCTTGTAAGCTGTCCGGTTCCGGTTTAATCCTGATGTCATGTTAATCTGCCCTTTTACGGCACAGAGTTAAAAGGCACAGTTCTAAAATTTGCGGATCGATCCCGGGCGGAACCAGGGTAGATTGAGCTTTGACCGGTAAAAATCCTGAAATATCTGATCAGTCTTTTGATTTGAACCTGCCTTTGAAGGTAATTTCTGAAAGCTGAAAAACTATCTGTTCTGACCGGCGTTTCTTCTCACACGGTTGCGGTATGCGGAGAAATCGGTTTTTCGCAGATA
>ONPL01000078.1 GCA_900319705.1 uncultured Pseudomonadota bacterium | reverse complement strand
AGGAAGGTTGGGAAGACATTGAAGGAGCGGATGAGTTAACAGCACAGACAAACTTAATGCCGGTGTCACAGCTTGGAACACAGAGCGGCAATCAGTCACAGACTCCACTCAGTACAAGTCCAATCGCACAATAATCAAGGAGAATTGCAGATGAAGAAACTTAAATTAACAGCCGGTTCATTCACAATCAATGAAGACGGTATTATTCAGGGGTATGCATCCGTATTTGACGGTGTAGACTGTTATAACGACTCTATTGAACGCACTGCGTATAATTACGTTGTCAAGGCAATCACTGACGGCAAACTGCCAATGCCTAAGATGTTTTTCAATCATGCTCAGTGGTGCGTTCCAATCGGTAATTGGCTTGAATTGACTGTAGATAATCACGGTCTTCATGTTAAAGGACAGATCAACAGAGCAATTTCCCAGGGAGAAGAAGTCTACCAAGCGCTCAAATTCGGCTCAATTGACGGTCTTTCCGTGTGCATAATGATGGAAGAGGAAGACATTGAGGTTGATGAACAGAAGATCAATCACATCAAAAATGTGCGTGATTTAACAGAAATTTCAATTTGTACCTTTCCGGCAGATAAAAACGCGACAATTTATGATGTAAAATCGGAACTATCGGGTTATAATTCAATCAAAGATGTAGAGAGATTACTGCGTGATGTGGGTAACTTCTCTAAATCAGATTCAGTGGCAATAATCGGTGCCATTAAATCTTTCACCAAGAACCAAATTCAGAGTGATTCTGAAGTTTCAAAGAGTGAACTTAATACGATTAACGAAAAGATTAAGACAACTTTTAAACTTTAGGAGAACTCATTATGTCAGAAGAATTAAAATCAGTTTTAGACAACCTGGACAAAGTTGGTCAGAAGTTAGATCAGGTATCAAACGACAACACCGCTTCAATCAATGCAATTAAGTCTGAAATTAAATCCCTGGGTGACAAACAGCTTGAGCTGTCTAAGGAATTAGCGGCTATGCAGCAGACTGCATCACAGCAGATTGAATCTCAGAAGAGTGCAGAAACTTCATCCATCGGTGATAAGTTCACTGCAACCAAGTCATTCCAGAATCTTGCTCAGGATGTTCGTTCCGTTCGCGGCGCAAGAGAGATTATCTCAACCAAGACCGGACCTACACCAACAACTACAACTGTTGCTGTTGGTGACTCTATCACCCGCAACACTGTAGCGGCTCCGTATCTTGTAGGCGGTATTGTTTCAGCTCCGGAACAGCCTTTACTGATTGAAGGATTGATCCCGCACGTTCCTGTATCAAGCGGTGCAATCAATTACGTAGAAAACAAGACCTTCTCCAACGGTGCGGCAGGTGTTGCTGAAGGTGCTGCAAAGCCTGAAACAACCTTTGCATTCGCACTGAAGACTGCAACTGTAGCAACTCTTGCACATTGGACCAAGATTACAGAACAGCTGGCAGCAGATGCACCGGCAGTTTCTGCATTCATCAATGCCAAGATGTTATATGGTCTGCAGTACAAGGTAGATCGTGAACTCGTTGTTGGTCAGGGTGGCAATTCTCTGAGCGGTCTGTTAAACAGCGGTAACTATACTGATTACTCATCAGCAGTAACCGTTCCAACCGGCGCTACTCTGATTGATTTTGCGCTGTTAATCAAGACCAAACTTGAAGAACTTGCCTATGCTCCTCGTTACCTGGTACTCAATCCGGCAGATTGGGCAGCGCTTGCTCTGTTGAAGGATACACAGAAGCGTTATCTGCTTGGTGGACCTGCTACCGTTGCTGAAAAGACATTGTGGGGTCTGAAAGTAATTACCACCTCTGCAATGACTTCCGGTAAGTTCTTAATGGCTGACTTCGGCTTAGGTGCAACAATCTACGACCGTCAGGAAGTAGCGATTGAAATTGATCGTGAGCAGGATGACTTCACCAAGAACTTGTTTACCATCCGTGCAGAGCGTCGCCTGGCACTCGTTGTAGATTCTCCTGCAGCCATTGCCGGCGGCAACTGGGCATTAAGCGAATAGCAATTTCCTTTTTATGAAGAAATCGTAAGCAGTGTACAAGGGGTTCAGAAATGAATCCCTTTTTTAATTCTGAAAGGAAATCAAAATGAGCTATTTAGATAATTTACCTGTAGAGCTTCCGGTCACTGTAGCTGAAGCCAAAGCACATCTCAGAATAGATACTGACGCTGATGACAGTATTCTTCAGCAGTATATTCTAGCTTCGACACAGCAGGCTGAGCATATTCTGCAGCGGGAGATAATGTACAGATCAGATCCGAAAGCATTGGCAGTTGTTTCAGACGAAGTACCGCAGACAGTCAAGCAGTACATACTTGTATTAACCGGTGATATGTACAACCATCGTGAGATGCACTCGGTTGTAAACAACACCTTAACGACCTATTACAAGAATCTGTTAGATCCTTACATTCTGTACTTCAGAGAGGATGAAGGCTTATGACGATAGAGAGCGGCAGATTAACAGAACTGATTACCTTTCTGAACAAGGATTTATCGACAGTTACAACCGTACATGCAAGTGTGCTGCCGATTACAGCCAGGGAGCAAATCAGAAACGGCGCTGAGATGGTTTTGGACAGCTATACAGTCAAAATGCGGTATGCAACCGGCATCAGTCCATCGCTGTTAGTGAGTTGGAAAAGCTGTATATATGAAATTCTGCAGTTGAACGCAAATAAACAGCAGAACGAAATCTACTTAACAATTCAGTTTTCACACCGTAATCAGGATAACTTCAAAACCACATAGGAGCAGATATGACACTGTCAATACAGACTTATAGAACAGCGTTTAAGACTGTTCTGACAAACATCTTTGACAGCACAGTTGTTGTAGACAACGATTTTTCAACCGACACGGTAACCAAGGGTGTTGCATTTAATATTGCTCAGATTAACCAGGAGCGGTTAATCAGCGGCGGTTTTGGAGTTGAATCAATAATCTTTGATTGCTTTGCAGTCGGGAAAACAAGAGCAGTTTGTGACGAACTGAGCGAAGCACTAATCAATGCTCTGCAGTTGCTTCATAACGACTCAGGATTTCAGCGATTTTATATCACTGATTTTTCAGATATAGAATTCAATCCTTATGAGGATACGTTGTATAGCAACAGAATACAGGTTAAGGCATACATCAACAGAGAACCGGCTAATGGCAACTGACAATAAATTTATCAGTATTGACGGATTAGATCATTTCACTGAGTTTGCAAAGGAACTTGAAGAAGTTCCGAAGAAGTGCAGAAGAAAGTTTGTAAGGTCGGCACTCAAGAGATCTTCGCAGACAATTCTCAGAGCGCAAAAGTCGAATCTCAGCGGAGTGAGAAAAAGAACCGGCTATTTAAAGCGGTCCTTAAAGTCAAAGTTCAGTGTAAGCCGAAACAAGCAATGGCAGTATTTTTCAATCGGAATCAAGAATCCAAAGCCGTATTTAACCAAATCAAACGCAAGGTTCTACAAGGGTATAAAGAAATCCGGCATAAGGTATAAACCGAGACCGTCAACTTACGGCGGCATCTGGCTAGAGTACGGATTTCATCCGAGGGGTTCCGGAACAGAAATCAAAAAACCGTGGTTCACAAAATCATGGAAGGATAATGAAAACACTGTAAGACATTATCTTGAGGAAGATGTCAAAGCGGTAATTTCAGAAATTAAAAATCTCAAATAAAAGAAGGAAACACAAAAATGTCATACGAACATCAAAACGCAACTTTAACAGCAGGTACATTGGTTTACTACAAGGCACTTGATGCAGCAGATGAAACTTATGCGCTCTGGAACGGTCTTACCGAAATTGGCGATATTGGTACTTCTGGTTCATTCGTTGAAGATACCACACTTGCCGATACTGTTAAGACTTACATTCCAGGCATGAAGGACACATCTGAACTTGAGTTTACATTCTATCGCTACAACGCAGATACAGCTCAGGCAGATCTGATTTCCAAGGCTCAGGCCGGAACTTCTGTCACTATCAAGATTGTATGGCCGAACAACACTCAGGCAGTATTTGATGCCGCTCTGAACGGTTATGCAGTCGTTGGTGCCGGAAATGAGGACGGAGTTAAGGGCAAGATCAATCTGCGCGTATCCGGTGATACCACTTTCTCAACTGTAGCCGCTGAAGCTTCCCAGGGAACTGATACACAGCAGGGACAGCAAGGACAGCAGGGAAGCAACCCTTAATAGGAGATCAACATGAACCTTTTAACCAAATCATTTCTTAAAATCAAAAAGGTTCAGATTAACGGCTTTTCGGAGCCGTTTTATCTGAAAGAATTATCCGGCAGTGCATTGGCTGATTTCAGAAACAGATGTTTAGATACGCAGGGAGAGTTATCCAAACTCAACGACTTTGAGAAGATGGCTTATCTGCTGTGTATATGCAACTGTGATGAGAACGGAAATTTGCTACAGTCAGCTGAAGACTACAAAGCAGTAGCTGATAATCTGTCTCCTACTGTTTTAAACGAGTTGGTAGATCAGATCTACAAGACTGCTGACATATCCGGAGATGCGGCAAAAAACTGATAAAAGCGGGTGGAATTGAGTGTCTGTGCATCAGAGTGGCACGTGAGCTTCACATGCCATATTCCGCAGCACTCGAACTGCCCGCGTCAGAACTTTCAATATGGCAGCAGGTATTCACAGAAGAGTATTACATCTACCATCCGGAGAAACGACCGCAACCGGAAGACAAAACTGTTGAAAGCAATATTGAGCTGTTAAAGACAATGCTCAGCTCCAAGAAAAATAAAATTATAGATAAAACAAGCAGAGGTTAAGATATGGCTAATATCCTTATCGGTGCAAACGTTCAAGTTGGTACAGGTCAAGCAACTGCTAATATGCGACAGTTCTCTCAAACTGTTAATAGAGAATTTAACAGTATCAAAACGAGTGTAAACGGGGCAAACAACTCCTTTAATCGTTTTGAGCGCAACATATCGCAGATGAACCACAATGTAACTACAGTTTTTCATAACATGGAAAACGCAGTTAATAATTGGCGTAATTCGTTTAGAACAGCTGTAGCCAATGTATCAACTCTGCTTGGTTTTCAGCTGATCAGCTCAGCTTTACGCAACATCAACGAGACTTTACAGCAGACCGAGAGATCTATTGGTGCATTACAGGCAATTACAGACGGAGTTGACGGAGCAAAGGTTAAATTTGCAGAATTAAACGATTTAAGCCGCACCGTTCCTCAGTCATTCGATGAAATCACTCAGGCAGCACTCACGCTTGGCAAGAACGGCCTTGATACATCTGCACAGTCTATCAAAGCACTTGCCGAAATTGCACGTGGCACCGGACAATCATTCACTTCTGTTGCTCAGGCACTTACCAGCGCATCAATGGGACAGCTTCGCGGTCTTAAACAGCTAGGTATTACAGCTGTTCAGGAAGGCGACAAAATCAAGCTTACATATAAAGGTGTTACCGAGACTATCAAAGCTGATACCGCAGAGCTTCAGAATTACATGAACAAGCTTGCAAACTCACAGTTTGCAGACACCTTAAAACCGGAAATGGAAGGTGTAACCGGAGCAACCAAGCGTGTTTCTGAAGCATGGGGCGACATGTGGAGACAGTTAGGTGATTCCGGTCTTTCCAAAGTTACCATTGAGGGATTGAATCTTGTAACATCTGCCCTGGATAAATTTACACAGATGCTCAAGAGTGACACAATCTCTAGTGCCATCAACGGTATAGGAGATCTATTCACTTCGGTAACAGAATCAATCAAAGGTCTGTTCGGAGATCTGTCTGACAGCTTCCTGGAAGCAATGAACAGCATGAGTGATTCATGCGAAAACGCTGTAAAGGCGCAGATTTCCTCTTTCGGTAATTGGTTGTCTTTTGTCGGTCTTGTTATCAGAGAATTTATCGGTTATGTACAGCGTGCTTTCGGAGCATGGACCAGCTTCACCTCTGCTATCGGCTCTCAGATGGCTGAGATTACTCACGGAACAACAAGAGAGGTACTTGCACGCAGTTCTGCAGATAATGCTCTGCTTACTATTGCAAAGCAGAAAGGAGAGTATGAAAAGGCCCGTGCTGAACTCATCAGACAGTCCGGCTCTGCAACTGTAACCGACAGAGATTTAGTCAGATTTCTCCGCGCCGGAATGTTCGCCGGAGATACCGATTACAAGACTTTATATCAACAGAATTTAAAACAGCACAGAGAATCAATAAAGAGATCAATGAGTATTATGACAAGGTTGCCAAAGGTATAGCCGCATCACGTAACCATAAGATTACAACCGCATCTGAATTAACCGGAACTACAGAGAACGCACCTACTAATCTCACCGGCGGTACTACCATCGGCAACGATAAAGGAGATAAAGGCGGCAAAGGTGGTAAGTCTTCCGCATTGGTATGGAAAGATACCTGGTCTGCATATTATCAGCGCTTCCTTGATGACCAGGCTAGAACTTTGTCAAAGTCCGAACAGATCGAATATCAGTATCAGAAGAGACTTCTGGAACTCAATAAAATGTATGCTGAGAACCGTAATGTTTCTGAAGAGGAGTACAACGCTGTCAAACTTGCTATCGAAAAACAGTATCTTGATGCCAGAAAAGCACTTAATCAGGAAACCTACGATTTCATGCAGACACTGAATGGCGATGGTGAGTTGGTAAGGTTACAGAATCAATATCAGCAGAAGCTTGAAATGCTGCAGCAGTATCACGATCAGGAACTGATTAGCGAGACTGCATATCAGGAAGCTTTAGCTGCACTTCGGGAAGAGTATTACAAAAAGGACGGTGAATACCAGGACAAGAAGCGTAAAGCTAAACATGATGAGTGGGCCAAACCTTACAAAGAAACTGCTGACGCACTCGGACAGGTAGCCACCGGATTCCAGAACCTTACTACAGGACTCAACGAAAACTCCGGAGCATACAAGGCCGCATTTGCGCTGCAGAAAGGCTTTGCCGTAGCTTCTGCTACAGCCAATGCTATTGTTGCGTGGTCTTCTGCTCTCACTACTCAACCGTTCTTCCCTGCCGGTATTGCCGCTTATGGCCAGGCGATTGCCATGACGACACAGATTCTGAGTCAGCTGAAAGGTGTGACTATGCACGATAAAGGCGGAAAGATTGCATCCGGCGCTCTGGGAATTGTCGGTGAGTATGGTCCGGAACTCATACAGGGTCCGGCAACTGTTACTAGCAGAAAAGATACTGCTGATTTGCTTTCCAATGCCGGTCAATCAAACGTTCAAGTAAATCTGATAGAAGACGCTTCACGGGCAGGACAAGTGAATCAAAGGACTGACGATGATACTCAGACAATTATTGATGTTATCGTTTCAAATATTCGTAACGGTGGCGCGGTTGCAAATGCTATGAGTGGTACTTACGGATTGGCAAGACAAGGATATTAAAATGAATTTTTACCCAAACACATTACCAAAGTTTTTACAAAATTCTTACAGTCTTAAACGTTCACCGTCGGTAATTCGTACTACCATGACGAACGGAACCGTAAGACAGCGTTTGCTATCAGTCGATGCACCGCACACACTGTCAGTTAACCTACAGTTCAATAACATCACTGACTATCAGACGTGGTTAAATTTTTACGAAAACAGCATTAATCACGGTTGCGATTGGTTTATTGCACCTATTCTGAATGACAGATTAGAAACTACAGATCCGATAATTGCCCGAAAAGTACGGATTCAAAACGGACAGATTACAGAATCCCTTAATTTCCGTAATAACATAGGTGCATGTTACAAAATCAGCATGACTTTAGACGTTGATAACGTGGAATTTGATCAAGCATGGAGCGAATACTATGCCTAGAGTATTGTTCGATATAGATTTTTCAAATCAGAGTTTTAATAACACGGCAGACGAGTCAGACTGGATATTGTCTCCGATTAATACTTTAATTATTCCGGAGACTGCAATATATTCAGAGCGTAAGCCAAATAAATATGTATTGCTATGTAATGTAAATCGACGTACAGATTTATGTTTTGTTTCCCGTAAATCACGAACTATCAAAGAGTATGAAATTGAGATTGAATTTGTTAATCGCTATCAAGCAATTCCGATTAAAATTAATGAAACCGTGAGTTTTAGTGAGTATCAATTATCGGTTGACGGAACTAGCTATACAATCGGAAATTGGTTTTACAGTACTGACTATCACAAATACAAACTCAGACGCGAGGGAACTAATCTTTACTGCTATATAGACAATAATTTAGTTTACACCTATGACGATACAGACGAAAAATGTTTGTTACAAGGTAAGCTAAACATTGCCACAATTACAAGAACAGATAACGGAGATCATTTTTTACAATATGTTAAATTAACCGAACTATCCGTAGCACCATACATTACTGCAAGTTCCGAACAAATAACCGCAGGCGATTCAGTTCAACTAACGGTTAACGGTTCCGCTGTTTCTTATTTATGGTCAAACGATGAAACTACTGCAAGCATCATAGTTGAACCTACAACAACAACTATCTATACGTGTGATGTTACAACCGCAGACGGACAGATTACCTTATCAAAAACAATCAAAGTAAGCGCAGATGTTGTTTATGGAACACGGGGCGCAGTTGATGATGATACCTTATTCCTTATGAACTTTGCAGACGGTAAATTGAATGTATTAAAAGGCACTCTGATTGCCGAAAATGCTATAAATGATCCGTATTATGCAGAACATTTAGAAGTCGATGGTGTATCAGTTGTAGGTGGAGTTAGGGTTAATGGTTCAAGCGGTGCATATTATGATTACTATGCTTACCCACCGTTTTTTGACAATTCCTTTTGGAGTGGTGCAACAAAACCCGTTGACCTAACTTTTGAATGGACTATCTACACACCTACTGCAAACGATTACGGTTCATTTTGGCAGGGATTAGCACTGTTCAGCAGTATTTTTAACACCTCCCATTGCATACCGCAAACCGGAAGCGCAATTAATGGGGGTGATTTATCTTTAGGTGGTTACGAGGACGGAGGTCGTAAATCTGATGGTTCGGCTATGAACTGGATAATAGGAAGTGGTAGCAATTACAAACAACCTATTTATTATGCAGGTGAGAGGTTACCGTGGCTTGCAAGAATGATCATCGGTAATGGTTGGAGCGCGCAAGGGTGGCACCATATAGCAAATGAGATTTCGTTCTATGACTGGGATAACAAGCTATGTGTGGATTTTGTTTTATATGTCGATGGTGAACAGATTAAAACATGGCATCAAGAATATGCAAATACATCAACTTTTACATTTACGGGTGAATGGTTTACGTTTATGACACAATCCTCCGGTTTGCAATGGTATATGTCGGAGATGTGCATTACTAGGGGAAGAAAGTACAACGGTACTTTTGAATTACCTAAAAACTTTTACAAAAATTACATCACACTTGCAAATGATGTTTTACCGGAGAAAAACCCCGAACCTAATTTTACGGAACTTGCCATTGTAAACGCGCAGGGAACAGATGCACCCGTAATGGCTATCAAGATTGATTGTGAGAGTTTAAGTAAACCTATTTGTTTTGCTCAAAGCTATCACGATTTTGTGGCAAGAGACGATCAAGGCGAGTTGCAAGAATTTCAAAGTTCCGGTATTCAAATCAATCTGCCGGAAAGAACAAATCAATCGGGAAGCGCACTGTCTTTTGGAGTAGGTTCTATAAGCGGTGAAGTTATGGAATTGTGCAATACTGTTATGTCCGGTGCTGTTCCATGTTATCTTACATTGTTAGAATATCTACCTTTTGATACATCAAGAGAGTATGACGGCGATACCGCAGTTTCACCTATCTACACGTTAAAGCTGTTTGTTACGAGTTGCCAAATTACAACCAAAGGTGCAACAATCACGGCAGGATGGCATGATACCCTTAATGCTAAATTCCCGTACAAACGCTATACAGCTAAACAGTTTAAGGGGTTGCGTTATGTCTGCTAACATCGAAAAGTATTTACGTAATATTCATACCCCGAACGGCAGAATTTACCCACATTTGGATTGTTGGGGGTTGGTTTGCTATGTGTATCAGAATGAATTAAACATCGAACTAGACTTATGCACTGACTGTCAGAAAAACACAATGACAGTCGGTTACGATAAAATAAAGGGTTCATTTACCGAGGTTAAAACACCGCGAGATTTTGATGTTATTTGCTATTTTAAGCACTCTGTTTTAGTTCATGTGGGTATATACATTTACGGTCATATTCTGCATACAGATAGCAAAAAAGGAAGCTGTTTTGAGCCTTTTAAATCAAACCCTTGCATGAGAATTTTTAGGCATGAAAAAATGAGGTTGTTCTATGAGAGTTAAAATTTATAACTGTATTGATTTAAACAATCCGCTAAGAGATTTTGAAGTTGAACAAACAAACCTTACCGTTTTAGAACTTTTAGAACACTCATTACAGAGATTAAATTTACAGAATCTAAAAGACAATGTAACCGTATATTCAGATGGGCAGGAAGTACCATCTGAAATATGGGCGGTATTCAAACTGAGCAAAACAAAGTGTTTAAAATTCGTTATCAAACCGCAGGATTTTTTTAGTATCGCTATGATCATCATCGCGTTAGCTGTTGCAGTCTATACAATGGTTATGCTGAAAAAGCTGAAAACAAACGACAAGAATCAAGAAAGCGGTTCAAGTATTTACGATCCAAACGCGCAGGGAAACAAGGCGAAGTTGGAAGATCCGATACCGGAGCAGTTCGGTTTGGTTAAAGCGTTTCCCGATTACATCTCAGACAAACATTATTTTTACAAAGATAATGTTCGCTATCTGTCTATGTTACTCTGTCAAGGTGTTGGCTATTATGACTGGTCACTGAATACAATGTACATTGGAAGCACCCCGATTTCGTCGTATGTCGGAAGTGATATTGATGTTTTAGTCGCAGATCCGAACACTGACATTTCGTCACATGATGCGCATAGATGTTGGTTTAATTCAACCGAGGTTACAAGTGCAGGTAAAGAGGTTCCGGCAACAGACAGTAACAGCAGAAAACGCGGTGAGTTAATATCTGAAACCTTTACCCTTAACGGCTTAAATTTAACTATGTCTAGTGGTCATGAGTTAGTATCCGGTGATATTATCAGACTGTACAATTTGAACGGGCAGGACAGAGCCATAAACGTATCTGCCGTTGAAACAATCCAAAACTCAATTCGTTGCTATGTTTCAAATTATCCGCAGAATTTAGAAAAGGCTATTGGGTGGAGATGTACTCTATCAATTACTCAAACTAACGGATCTTCAACTATTCAGAATACCTATAATGTAAGTTTTCAGAATTACGGAACATCAACAGATAAAGGCAAGTTCATTGATGTATCGTTGACAGCTATCTCACTAATTAACGGTTATACTGTTACTGCCGTTCTTACATTCAAGAACTTTGTCTATAACGATGCAGATTTAAACAGCACTCACGTTTTAGATAACGGTTACTATGAGATTATAGCCGCAAACGGTAACACATTCACAGTTTTAGCAGTTGATAAGAACGGTATCTCATATACAAATACCGTTGGTTGGGGTGGATTCAGTCACAATAGAACGTCGGGAGGACTGCTAGAACTCGTTGATACAAGTCGTTCAACAAGCAATGCTAAATCAAATATTGCCGGATACTACAGAGCATGTCCGATTGGTGCAACAAGCCGTTATTATGAGATTGATTTTTCATTCCCTAGTGGTTTGTATTCTATGAGCGACAAAGGCGATTATGAAAGCCGGACCGCTACAATTCTGCTCGAATGGAGAATTGCAGGATCTGCCGATACACCGCAGAGCATGACTAAAGTCTATACACGTAGTTCTCCGGACGCATTCGGAGAAACTATCACAGTAGATGTTGGTAATAATAACAATGCGTATGAGTTCCGCGTAACTAATCTGTCTGATTACACTACCAGTAGCCAAGTAATGCAAACGTTCATGTGGAATGGCTTAAAATGCTTAATATCGGATGATGCTTATTATCCGGATGTTACCGTTATTGCAATTACGGTTAGGGGTTCAGAGTCTTTAGCCGAACTATCAGACAATCAGATTTCAACTTTATGGACTCGTAAATTAGGAAGTTTAAAAGATTTCAAAACTACTGTATATGAAGAGCAAAAGGTCACGGGTATTGACACGTTCATTTATGATTACAATGACATTTACGATACGATAGTTAATAACCGCTATTATCCGAAAGATTGGGACAATGATCCGGACGACGGATTTTTCATTTCGGATCACATGGAAAAACACGGTAACGAGGGTTATCACCGCAGGACAGTTATTTTTAAAAATTGGACTACCAAACCTAATTACAATTCAGCGATGATCCCATGCTCAGTATGGTTCACAAATGACAGATTCAAAGCAAGACGTGATCAAACCTTAATCGAATTTTACTCATACATTTATTGTACAAGTTCACCTCAGTATTTAGATAAAACCGCCGGTGAAATTGCGGAAAACCCGACCTATATCACGTCAATCAGTGGTATCCGCACATTCAATCTTAAATTTTGTTTTGAGGATGATTCTTATTATGAGCGTGATACAAACGGACGTATCAGTATGGGTATTCATTTAGGTTTTTGCGGTTTTTGGGTGCCTAGTGACTGGGATGGTGGTATGCATGGCGGCATTTATATTCTTATGGCTTTATTTGCACCCGCAATTATCGACGGTTCTAATAATACAAAAAACAGAACTTTAGGCGATGGAGTTTTGGTTGGAACTTACCTATTCCCATTATGGCACATGAACGACGACGGAAGCTGTACAGTTAAAATCGACCATACACGAGGTTATCTCAAAGTATGGTTAAACGGTTATCTTATTTTCAATTTTACCGCAGATAATAACCCGTGGATTTCGTCAATTTGGGGGCAATATGTTTCATGGCAACAGTGCGGTACATGGGCATCTTCCGGTTATCAGTGGCAATGGTATGTTGGAGACTTAAAGATTCAATATCCGACAGAGAAAACCGTAATGGTTCCCGTTCAGAAAGCGGCAATGGAAGAGGACAAGGAATCAAACAGATCTATTGCTTCTCCTATCCGCTATATTTGCGACAGTTCTAAATTTGGTTCAATCTATGACGTTAGCAACCTTACTCTAATGGATCAGATATGGAATGATGCAGGCTTAAACTTTGATTACCGTTTCGATAAATCAACTACAGTATTAGAAGCAATCAAACAATGTATGCAGATTGGTTTTTCAGAACCCGTTATAGACGGTAACCGGATCAAAGCTGTTTACCGTTCCGCAGATAAATACGTTGAGCAAATGTTTACAAGTGCAAACATGATTGGTGAGCCAAAAATAACGTATAACTTTGTTACCCCTACTGACAATGACGAAGCCGATATTACATACATGAATCCGCAGAACTGGAAACAAGACGAGGTTTACGTTGACATAGACAAAGCAACAAATGAAGCAAGTGTGTACAATTATCAAAACTCGCAGAATACCGAAAAAATCGAAGTTTTAGCGGTAGTTGACTCACAGAAAGCGATTGCCCTAGGTTCAAGACGATTAAGAGAAGTAATCTATCAGCGCAAACAGATTGATTTTGAATGCGAATTTGACGCTTTAAACTGCACTTATGGTTCGTTAATTGCCGTTGCTTTACCGCAGGATTTAAACGCTTTTAACGGGTATATCATAAGCTATGACAGCACGAACCAAATCATTCAGACAAGCGACTCAGTGCCTAGTGATGTTAGTGTAATTTACGTTCGCAGATACAATGGAACTGTACAGCAAATTAACTGCTCTGCCGTTAATGCACATCACATTCAACTTTTAGCACCGTTGGATTTTGAGTTATCAAGTAATGTGAGATACGATAAACCGCATTATGCAATCGGAAATGTCGAGAAGTACTGGGTAATATAATTAAGGATCGTAGGGTTGCTAGACTCTGCTCACTGATTTTTCACAAAAGATAAAGCCTACTATTGCTAGTAGGCTTTTTTGTAGTTTTCGTTTTAAGGAGTAACAAATGAAAGTAAATTTTGTTGTTCCAGAAGCTACAGACTTGAGATGTATTCACTCCACAGATTCATAGCTTTTCTTCGTTCTTCCAACAGGTCAGTTCTGAAATATGCTCTGGTCACTTCATTTCCGACGACATGAGTCAGACACATCTCTGCTACAGAGAAAGGTATTTGATCTTCATGGAATGCCATCCAATTCCTTCCAATACTTCTGATGCCGTGACTCACTAATTTGTCACGATAACCATTCTCTCTCAACAGCTTAGACATGGAATCTGAAGACACATGACCGCTGATTGTTTTTGATGAAAACAAAAACTCATTATCAACGGGCCGGACCGTGATTTGAGTTTCCAACCAATACTGCAGCAGTGGCGATATTGGGACCTTAAAACCATCAGTAGTCTTTGTCTGCTCAATCAGAATAATCTTGTTATCAAAGTCTATATTCTTAAGTTGAATACCGACAATCTCAGAAGGTCGCAGTAATGTCAGAAGACTTACAAAAAACAGACACTGAGAACTCAATGGCTTTGTTTTAATCATGGAAAGCAGTTCCTTTAACTCACCTTCAAGGTTATCTGAATTCAGCGATGGCTGATGTCTTGCCTTGCCTGCCGGAATTGCACGATTAAGACGCTCCAGGCGATTAACCTTAAGTTCTCCAATATCTATGCAGTATTCGCAGAATCTATTTAGTAGATTGGCAATATACCGTGCATAATCAAGAGAGTTTTCCTCTATCAGACGGTTGATGATTGTCTTCAGAACTATTGACGGTTCAAGATCCTTAACAGGAAGATTATCAAGTTTGCTGATTTCAGCTTTGTATGCTTTCTGAATTTTATGCAGAGTTGAATCTCTCACAGCGTAGCGTTTGAAGTCAATATACTGCTCGAATAAGCTTTTGACGCTGTTACAGTTCGGCTTTCTGATATTCCTCTGAATAGTCGGCTGCAGTGGTTCGTTGGTTTCAAGCAGTTTAGCATCCAATTCAACACAGATTGCTCTTGCTTCTGTCAGTGTCATATCCGGATAAATTCCTATGCGTTGTTTATAGACTTTGGATTTAATTTTGTATCTGTAAAGCCAGGTGAAGGTCAGACTGCCGCTTGAGGTTTTGTAGACTCTCAATTTAAGGTGAGCGCTATCAGACAACAGCAGCTCAGATCCGTCAATTGATTTGACGGATTTCAAATATTTTTCCGTTAACATTTTTACATCTCCATGAATCCCATGGGACACCCGTGGGACACTTTAGTATAATTTCGATGTAATTGAGGTTAAAAGAAAAATTTATAAAATCACGTCAAAACCGTGATAAATAAAGAGTTTTGTGAACTTTTATGAACTTTTATGAATTATTAAAAACTGTTTCATGGGGTTCACCCGAGGCACCACTTTCAAGAAAATTATCAAGTAAAATCAATAGCTTACAAATCAAATTAAAATTCACGGGACACCTACGGGACACTTAGTAAAACAAACCGTTTTTTGAGTTACCTTCGTTCTTCTGTTCAACTCCGGATAAATCCATTGCGGAAGCATCCTGGAACAGACACTGTTCACCGTGGAAAATAACCTGATTATCAAGCAGTAAACCGCTTCTGTTCTTGAGCATACAGATATACATAATCGGCACTCCTGGTACTTTTTCTTTCTTCTTCTGTTCGTCGTCAGTTGGCAGATATGTATCTTTGCGCCACAGTCCCAGAATGACGTTAGCGTCCTGTTCAATGGCTGAGGAACCTTGCAGATCACTCAGTCTTGGTTTACGTGCGTTCTCGTTGTTTTTGTCCTTTGTTTTGTCACTGTCACGGTTAAGCTGTGCTGCAGCCACAATAGGGATATTGTATTCCTTGGTCATGCGCTTAAGGTAATGGGACACCTGAGCAATCTCCTGGAAGCGTGCTGACGGATTCTTTAAAGACAGATCATCAAATGTCAGCAGTTGAAGATAGTCAACCATAATTAAGTCTGCCTTGAATCCGTTGTCGATATAATCAAGGTAGTAATTTTTGATGTTCCTTACATCAAGGTTTTCTGAACCTAAATCAATGATTTTCAAATGTTCAGCCAGGAAGTCAATGAACGGTTTAAATCTGAGGCTGTATGCTCCGTTCGGATCGTCCATGTCTACGTTTCCGGTCAGTACACACTGTAAATTGATGTGACATATCAGAGAAATTAGTCTCTGCCAGATTTCGGCAGCACTCATTTCAATTGTGAAAAATAATACGTTTTTTGGTGCTCTTATAATCATACAGTCTGCACGTTGAGTAACATCGAATCCAAGAGCACTCAGCATGATATTGAGCAGTAAAGTGGATTTTCCGTCACCAGGGCGACCGGCAACAATAATAAACTCATTCTTTTTAATCCCGAGCGTTGCCCTGTCGAGATCTTTATAACCGTAAGAAATACCGATAAGACCGTCATTTTCTGAAGCAATTCTAGCTTCATTCATGTATAATTCGACACCTTTAGATATCACTGTTGGATCGTGTCGAGTGAAATCCTGAGATATTTCATAATCTCTTCTCAGTCTCTCAAGCTTCTTCAACTGACTCAATTCAAAGCTGACGTTCTGCTCTTTGATCCGCAGTACACAATTGGCAATACAGTTATCTATGAATCTAAGTTTAAGGTCCTTGAAGAAGTCTTTGTTATAGGAAGACGGATCAATCCCTTGCGTTGCCAGATAGCCGATAATATCCGGAAGTGTCTTGGTACCGTTTGACGTGTCATAATACTGCGCTTCCTGCATCACCGAGGCAAGGCTGTATTTGAAGTTCTTATGAATAGAACCGAGAATGTGATTAAAGATTATAGATGAAAAAGCATCTGTAAATATCACATCAAGACACTGATGTGTACTTGTATTGGTTTCTGCCGCTACTCTGCCGGCAATGTGTTCAATCGACAGAAATTCACGATTGAAAAGGGTCCGCAAGTGCTCATTATCTTCAGTAAGTATTGCGGCATTCAGAAGGGCCTTCTGAGAAAAAGAATCAAGTAACATAGGACAATCCTATAAAGGCGCACCAACATGACAAGTGCGCCTTGGTTACATTGTAATATAAAGGAATTATTTAAAACGGTATATCGTCTTCAGTTGCAGTTGCGGCCGCCTGCTCAAAGGTCTGCATCTGCGGCATTGGCGGCTGTTGATATGGTGCGCCTTGCTGCTTGTTCTGATGAGTGATCTGCTGTTGCATATAAACACCGGCCGCATTGTTCGGCATAGCCATAGCCTGAGGTTGTTGCATCGGAGCAACCGGTCTCTGCGGCATTGGCGGCTGAGGATTCTGCGGAGCATAGCCATACGACGGTTGAACCGGAGGCTGTACTGCCTGCTTAACAGTCTGCTGCGGAATCGTTGACGCTTGAGTTCTGGCTAAAGGTCTTACATCACGATAGTTCACGTCGTTTTTATCATCATACAGTGAGCCGTCCTCTTTCTTGCCGCCTTTCTTAATCATTACTCCGAGCGAGAACACCTTATCACGTACAAGATTTGCAAGTTGTGTGTGGTTGCGGCAGTTATTGGTTCCAAAGATTCTCGGATCTAAACCGCAAGCCTGCAGCAGACACGCAAGGTTAGCCTTGGTGTATGGAACTGCGTTCTGTGACATCCACAAGTCGCTGAATACTTTGCGCTTAGCGTACTCTCCTGACACGATGGTATATTCAATGTGAATGTACGGAGTGCCGCCCTGAGTGATCATGGAAGTAATGTTATCAACTCTTGCCGGATAATCACCCTTTGGAATCAAGGCAAAATCACCTGTTGCTTCTGCCGGTGCTACGTCGTTATATGCTGCAAAATCTAAATTATATTCCTGGTTCATTATTAAAAACCTCTTATTTTGTTGATGATATTTTGTAGGTGCGGATATTCATAAACATCTAAATTTCCACATCTATCCTTGGCTATAAAATTACTGAAATCATTGTCTAAAGTTGTTACAAGCGCTCTTGAACGGTTACCCTGAGCGTCAGTTATGTATTTGTATAACAGCACTTCATCTACCATGTATGGTAGCTTCTCCAGAAGTCTTTTCCCTGGAAGGCTCGGACGGATTTTTGAAACGTTGCCGTTTTCATCCGTTGCTTCATTCAACTGACAGATAAACACGATATTTTGAGGTAAATCCAAACAAGCCTTAATGAAATTGTTCAGCTTTTCATTCAGTGTTACATAAGCCTTCCTATTGTCTTTTACCTGAGTCACGTAGATAGCCAGGAGGATCTCTGCAATCTCAGTGAAACTGTCAAAGATTACCGTTTCAAAGGTGTTGTCAGTCTTCAGAAAGTTCAGCAGTTCAACCAGCTTTTTGATTGGCGCACTGATCTGCTCTTCTGTTAAAGTGCCGTTATTGGCTACATTCTCTATCTCAAGCACTGCCATATTCTGAACATTGTGAGCAACTATCTCATCATTCGGATAATAACTCAGCACTTTCTGATTGATTGAGGTTGTTCCTTTTTCGGAACTTACGAGCAACGGATTTCTGCATGTGGTAGCCAATACTGTCTTGCCTATGCCGCTGTCACCGTAGAGCGCAATCTTTACTCCGTGCGCCCTGGTCACCTGATTTATATTCTTTATGTCTAGCATTTTGTACTCCTAGAGGATTGAGTTATTGTGTTCTTCTAAATCCTTTTCACAGATCCTAAGTTGCCATTCAGGCATCTCAAGCACTGACGGTTTCAGCACTTTGGAATCCTTAAACTCTTTGCACTGCAGCAGATTACGTTTGTATTCAGCTTCACCTTTTGACTGATAAGGATCTGCAAGGTCAAAGAAATCACATGGATATACAGCACCGCTCTGTGACGTTGATACCACAGCAAAGTAGAATTCAACATCTGACAGCGGTACGTTGTAGGCTATGCTTAAACCGTGTCTGTAGAACTCCTGCTGAACGTGATAGCGGTAATTCCACACGCTTGACGCAAAATTGCCGAAGTCTGAGGTTGTCTTCACGTCAATACAGATAATTTTCTTTCTGCCGTCCTTTTCTCTGACAATCAGCCAATCCGGTCTTATCTTGCACTGCAAGTCAGTTGTAGGATCTGTGAAGTAGATAGACACCTCCGCTTTGCCATCTTGATCCTGCAGATATTTACTGATTAACGGATGAGCCATTGCACACTCGGCAATCGAATGAGCAATGCTGTCATCCTTTGCAGATACAATCTTTTTTGACCCGTCATTAGCGTTCTGGAACCCTTCCCAGGTAGCCTTACCCTCTTTTGTTCTGCGGTCGCACTCCGGAGCAATCAGATAACGGTTTTCGTATTCCTTTGGTTCCAGCAGAAGGCAGTGCACCAAAGTTCCTAAACCGAGTGACAGACTCTCAAATCTCGGAGCGTTGTGCTCAAAAACAAAGTAAGCAGCACCCTTGTTCATTGCATCCAGAAGGGACTTACTGATCCCCATGGAAGCGTGATAATCTTCATTGCTAATATCTGCATAAATACCGTTGTCGAATTTCTTCATCGCTTAATTCCGTCCTTTTCTTGATAAATTCAATAATGTCCTGTTGTCTGAAATATTTTCGTGGATTCTTCGGTGAATCATACAAGGTCATGTATGGGATCTGATTCTGCTTCATTATCTTGTGAAAGAGTCCTTTTTCAATTCCGAGAATCTCCATTACATCTCTAGGTGTGAGTAGGAGTCTTTTTGCCATTGTCTTTCTCCTTTCGTTTTTCTAAAATTTTCTGCAGTATCTCTGCCGGTTCAAGGTAGGTATATCTAGACTTAAAGTAGTAATACCTACCTGGATTAATCTTGTAAAACTCGAGCATTCTTCGAATAGAGCTGAATACATTACCGAAATGATCAGTTATTGTTTTGCGGAAGTTACAGTTACAGCCTTTGTTATGCTTTTTTAGAAACCCTTCTAACTTAAATTCCATTACTTACCTCTTCGTTTAGTCCCTATCAGATCGTGCTCAGTGTCGTTAAAGATTGCGTATAATTTACGTCGTTCCATTCCGAGGAATGCAGCAGCTTCAGCAGTGGTATATTTCTGACCATCAAACAACCATCTTTTGCGAAATTGAGTTGTAGGTCTATGTTTGTAGCTGTACTTTCTTCTTGGCAAATTTGCCACATCATCCGGTGTCAATTTCCAATATTTAAGCCTGTAATAGAGAGTGTCCCGTGGCATCTCTAAAGCTATTGCGGCTTGTAGAATAGATGGATATGTAATACCATTTATGGTTATTGGTATGCTTTTTGCCATTATTAAACCTCTATTACTTATCATTCTGTTCCGCTTCCGGAATATCTCCGGCATCCAAATCATCTGCTACATTGTCATAACGTGGCAGATTGACTGTATCTTCTGGTTCGCTGTCGTACTCGTAGAAGTCCTGCTCTTCATCGTTCCATTGGTTGTCAAAGTAGGTCATTTGACTTTTATTTACACTCTCAATAATTGCAGTAATGCACTGTATATAGCTTTCTTTATGGCAAGTTCTGTAAACAGCTTGTTTCCGAACTCATCAATCCATTTCAGACCGCATACAATATGATCTTTACGTTTGATGTAATATCCTTTGTTGTTACGACCAAAAGAATCGTTCACTACAAATGCTGTATATCCTTTGTATTCAAGATATAGTTTCATCGGTCCGCTATGTTTAAATTTCAGATTCATGAAGTAAGCTCTATCACGTAATAACTGCTCTTTTTGGCGGTGTTTATCAAGAATGACTGAATACTCAATCTCTTTACCAAGAGCCTCCATATTGGCAGCACACACGCATCCGACACGTAAATCATCAACTCCGAATTTCTCATTAGTCATAACATGAACATATCTGATTTCGTGACCGCATAATTCACAGTCTTCGTAATCACAGTCCCAATCATCATCCTTCAAGTCAATTACATCTGACAGCTCCCATCCGGTAGTTGGCAGGTCAAGTTCCTTCAGGTGACCTATGGTAGACTTCAATTTTTCCCAAACTTCCTTATCCATTGGCGCTTTTCCCTCTTGGTTTGCCTACAGGTGTTGTTAAAGCCCGTTCTAAATCCCAGTGTGACTTTAGTCTGAACAGCAAAGTTTCATAAGGTATATTGTAAAATTTTGCCATTGCTCTTTTAGATTCAAAACCATATTCCAAATGGTCAGTACAGTTATTTTTTCTTTTGTTTTCTAGTATCCGGTCAAATGCTTGTTCAACCGGAACACCCTTGTATCTAACACATACAGTTACCGGACTGATTCCCAAAAAGTCACATGCTAGGGATATTGATCTATATTTTCTGCCCTTGTATGTTACTTGCATATTTACCCCGTGGTTTTGCGATAGGTGTTGTTAAGGCACGTTTTAGATCCCATTTCCTATTTAATCTTGCATAAAGTATGGAAGGAGGTAACCAATAGGATATAGCCATGCTTTTTATAGACTCAAATGTATTTCCCAAGTGATCTGTACAGTTATTGCGTTTTTATTCTTTAAGATCTGCTCAATCGCATGTTCAATACTCATTCCCCTTTTTACATATTGGCTAACCGTTGCTACACTAACTCCTAGCAGATCACATGCAAGCGTCATTGA
Organism: uncultured Pseudomonadota bacterium; assembly: GCA_900319705.1. Taxonomy (GTDB): domain Bacteria; phylum Pseudomonadota; class Gammaproteobacteria; order Enterobacterales; family Succinivibrionaceae; genus UBA2804. The sequence continues at coordinate 2,274 of ONPL01000078.1, read as the reverse complement.
ACTGTATTCTCTGTCTTTGTATTTAACTTTGTACATCTGCGCCCCTTTTTAAAATTTTCCCTGGCCAGGCATTTTTCTATCGTGTATTTCAAAATGTTTTTACGACTCAAAAATGTTTTGTAATTTATTTCGTAGTATTTGCACATTTCAACGTAAGACTTATAAATATTTCCCTCATGATCTGTGTATTTATGAGCTTCTTTTTCGGGTTCTTTCGATGGAACAAATCCGGTGTGTTCACATTTAGGGTTTTTATATTTTTTACGTCCTTTAATAAAATTTTCTAATAGCAAGAACATCACTTCACCCATACCCTGTCGTATCTTGAAGGAAGCACAGAGCAGTCTGTCGTGCTTCCATCCATGTACACCACCCTCTTGCACTCTTTTGTCTCCCAGGAGTATTCAACCTCCGGAGTATTCAATGCCATTGAGATTGCTGTGGTACACAGTGCAAGCAACAGCATAATCAGTCCCAGAATAGCGAATATCTTCAAGCCTTCTGCTACTGCAATCTTACGGGCATGTTTCTTCTGCCACTTAATAAAATCTTGGTCGTTAATGTAATCTTTCATGTGTAGTTCTCCATAAAAGCCTCCTTGCGAAGGCTTTGGTTTTGTCATGGATAAAAATGTTATTGGAAACTATTCCCGACAGACGGAGTATTGATTGTCCGGCACTACCGCATAGGTAAAGTCAAGCTTTGCCTCGTAGACAAGGCTTTTGATGTCGTTCAGAACGACCTTGACCATCCCGTCATCAATGCGGCAGTAGGCGTTAATAATGTTGGCAAGAGCACCGACAGTAAAGGCTGCCTTTAACCGTGGCACGATTTCATAGAAAACATCGTGATTGCAGTATTTGCTGGTCTCAGCTTTGTGTGCAATTGCTTCGGCTTTGGTGTGAATTTTGTTGTGAATAATATCGAATCTTGCAGTGGTTTCTTCATCATTCAGATGCTTCATTTCCTCTGCAATCAGCTTGAAGTCCTGAAGGATCACATCCAGATATTCGTTCTCCGGATTGAATTTCAGCAAGTTTTCAATCTTAGCCAAAAGCTTATTGAAAGCTGTCTCATCATAAACCGGCATTGCATCCATCAGAGAAAGGATATATTCTAAATCATGACCTTTAACTGCGCTTGTTGCATCAAGATAATTTAAATCATCATCCATCAGCGAATAATGCGCTTTTAAGATTACACTGTATTCTCTATCAACTTTGTGATGTAATATTTCTGTTTTTTTATCCATGTTAGACTCCTGAAGTATTCGTTATGTAAACTGTATTCATTTCGAATATGATTAAAGTATACATTTTGAATACATCAATGTAAAGTATTCAAAATGAATATTTTTAACAAATCTAACAATTATTTGATTTACATCACAAATACAAACTTTATGACCTAGCACATTCTGATGTGAATGTAGTTAGTGTAAAGTTGGAGTAAACTTGGAGTAAACTTGGAATTAACTTGGAATTAACTTGGAAGCTTAGTCGTGAGTTAAGTCGTGAGCTTAGTCGTGGGTTTAGTCGGGAGTGAATGTTTGGTTTCTACTTTGGTTTTCAATTACAAAGTAATACAATTACAAAGTAATAGAGCCCTTCTGCGCTTAAGGCACATTGTGTACAGCGGACCAGTGAAGGGCCTTTTTCTTATCAAGGATGTCTGATATTAAAACATTAGGATTGTGTCTGTTTTCGTAGTTTCTTCCTACCTCTCTCCACTCTACCTCCTCACAGAGCGGAAGTAGGCGACAAGGACACCTTTGATTTTAAAAGGAATATCCCTGGAGGATAAAATAGGGAAGTCAGGGTTTAAAGGAACCAACTCAAAATACATCTGACCATTTTCATATCTTTCTCTGTATTTTTTAAACGTTGCTTTTGATTCGGCTTCATTACAGGCTATGACTAAATCACCGCTAGTAGGTTGAATATACGGATTGATAACTAGAATATCTCCATCCAGATATTCAGGGTTCATACTATTGCCTTTTACTGTAAGGGCAAAACATTGAGCATAAACAGAATCAACGGGAAACATGTCTGTTTCCATACAATTTATTTCGTTTATATCAGTAAACATTCCAGCCTGCACTTCGTTTAACAAATGAATTAAACTAAAACGTGAAACATTATCCTCATTGAAATTTACATCAAACAAGGTCCCCGGTAGTACACCGTATAAATTAGCGTATTTTTCTATATCGAAAACATTTAAAACTCTTTGATTATTTTCGTGATTACTCACTGCTCCTTTAGTAATTCC
>ONPL01000011.1 GCA_900319705.1 uncultured Pseudomonadota bacterium | reverse complement strand
CTCTTCTGTTAATCTCTTTAGAGATTACTTCAAGATCTATTTTGTTCTCAATGTCATCCAGTTCAGAGATGCCAATGGTCAGTTCTTCAGGTTCGCTATAATTCACTATGGTTAACTGACGGTCTTATTCCTGTTCTGTTATCTATTATTTCTGCCTCAACTGCCCGTTGATACCGTGTTTTTCCACAAGAACCTTGAACATATGACCGGTACATGCGAAATGGAGGTAACGAGTGATTTTTAAAAGGTAGCATATATTTTTCAAATAGTTGATTGCTGTCATGAAAAGATGCTCAAGGAGGTTGAATGTGATAAGATCAATGCTGTAACAACTGTTGAAACAGGAGCAAAAACAGAAATGGAATTAATACAGAGTTTTTCAGTAGACCATACGCTCATAGTACCGGGTATTTTCACAAGCAGGGTTGATTCTCTAGGAGAATATTCTGTTACAACTTATGATATAAGATTAAAACGTCCTAACAGAGAGCCGGTTATTGATGTTGCAGCAATGCATTCACTTGAACATATTATCGCGACATACCTTCGAAATGATCCTGACTGGAAAAACGAGGTTATTTACTGGGGGCCTATGGGCTGTCTGACAGGTTTTTATCTCATTCTTAAGGGCAACCGAACACCGCAGGAAATTTATTCACTGCTTCTGAGTGCTTTCAAGTCTGTGAATAATGTCCAGGAGGTGCCAGGCACCGCTCCGGAAAATTGCGGATACTACCGTATGCATAATCTTGAAATGGCAAAATGGTATGCAAGAGAGTTTGTCGCCTATCTTGAAGCAAATTCCGGTAACAGTGCAATCTTTGAATATCCTAAGACTGAACGTCTTGTTACTGAGGACGGACAGCACTTCTATGATTCATGATCTTAGGATGATGTTTTTATCGGCTAAAACCGCAGTGTGAATCCATACTCATCCCGACAGAGAAAAAAATCAGTATAATGTTCTGTCCAAAAACTATCACCCGTGATTGAACTTCCTTCGCCTCCGTTGCCACTTTATGATGTGACGGAGATTTTTCAAAAAACAGCTTCCCGACAGCACGGTAACTGTCCTAATGAATTCAATGTTTTTTCTTTCAAATCTGAGAAATGCCCTTCCCGGGTTTATCCAAAATACAGCAACAATCGTGTGATAGACTTAACGATGAAACTGTTTTCATGAAAAGTTTCAGAAACAGACGATACAACGAATGACAACCGGTTTACGAACTTTACTGCTATTTTTTTGATCTTTGTTTGATATATTTTTAAGACAGTTTCTATTTTTTATTGCAATCACATACAATTCAGATCATATATTATGAAAACAAGGATTATTGCGCCGGGATGTTTTTCTGTAATCCCGGTAGTGAGAATAGGTTGTACTTATCATGAGTTTTTCGATTACAAATAAGCTTGTTCTTATCAGTATAACTGCTGTAGCTTCGGTTGTGGCTGTTGTTATAGCTCTGTCATATATCAATTCTTCAACATTGATTGAAAATAAGGTCAGAAATGAGATCCTTCCGGCAAGAATACAGGCGATAACGGCAGAACTGCAGAAGGAGCTTCAGCCGTTGCTGACCATGTCGATCGGTATGAGCAGTGATCTTGAAAAAATGCCGCAGGTCAATACCGGTGCGGCAACTGCCGAGGATGATCAGAAAATTGTTGAATACCTTACTTCGGTAAAAAATGTCTACAATACTTCAGCGGCATTCTTTGCCTCATCCATTTCTGAAAGATATTATGTCTACACCAGATTTTTAAAGGTGCTTTCAAAAGACAACGAGAAAGACCGTTGGTTTTATGATTTGATTGAAAGCAGAAAACCGTATCTGTTTAATCTGGATCTTGATGAAAATACCGGGATGCTGTCGGTATTCCTTAACTATATGGTAAAGGATCACAACGGAAGACTACTGGGTGTAGCCGGTGTCGGTAATTCGCTGGAAAATCTCACCAACAGAATAAATTCGTTCAACCAGTCTGATACAGGAAAGGTATACCTGGTAAATGAACGCGGTGAAATAGTTCTTGGAGGGGGAGACAAAAAGGCAAAGACGATTTATTCCGACAATTCTGTTGTGATGAAGAGAATTCTTGATTCACGCGATTTTGAAATTCACAGGATCGTAAGAAACGGGGAATCTTACATTGCCGGTTCCTACTATATTTCAAATATCGGCTGGCATATGCTGATGGAGATCTCTGAAGCTGCAGTTCTGAAGGATGCAGGCAGGCTGGCGATCATGGCTGTGATAATATGCCTGGTGTGCATCCCGCTGTTTTCCCTGCTGCTGGCGGTGCTGGTCCGCAGAATCATGAGGCCGCTCAGAATTATTTCGAAACAGCTGCTTGAACTTGACGGGGATCTGACTTTCAGAGCTGATTATGCAGAGAAGAAGGATGAAATCGGAGCTATAGCCAGAGGTGTCAACTCCTTCATTGAAAAACTGCAGAATCTGATTGTAGGCAGCAAGGAAACATCTGAACAGATGTATGAACTGTCTCAGAACATAGAAAAGTCATCTGAAACCGCAGCGGTGTCGCTTGACAGACAGAAACAGTCTACAGATGCATTTGTTGAATCGATATCCCAGCTCAGTCAAAGTGCCTCCGGTATGGCTCTCAATGCCGAGGAGGTTGCGAAAACCACCAATGATGCAGCTGAGGTTACTAACAGAGGTACGGAGCAAGTTAAGATTATGATCGGCTCCATGAATAATGTTACCCAGCGTGTTGATACCGCAGTTTTGAAAGTTGGCGCGCTGAACGAGGCGGCCCAGCAGATTAAAATGATTCTGAGTGTTATCTCGTCAATCTCTGAAAAGACATCTCTCCTTGCTCTTAATGCGGCAATTGAAGCTGCCAGAGCCGGGGACGCCGGACGCGGTTTTGCTGTGGTTGCGGATGAGATCAGAACTCTGGCAACCAGAACCAAGAATTCTACTGTGGAGATATCACAGGTTATCGGTGAACTTCAGGACAGTACTTCGGAACTTAACTGTTTCATGCTGGAGTCCCAGACGGATACCAAGGAGACCATGGAGATTGCCAGTCAGACAGCTCTGCTGCTTAAGGAAATTGCAGATCTTACCGGAAGGATCAACGGAATGATCACTCAGATGTCGGCTACTGCTGAAGAGCAGAGTGTTGTTACCGGAGCTCTGAGTGAACAGTCAGGGGAGATTGCCAAAATCAACGATGAGATCCACAGCCTGCTGATAGATCAGAGCAGGAAATTCATGTTGCAGCAGGAATATGCCTCCCGTCAGAAGGAGCATCTCGATATATTCACCGTCTGATAAAACGAAGGCGGCAGAGTCGCCGGTATAATGAATTATTGCGAACAGACAACAATCCCGGAGAGAGTGCATGCTTTTCGGGATTTTTATTTACAGGCTTGGTTTCGGAATGCGGCTGATTTAAATTGCCCCAAACAATTGGCTTTATCTCTGCCGCTGGGCTGATGCGGAAAATTGCGCTAGAATGAAGTTCAGGTAGACTACTGTTCAGGTATTGAAGATGAAGGTTGAATTTCGAAAGTTTTTTGCCTCTGCTGTCAAAATTGCAGGGATCGGATATGTGGTTGTGCCCGGTATGATTGTTTTTGCGATTCTGTTTTTATATTTTGACCGGTGCGGTTTATTGTTCCGCCTGGAGTTTTCATCAGCCGCAACAGCAGTCAGAATTATCAGTGCGGCGGTTGCCGTTGTCTCTGCCGTAATGTGGTTTATAGCAGGATTCCGATCCCGTCTGATAGAAAGTGTTATGAAAGATCAACTGGTAACAACGGGTATTTATGCCTGGGTCAGAAATCCGCTCTATGTGGCTGTTGCACTGATGTGTACTTCAGTTCTTGTTTTCATTACCTGCAACCTGGCGGCACTTCTTCTGTTAGCGTTGTACTGGCTGTGGGTTACGGTGCTGGTCAGCAGCACCGAGGAAAAAATACTTGCAGCTAAATTCGGAGAAGTTTATGCGCAGTACTGCAGCAGAGTAAACCGCTGTATCCCGCGGTTTCCCCGCAGATAATGATAATCTGAAATTGTTCTTCGCTTTACCTCCCGACATTTCTTTCCGGTGTCAGATCGCGGTGCTGATTTGAGCCGTCTTGTTCTTTTATCCGCTTCATTCCTTTTCCGATGGCAGTGTGACGTGAACCGTTCGTGCCGAATTTATGTGATTGCAGACATATGCATGTTGCCGGCTGACTGAATTCAAATTGGCCGAACGCGAGTCTTTAAATTTAAAACATATTGACATAGTAGGTGAAAGGTCATATACTCAGTGCATAAGGTGGTTTGCAGATGACAGACCGATTAGTCGGACATGGTTGTTGTTTCGTCCACGGTCGTTTGAACAGCCGGAATTTTGATTGTTTTTTGTTGGCAGATTTTATGACACAGGATTGTAGATTTAATACATCGATTCTTCACGGAAAGGTTTCCAGGGGATATGCACAGAGGGAACTCCTGCCTCCGGTATCGCAGGTTACTTCATTCCAGTATGAAAACATGGAGGCTCTGGAAAATGTTTTTGCGCACAGAGCTCCCGGATTTGCCTATACGAGGATCGGCAATCCTACCATAGCCGCCTTTGAACAGAAAATATGTGCGCTGGAGGGAGGTGCCGGAGCGATCTGCACCGGTAGCGGAATGGCTGCGGTTTCGTCAGCTCTGCTGACCATCTGCAGAAGCGGGGATGAAATTATTGCCGGTTCCGGCCTGTACGGCGGAACCATCAGGTTACTGAGGAATTTCGAAAAACTCGGGATCCATACCGTCTTTGTACCGAAACTTAATGCAGAAAATGTACGTGCGGTAATCAGTGAACGGACCAGGGTGGTTTTCGGTGAACTCATTGGAAATCCGTCGCTGTCGGTTATGGATGTGCCTGCGGTTGCAGCGGTTGCTCATGAGCATGCAGTGCCGCTTGTGGTGGATGCAACAACCGCCACCCCTTATCTTGCCAGACCGCTTGCTCTGGGTGCCGATGTGGTTATCCATTCGACATCAAAATATATGAACGGTACCGGTAATGCCATCGGCGGAATGATTGTTGACGGAGGAAAATTCAACTGGGATTTTTCAAAGCACGGTGCTCTGGAGGAATTCAGTCAGTACGGGAAAATGGCTTTTTCCGTAAGAGCCCGCACGGAAATATGCAGTAATCTCGGAGGCTGCATTTCACCTCTCAACGCATATCTTTCCTACGTCGGGGTGGATACCCTCGGCCTGAGAATGGAGAGGATCTGCGAAAATGCGGCAGCTCTGGCTGAAAGACTGGATCAGGAGAAGGATATCACTGTCAACTATCTTACTCTTCCGCATCATCCGGATCATGAGTTTGTTGAGCGCGAATTGAACGGATATGGCGGAGGGATCCTGACCATCAGGGTGGGGAGCCGTGAGAGAGCCTTTGAGGTGATCAATTCACTCAGGTATGTCAAGATTGCCAGCAATCTGGGGGACATAAGAACTCTGGTTATTCATCCGGCTTCAACGCTGTACCGTCATAACAGCAAAGAGGAGGCCGAGGCTGCCGGAGTTTTTGAGGACACGATCCGTATAAGTGTAGGCATAGAGAACAAGGAGGATCTGATAGAAGATTTTCTCAATGCCATAGGAAAAAGCCGACATGAACAGTAACGTCGCCGGAACCTCGATTGAAATTGACAATACTGTGCTAGAGGGGATCCGCAGTCATGTGGCCGGACAGTATCCCGCAGAGGCCTGCGGAGTACTGCTGAAACAAATTGGCGGATCTGAGGTGACAACAGTCAGGATCAGGCAGTTCTGCATGGCGGAAAACTGCAGTCAGGGTAGCGATTCACTCGATTCCTACAGAATCAATCCGCTGCGGCTGTTCAGAATGGAGCAGTACTGGTCGGAACTTGGCTTCGAAGTGGCCGGATTCTACCATTCACATCCTGACAGAAGGGCGGTGCCGTCGGACCGTGATCTTGACGGGATGATCCCGGAGCTTGCGTATATGATTTTTTCGGTTACGCCGGAGTTAGTTTATGCTCCGAGGGTATGGAAGAAAACTATGTCAGATGGATCTGCGGTTGAAATGCGGGTGGCGGCCGCGAAACAGAATAATATTGGCTCTGTTGTAATTATGTATTGATTATATCCTTGTTAACAATAATCATCAAACAGACTTTAAATTCCAAAATATTACTTGTTGTTTGAATTTTAAAATTGACATATTTAAATAATTTAAATGCATATTATTAATAATATTTGATTTACGGGTATATGATGTTATAATCGGTCGCATATTAAATACATATCTATTTACTATGATTTTATGCGCATGCTTCTACATAGATAAAACAGAATGGTTTGAAGAGCAGTTTCTTTATTCTAGACATCTGTATAATCAAGGCAGATATGTGATAAACAATCATTACAAAGAGCAAAGAACTTTATAAGTCAGACCGAATTAAACAGAATTCTGAGGATGATCAATACAAGTTTACAACAGAACCATAATATTTTGACAGTTCCTGGTGACAGGAAAGAAAGGTAACCAGATGTCCGGCAGATGTCATTCGGCATAAAAAACAGGAGCGCGATCGCGGCTGCATGCCCGAAACAGTTCAATTAAGAGATTGATTTCCTGCTGGTTAACGGTGATTGCGGAACAGTTTAAAACAGAATTTAGCGAGGAGTCAGGCGCCGGCGGCGTGGAAATGTTCAGTACCGGCGTCAGGAATGATTATGAAAGTATATATATCAGCAACACTGAGGCAGTTCTTCGGAAGAAATTCTGAAATTGAACTGCAGATCCCGAAGGTGACGGTCAGTAATATCCTTCAACAGTTGACCAAACAGTATCCGGATGCGCAGAAGGGACTGTTTGATAACGGTAATCTGAGATCCTTTATCCGCATTTTTGTAGCGGGGGAGGACTGGACCGATGTGTCATTTCATGAGCGGGAAATCGCTGATGAACAGCAGGTGCTGCTTCTGCCGCTGATTGCAGGAGGGGCTCCGTCCGAAAGCATTATTTCCGACGAAAGAAGGAAATCACAGTCACTTGACGGGGATGAAATAGAACGTTTCAGCAAACATCTGCTGTTGCGTGATATCGGTGTTCCGGGCCAGAAACGAATCAAGGCGGCCAAAGTGGCAGTAGTGGGACTGGGCGCTCTAGGTTCACAGGTGATTGAATGTCTTGCCGCCGCCGGTGTCGGAACTCTGCGGATCATCGACTTTGATTCCGTTGCCCTGGGGAATCTTCAGAATCAGGTTCTCTACACGCAGCGTGATCTGAAACGTCCGAAGGTTGCATCGGCAAAAGATCGGATCAGGTCGGTTAACCGCGGTATTGCAATCGAGGACGAAAAGGTGGCTCTTGAAGCATCCAATGCGCTGGAACTGATCAGCGGATGCGATCTGGTGATTGACTGTACTGATAATTACAAGGCCAGATATATGATCAGCGATGCCTGTGTGATTGCCGGGATCCCGCTGGTTTTCGGCGCCATCTACCAGTATGAGGGCCTGGTTACCGTGCTCAACTACAACGGCGGTCCGTGCCTCAGATGTCTGTTTCCGGAGCCTCCGGCACCGGGACTGGTTCCGACCTGCGCTGAAAACGGTACCATCAGCTCTCTTCCCGGAATTGTGGGAAGTATCCAGGCTAATGAAGCTCTGAAGCTGATTATCGGGATCGGCGAGCCGCTTTCCGGCAGACTGTTCAGGATCGATGTGCTCAATCTGAAGACCGAACTTCTGAAGGTTGCCAGAAACAGTACATGCCCGGTATCCGGAGACAACGCTTCTGTAACTGCGGTGGAGAATTTTGATTATGAAGATTTCTGCGGTCTCAAACAGGAGAATACAGAAATTCCGGTGGAAACGATTTCCCCGGAGGAACTGGCCAGAAGAATTGCCGATGGAGATCCACTCACCATAGTTGATGTCCGTGAACCGCATGAACGAACCATACTGCGTTTTTCCGGTGCGGTGGTTATTCCGATCGGTCAGCTTGAACGCAGAAAGAGGGAACTGAACCCTGAACATGACACCGTGATTATCTGTAAGGAAGGAAAGCGGAGTGTTCTTGCCGTCAGAACCCTGCGTGAAGCAGGTTATCTCGGACCGCTGTACAGCCTTCGCGGAGGTCTTGATTCAATGAAGGATTTGATTTTATCAGGAGAGGGCGGATGGATTTAAAGTCCGAACTTTTCATCAAGCGCTATGTTTTTGTTATTGTTATTAGGAGATATTTAAATGTCATCAAATGAAAACCAGAAAAATACCCAGATCAATGCTCTCGGCAAGGCCGCTGCATATAATCTGGCCAATGTGACCAAAACCAGACCGCAGTTCGGCTCTCTGACACCGAAGTGGCTGACAAAATTCCTGGAATTCAAAGGTCTTGAAACCGGGATCTTCAGAGTGAACAAGGTGGTGGAGGGTGATACTCCGCTTGATGTTCTGTGCAGTCAGACCAAAAAGTCCGATATTATTCCGGAAGGTTATGTGGAATATGAAACAGAACCTCGTGAGTATCAGCTCAATTCAATTTCAACCATCATCAACGTAAATACTGCAATCGAGGATGTTTACAGTTCTCCGTATGATCAGGTTCAGGAACAGCTTTCTCTTGCAATTGAATCTCTGAGAGAACGTCAGGAAAGCCAGCTGATCAACAATGATGACTACGGTCTGCTGAAAAATATTGCAGATTCCCAGAGGATCCAGACCAGAAACGGAGCTCCGACCCCTGATGATCTTGATGAACTTATTACCAAGGTATGGAAGGAACCTTCATTCTTCCTGGCTCATCCAAGAGCTATCGCTGCCTTTGAAAGAGAATGCACCAAGAGAGGAGTTCCTCCGGTAGTGGTTAATATTTCCGGCGGTACCTTCCTCACCTGGAGAGGCATCCCTATTATCCCTACAGATAAACTGCTGGTTGACGGTCTGAAGAATCCTACCTCCCAGAGCGGTAAAACCAATATTCTGCTGGTAAGAACCGGTGAAGCAAAACGCGGTGTTATCGGTCTGTTCCAGGCCGGCCTCAAGAATGAACACTCAAGAGGACTTTCGGTACGTTTCCGCGGTATTGATGACAAGGGTGTTGCCTCATATCTGTTGTCACTGTACTGCTCTGCAGCTATTCTGGCTGATGATGCAATTGCGGTTCTGGAAGATGTAGAGGTTGGTGAATATTATGACTACGACTAATCAGACAGGATCATTCGAGCAGCTTGCCGGGGTGCCGTCGGCTGCGCAACTGAGTGCTCTTGCCAATCAGCTCTTCCCTGATCTGACCGGGGATATCTACGGGCAGTCGGCTGAAGCTGAAGCTGCAGCCGCTCCGGTCCCGGCCCAGGGTTATGAAGCGGTATCGCAGAATGCACAGCTAAGTTCTGCGGCCGGATCTGCCGGCGGTTTTGACTGGGAACATCCGTTTGACTATCCAAGTCAGCCGGAACAGTCTGCCGGAACCGCTCAGAATACAGGTTATGCTCCGAAAGTACTGTCTGCCGAGCAGGCCGAAGCGTTGGAAAATCAGGGCAGAGAGCAGGCACAGTCAGAGGCAGTGACTGCTTCTGCAGTTTCCCACGGTACTTCTGAGGACGGGATCCGGATCGGTACTAAAACCCTTGGCCAGATCCGCAGTGATTTTCCAATACTGTCGGAGAAGATCAACGGTTACCCGCTGGTGTGGCTGGACAACGGAGCCACCACCCAGCGTCCCCAGCAGGTTATAGACAGAATTTCCCATTACTACCGTTATGAGAATTCCAATGTGCACCGCGGTGCTCATACCCTGGCTGCAAGATCCACCGATGCCTACGAGAATGCAAGGGATATTGTCAGAAATTTCATCGGAGCATCCTCCAGAGAGGAGATTGTGTTTGTCCGCGGCACCACCGAGGCGATCAATCTTGTGGCAAATGCCTATGTGCGTCCGCAGCTGCAACCAGGCGATGAAATAATTGTTTCGATCCTGGAGCATCATGCGAATATTGTTCCGTGGCAGCTTATTGCCCAGCAGACCGGAGCGGTAATCAAGGTTATTCCTTGTGATGAAACCGGACAGCTGCTTTTGGGCGAATATGAAAAGCTGTTCTCTCCAAGAACAAAATTTGTGTCGGTAACCCATGTATCCAATGTTCTGGGAACCGTAACCCCGGTTGAGGAACTCATTGCGATTGCCCACCGTCACGGCGTCAGAATTCTGATTGACGGAGCTCAGTCTGTTGCCCATATTCCGGTAAACGTAAGTGCGTGGGATGCGGATTTCTTCGTATTCTCCGGACATAAAATTTATGCTCCTACCGGGATCGGCGTGGTATACGGCAAGAAGGAACTTTTACGTGCGGCCGAACCGTACCACGGAGGCGGCAACATGATCAGGGATGTAACCTTTGAACGTACCATCTACAACGATGTTCCGAACAAGTTCGAAGCCGGTACCGGCAGCATTGCCGATGCGGTTGGGCTTGGTGCGGCTCTCGATTATCTTTCCGGGATCGGTATGCCGTGTGTGTTCAGACGTGAGCATGAACTTCTTCAGTATGCGTTAAGAGAACTCAGGAGTGTTCCCGGGATTACCCTGGTGGGGACCGCAGACAACAAGGCATCCGCCCTTGCGTTCAAACTGGCGGGACATTCCGACGAGGAGGTTGGACAGAGACTTGACTCCTACGGGATCGCCGTTCGTACCGGACATCACTGCGCCCAGCCGGTGCTCAGACATTTCGGTTATGAAAGTACGGTAAGACCTACTCTGGGGATCTACAACTCGGAGAGTGACATTGACGCACTGGTGCGTGCGCTGAGAACTTTTGCCTAGTTTTCAGTCGCTTATGTCAAGCAGGCACGGAACTATCGGAAAACCGTGCCTTTTAGTGAAAGTCCGGAGAATGTAATGATAGATGAAGAAAAAATCCACGCGCTTGATGAGCTGGTACGGATTGTGGTGGCGGATCTCAACAGCACCAAACACATAGATGATCCGGATTTCTACAGTAAGCCGGACCGGCAGGAGGTTTATGATCTCGTAACTGAACTGTTCGGGATTGTATATCCCGGTTATTACAAGGATCGCAATATTAAAATTTACAACCGGCAGCATTCGGTAGCCGTGACGGTAGAAAATGTTTTTTATCATCTTAACAAGCTGGTGGTAAAGGCTCTTGACTTCGGTAAGGAGCGCGGTACCAAACCTGAGGAGATTAGGAAAAAAGACAGTTTCCGGATCTGCAGTGAGTTTTTCAGAAGACTTCCGCAGGTGCGGGCGCTGGTGGAAACCGACCTTCTTGCAGCATTTGACGGTGATCCGGCTGCAGGAAGCCTTGAGGAGATAATTCTTGCTTACCCGGGGCTTACCGCCGGTACGGTGTACCGCCTTGCCCACGAACTGTATCTTTTGGGAGTGCCGGTCATTCCGAGACTGATGACCGAATTTGCACATGCCAGAACAGGGATAGACATTCACCCTGGTGCCACCATCGGTGCCGGTTTCTTTATAGATCACGGTACCGGGATCGTAATCGGGGAGACTGCGATTATTGGCAAAAATGTGAAAGTATACCAGGGGGTGACCCTCGGGGCGCTTTCCACCAGGGGAGGGCAGAAGCTCTCCGGATTCAAGCGTCATCCTACCATCGGTGATAATGTAACCATATATGCGGGTGCCTCCATTCTGGGAGGGGAGACCGTGATTGGAAATAATACGGTGATCGGTGGTAATACATTTATAACATCATCGGTTCCAGCCAATACCAAGGTCAGGGTAAAGAATCCTGAAATGGAATACCAGACCTCCGATCACAGACTGCAGATTGAAGAGGTAAAACCGGGAAACCAGTGGTTCTATATAATTTAGTTTAAATAATTGAAAAATAAAGGAATAACATATATGTTTATATCTGTTGCAGGAAAGAGAAAGGAAGTTGCTGACGGAATTACGGTTCAGCAGCTGATTGAAATTGAAAAGGTTGAAACACCGCAGTATGTGACAGTATCTGTGAACGGGGAATTCGTGAAACAGGAAACTTTTGCAACGGCTATCCTTAATGACGGTGATGAAGTTGAATTCCTGTATTTTATGGGAGGTGGCAGTTATGGCGTTTACTAATGAGCAGCTTGAACGGTATTCAAGACACATTCTGCTCAGTGAGATCGGGGTGAAGGGGCAGAAAAAACTTCTGAACTCAAAAGTTCTGATTATCGGGGCCGGCGGTCTCGGCTCCCCTGCGGCACTATATCTTGCGGCTGCCGGTGTGGGAACCATCGGGATCGTTGATGCCGATGTGGTGGATCTGTCAAATCTGCAGCGTCAGGTTATTCATACCACCAAGGATCTCGGGGTCAAGAAGGTGATTTCGGCAGCCCAGACCATGAAGGATATCAATCCGGATATTGTGGTAAACACCTATGAGGATTTTGTGGACAGCTCCAATATTCTGGAACTGGTGCGCGAATATGATTTCATTATCGACGGCACCGATAATTTTCCGGCCAAGTTTCTGATCAATGATGCCTGTGTAATGGCGGGGAAACCTTTCAGTCATGCCGGAATTATCAGATTCAGAGGACAGCTGACCACCATTGTTCCCGGTAAAGGTCCGTGCTACCGCTGTATTTTCAAGGAGCCGCCTCCAAAGGATGCTGTTCCAACCTGTAAGCAGGCCGGAGTGATCGGAGCCATGGGCGGAGTGATCGGTTCACTGCAGGCGATGGAGGCGGTCAAGTATATCACCGGTGTAGGTGAACTGCTGGTAGGTTATCTTCTTACCTACGATGCACTTAAAATGGAGTTCCACAAGATCAAGCTTCCTCCAAGAGGGGATGGATGTGCGGTTTGTTCCGATCATCCTACGATTACCGAACTTATCGATTATGAGCAGGCTGTGTGTGAACTGAAACATTAATCTGTAAGGAAACTGCAGTATGAAAATAACCATTTCAAGAAGTGATTTTGAAAAAATCCGCCGCCATGCCGAGGCCGAACTGCCGGATGAAGCCTGCGGTCTGATTGCGGGATATGATACGGATGACGGGCTCAGAGTGATCAGCAAGGTTTACCTTCTGACCAATATTGATCATACCAATGAGCATTTTTCCATAGATCCGGCGGAGCATCTGGCTGCGGTGAAGGATATGCGGGCAAACAAGCTGACCCCGCTGGGCAACTGGCATTCACATCCGGAGACCCCGTCCCGCCCCTCTCAGGAGGATCTCAGATGGGCAAATGACAGCCGTGCCAGCTATCTGATCCTTTCACTTGCCGACAGAGAAAATCCTGTTCTCAACGGGTTCCATGTCGAAGGAACTGGTGAGAACCGCACGGCAAGAAAAGAGGAACTGATTATTACAGATGATCTGAATAACTGAAAAAATATAACGGTAACTGCTACCATACATAAGGAGACCACAATGTCAGAAACAGAATTTACTCCGGATGAGCGTATAGATATCACGGATGTGAACTGCCCGATCACCTTTGTTAAAACCAAGGTTGCGCTTGATGAACTTGAAAACGGCCAGATCCTGCAGGTTCATCTCAATGACGGGGAGCCGATCCAGAATGTTCCGAGAAGTGTCAGGGAGGAAGGTCATGAAGTACTGAAAATCACCGACAACTCCGACGGTACCTTTGAACTGTTCATCAGAAAAAACGAGGAATGATAAGACTAAGAAGTCAACTGCTAGTTTTTTTTCAATAATATTATTCTAATAATATCCTAAGTTGTGTTTTACCGCAGAAACTTAAGTTTCCGCGGTTTTTTGTCGGCGGGTTCATCTTCCGGAACTGTATCACTGAGCGCGTGAAGACTCAAAGATCAGCATGTGGATGAATTGACGGGCATCCGTAGTTTGGGTTTGATATTCTGGGATGTGTAGAGTTGAAGATGTCCGGGATTTTAGGACAGATCCCGAGACATGGAATGACAGACTGAACGGATAAGTTTTCTCAGATCTGCGGGGCTTCTGCAGGAATATCTCTGCGTTCCTTTACCAGATCGCTCAACTTCTTGCTGTAGAAAAAGTTGTGAATGAGTTTATTGTATTCGATCCACATGGGAAGAGATCGGCATACATTCTTGCGCGGGCAGTCAATTGCCTGATTATCCTCAAGACATGATACGCAGGAGAGGGATTCCTCCATCAGTTTGAGCACATCTCCGATAATGTATTCCTCCGGTTTGCGGCACAGTTTGTATCCGCCACCTTTGCCGCTGGCTCCTACGATCAGATTCCCGGCAACCATATCCTTGACAATTATTTCCAGATATTTTTTGGAAATCTCCTGCCTTGCTGCAATATCCTTGAGCGGGATGTAACAGCCGTTGTCATGCTCAGCTAGATCTATAAGAACGCGGATGGCGTATCTTCCTCTGGTTGAAATCATAATTATCTCCGTTAATTTTTAAAATCAACCTATTATACCCAAAGGTAAATAGGTAAAACAAGAAAAATTAAAAATAAAAACCTATTGACACGGTGGGTAAATGGTTATAAATTAATTACAAGTTCTTCCGGTGCAGGGGCGAAACAACAGAGACCGCCGCCGGAAAGTTTAAAGTTATAGTTGAGGTTCCGGGTATTTCGGACGAAAAGATTTGAGAAAACAATTCCACAAGGAGATTTAACATGAGCGATTACAGATTTGAAACATTACAGTTGCATGTAGGACAGGAACAGGCTGATCCGGTTACCGATTCACGTGCCGTACCGATTTACCAGACCACTTCCTATGTGTTTCACAACAGTGAACATGCAGCTGCCCGTTTCGGCCTGACTGACGCCGGTAATATTTACGGCAGACTGACCAATTCCACCCAGGAGGTGCTGGAGAAGAGAATTGCTGCTCTGGAGGGAGGCAGTGCAGCCCTGGCTGTGGCATCGGGAGCCGCTGCGATCGCCTATACCATTCAGGCTCTGGCTGCTGACGGAGGTCACATCGTTGCCCAGAAAACCATTTACGGCGGAACTTCCAATCTGCTGGCCCAAACTCTGCCGCTTTATGGAATAAAAACCACTTTTGTTGATATTCATAATCTTGAAGAAGTGGAGAGCGCCATTACCGAAAACACCCGTGCGGTTTTCCTGGAAACCCTCGGCAATCCTAACAGCGACATCCCTGATATTGACGCGGTTGCTCAGCTGGCCCACCGTCACGGTCTGCCGGTGGTTATTGACAATACTTTCGGAACCCCGTATCTGATCAGACCGATTGAACACGGTGCCGATATTGTAGTGCACTCAGCCACCAAGTTTATCGGCGGTCACGGCACCACCCTCGGCGGCGTGATTGTTGATTCCGGAAAATTTGACTGGAGAGCATCCGGCAGATATCCTAACATCGCCGATCCGAACCCGAGCTACCACGGTGTATCCTTCTTTGACGCCGCCGGCCCTGCCGCCTTTGTAACCTATGTAAGAGCAATTCTGCTGCGTGATACCGGTGCGGCAATCTCCCCGTTTAACGCATTCCTGCTGCTTCAGGGGGTTGAAACACTTTCCCTGAGACTTGAACGTCATGCCCAGAATACCGCCAGGGTGGTGGAATATCTGAAGAACCATCCGCAGGTTGAAAAGGTAAATCATCCTTCTCTTCCTGAACATCCGGATCACGAACTTTACAGGAAATACTTCCCTAACGGCGGTGCTTCTATTTTCACCTTTGACATAAAGGGCGGTCAGAAGGAGGCCTGGAAATTTATTGATAACCTTAAGATCTTCTCACTGCTGGCCAATGTTGCCGATGTAAAGAGTCTGGTGATCCATCCTGCCTCAACCACCCATTCCCAGCTGTCTGAAAAGGAACTGCTGGAGCAGAACATCCGTCCGAACACCATTCGCCTTTCCATCGGTACGGAACATATCGACGATATCATTGCAGATCTTGAAAAAGGTTTTAATGCTGTCAAACAGTTGTGATTTAGAGTTTTAAGTTTTTAAAGATTTTTAAGAAGGTATACAGTTATGGCTAACATATATAAAGGAACACTCGGTCTTATTGGAAACACCCCGCTGGTGGAGGTTGTAAATATTGAAAAGGCTCTCAATCTGAAAGCTACTATACTTGCAAAGCTGGAGTACTTCAATCCAGCCGGAAGCGTCAAGGATCGTATTGCAAAGGCAATGATTGAGGATGCAGAGTCTAAAGGTCTGCTCAAAGAGGGTTCAGTAATTATTGAACCGACTTCCGGAAATACCGGGATCGGACTTGCTTCAATCGCCGCCGCCAAGGGATACAGGATTATTCTGACCATGCCTGAAACCATGAGTGTGGAAAGAAGGAATATTCTTAAGGCCTACGGTGCGGAACTGGTTCTTACCGACGGTACCAAGGGTATGAAAGGTGCCATTGCCAGGGCGGAGGAACTTGCAAAAGAGATCCCGAACAGCTTTATTCCCGGCCAGTTTGTAAATCCGGCAAACCCTGCAGTCCACAAGGCAACCACCGGCCCTGAAATCTGGCAGGATACCGACGGTAAAGTTGACTTCTTCATTGCAGGTGTAGGTACCGGCGGAACCGTTACCGGTACCGGAGAATATCTGAAGGAGCAGAATCCGGAGGTTAAGGTGGTGGCTGTGGAACCGGCCGATTCACCGGTGCTTTCCGAAGGCAAGGCGGGTCCGCACAAAATTCAGGGGATCGGCGCCGGCTTTGTTCCTGATGTACTGAATACCAAAGTTTACGATCAGGTTATTAAGGTTTCCAATGATGATTCCTTTGAGACCGCGCGGCTTCTGGCCAGAAAGGAGGGGGTTTCCGTGGGCATTTCCTCCGGTGCTGCGCTGTATGCCGCCATCGAGCTTGCCAAGCAGCCGGAGAATGAAGGCAAGGTTATTGTTGCTCTGCTGCCTGACAGCGGTGACAGATATTATTCTACCGCCCTGTTTACCGAGCAGCCTAAATAACAGCAGTATTTCACAAGAACACAAATTTTTTCAGCCGCAGGTTATGGTCATGTCCCTGCGGTTTTTTTTATTTCCGCAGTCTGGTTCTTTTTAACTCAATATGCTGTGATCTGCGGTACACAATGCATATTTTGCTGTAAGCTGATGATGGCAATTTGATAAAATAAACGAAATCAAGGTCTGTCCCACTGTACAGACCTTCCAGGATAACCGGAGGATTTTCAATGAGGGTGTTTCAGATTGTGGGTGTAAGAAGGTCGGGAAAGACCACCACGGCTGAGCAGCTGATCAGAAGTCTCCGGGAAAATGGATATTCCGTTGATACGGTCAAATCAATCAACTGTCCGGTGTTTGCAATTGATTCAGGGAAGTCATCCAATACCCGCCGCCACCGCAATGCCGGCGCCGGGATCACTGTGGCTGCAGGTAAAACCGAGACTGACATCATGTTCAGCAGAGCTCTGTCCATAGATCGGATCCTGGATTTTCTTGCGCTTGATGAACCTGATTATGTGATCGTTGAAGGCGGATACGAATATGATCTGCCACGGATAGTCTGTCTGACAGATGAAGGGGAACTTGCAGATCGGGTTACGCAGAAGACCTTTGCCGTCAGCGGTGTTATTGCCGGACGGTGCGGGACAGCAGGCGGACTGCCTGCGGTCAGCGCTCTTGAAGCGCCGGATGAACTGGCAGGGTTGGTTGTGGATCTCGTACCTGAATTTACCGGACCGGTAGGGAGACTTCCACGTCCGGAAAGCTGCCGGAACTTCTGCGGCGGCTGCATAAAGAGAAATAAAGAATGCGGAGATTAGGATGCAGGACAATCAGAGCAGCAGGGGAACATTAAGGGCAATCTGCCTCAGTGCCAGCAGAGGGATCGCCAAGAGCGAGACCAACAGGATCAGACTGATCGAAAATTACGGGCTTGAGAATGATGCCCATGCCGGAACCTGGCACCGTCAGGTAAGTATCCTCTGCCTTGAGGAAATCGAGAATTTCCGTGCCCGCGGGGCGGAGGTTCGTTTCGGCGATTTCGGAGAAAATCTGATCATAGACGGGATCAACCTCAAGGATTATCCGGTTGGAACCCGAATCAGGATCGCAGATGCTCTGCTTGAAACCACCCAGATCGGCAAGAAGTGTCATCATCACTGTAAAATCTTCCACCGGATGGGCGACTGCATCATGCCAAGATGCGGTGTATTTGCCAGAGTTCTGTCTTCCGGTACGGTGACAGTTGGAGCCCCGGTACAGGTAACCTTTATTCCGCAGTACAGTTTTACCGCTGCGGTGGTAACCCTGAGCGACAAGGGATTCCGCGGTGAACGGGAGGATCGCAGCGGCGCGGCAGCAGAAAGGATCCTGAAGGAAAACAGTTATATGGTACTCGAAAGGGTACTGCTGCCGGATGATCGGGAGATGATTGAAAAGGAACTGCTCAGACTGAGTGACGAACGTCATGCCGATCTGATTATCACCACCGGCGGCACCGGTTTTTCCCAGCGGGATGTTACCCCCGAGGCAACCATGGCGGTGGCAACCCGCAATGCACCCGGTATTGCTGAATATATACGCAGTGAATCATTTAAAATTACCAGCCGGGCCATGCTGTCAAGAGCTGTGTCGGTAATCAGGAACAACACTCTGATCATCAATCTGCCCGGCAGTGAGAAGGCGGTTACAGAATGCATGCAGATGATTATGGAACCGCTGCAACACGGACTTGGCATTCTACTGGGGAGGGAAAAAGAATGCGGAAACTTAAAAGTACAGTAGTAACGGCTTTAATATCAGGGGCAGTGATTGCAGGTTGCGGAGAGGCGCAGAAAAGTCAGCAGGCGGAGCAGAGCAGTGCGGCACCTGCGGTTAAGCAGACCGTGATAACAGTTTTTGCCGCAGCCTCTCTTACCGAGTCACTCAGTGAAATCGGCTCAGCTTATGAAAAAAAGAATCCAGGGGTGAAGGTTGTTTTCAATTTTGATTCATCAGGAACTCTCAAGCGTCAGATTGAAGAGGGTGCGCAGAGTGATATCTTTATTTCTGCAGCTCCGAAACAGATGAATGAACTTGAGAAGAGCGGCCATATTGTGAACGGGAGCAGGTTTGATTTTCTGGAGAACAAGGTGGTGCTGGCGGTTGCCTCCGGTAATCCCTACACATTCAACACCTTTGCAGAGCTGGGTACAAAACTTCAGAACTGTAAAATCCCATTTGCCATTGGAAATTCGGATGTTCCGGTCGGACAGTACACTCTGAAAATCTTTGAAAGTCTCGGATTGAAACCGGAGGAGCTGGAAAAGGCAGGATGCCTGTCCTACGGCAGTAATGTAAAGGAGGTTACAACCCAGATTTCCGAGGGTATGGTTTCCGCCGGCATTGTCTATGCCACCGACGCGGTATCTGCCGGACTGACAGCGGTGGACACAGCCACTGAAAAACTGTGCGGTAAGGTCGTTTATCCGGCAGCACTGACCGGAGGTTCGTCTTCAGACAGTGAGGCCCGGAAGTTCCTTGATTATCTTGGAAGTACCGAGGCACGGCCGGTTTTCGAAAAGATCGGTTTTACTGTTTTGAAACAGTAGGGAGCAGACAGGAGCGCAGGTGGATTTATATCCTTTATACAACTCGGCGAGGATCGCGCTGATCTCCTCGGTGCTGGTTTTTTTTCTGGGGATCTGCCTTGCCTACTATGTGGCAAAACTGCCGGCCCTGATCAGAGGGGCTTTGGATGTTCTGTTTACTGTTCCGCTGGTGCTTCCTCCCACGGTGGTCGGATATCTGCTGCTTCGGTTTATCGGACCTCACCGGTTTATCGGCGCCTTCTTTTTTGAAAATTTCGATATCAGGCTGACCATGACCTGGTGGTCGACTGTTTTTGCCACCACGGTGGTGGCTTTCCCGCTGATGTACCGGACCACCCGCGGCGCCTTCCAGTCCTTTGACCGCAACATCGAGGATTCTGCCAGAACCCTCGGGTTGAGCGACAGTTTTATTTTCTGGAGGATCAGGCTCCCGTGCTGCAGGGCCGGGATTACCGCGGGACTGGTGCTGGCATTTGCCCGTGCCATGGGGGAGTACGGTGCCACCAGTATGATTTCAGGCTACACGCCGGGTGTTACCGCCACCATTTCCACCACCGTCTACAATCTGTGGCGTACCGGGAGTGATGATCTTGCCCTGCGCTGGGTTCTTCTCAATCTGGGAATTTCGGCGGTGGTGCTGCTCTGTCTTAATGTATTTGAAAGCCGGGGGCGCAAATCATAATGTCACTGGAAATATCAATCAGGAAAAAACTGTCATCCTTCGAACTGGAGGTCGAATTCTCCATCGGTGACGCCGAGGCGCTTGCCCTTCTGGGAGCATCAGGCAGCGGTAAAAGCATGCTCTTAAAATGCATTGCCGGGGTGGAGCGACCGGATGCCGGACGGATTGTGCTGGACGGCAGGGTTCTTTTTGATTCGGACCGGAAAATCTGCCTCACTCCCCGGGAACGAAGAACGGGGCTGCTGTTTCAGAATTATGCCCTGTTCCCGAACATGACGGTTTACCAGAATATTTTTCACAGTATCCGCAGGGAACGGTACAGTACCTTGCAGATTAAACAGAAGGCTGATAATGCTGTTTCCATGATGCATCTTGATGCGGTAAGGGATTCCCCGGTGACCGCGATCTCCGGCGGTGAAATGCAGCGCACAGCTCTGGCAAGGATCCTGGTTAATGACGCCGAACTGCTGATGCTGGACGAGCCGCTGTCAGCTCTGGATGAACATCTGAAGTTTTCTCTTGAAATGGAACTGCGTGATGTTATCGGTAATTTCGGCGGCAATGTACTGCTGGTGACCCACGATCGCGATCAGGCCTACCGGTTCGGTTCTAAAATAGCGCTGGTCAACCGCGGGAAAATAGAAAAAATCGACAGTCCGGCAAATGTTTTTGCCAACCCGGAGACGGTGGACGGTGCCCGAATCACCGGGGTCAAGAATATAGCACCGGCTTCAGTGGAGAACGGCCGGATCCGGATCCCCGGCTGGGGGCTGGACCTGGCCTGTGACCGGCTGCCGGCAGGCTGCCGCAGTGTGGATATAAAATATGCCGGGATCCGTATGAATGATCTCAAACCGGCTGCTGTTGTACCGGAATTTGAGGATGGAGCGGTTTTTAACTTCAAAATAGCCGATGTTTTATCAAATGTCTTTTCGTATACGGTAAAATTATACAGCAGTACTGCCGGTGCGGAGGCTCTGCCGCTCTACTGGCAGGTATCAAAGCAGATCTGGGAGCCGTGCGGTACGGATAATGTTGATTTGTATCTGCGCCGGGATGCGGTTATGCCGCTCAAACAGGAGGAACGAAGCCAATGAGTCAGAATTACAGGGAATTACCTAAAAAAAATTTTATAGAAACCAGGGATCTGCTGCTTGAACACATAGGAGAACCTGGTTTTGAGAATGTTCCTCTGGAGCAGTGTTGCGGCCGTGCAGTGGCACGTTCCTACTTTGCCCCGGATGCGGTACCGAATTTTGCCAGATCCCCCTATGACGGATTTGCCCTGCGCAGTGTTGATGTGGAGCTGGCCTCCCCCGATAATCCGGTGGTGCTGAAAATTGTGGATGAAATCCGTCCTGGCAGGGTTTCCTCGAAGATCCTCTCAAAGGGCGAGGCGGTAAAAATACTTACCGGAGCTCCGGTGCCTCAGACGGCTGACTGTGTGATCATGCATGAGAAAACATCTTTCACCTCGACCGCGGTAACCGTGACAGAAAGCATGAAGCCGCAGCAGAATGTGGTTCAGATCGGTGAGGATCAGAGCAAGGGATGTCTTCTGCTCTCCAAAGGGACTGTTATTGATCCCGCGGCGGCAGGTCTGCTGGCCTCCCAGGGATTTTCCGAGATCTGTACTTACAGAAAACCTAGGATCGGCATTATCTCCACGGGGGACGAGGTGCAGGAAATCGGCAGACATCTTGCCTTCGGCAAGGTTTATAATGCCAACCGCTACCTGCTGGCGGCGGAACTTCAGCGGCTGAGGTTTGATTATGAATATCTGGGACACTGCAGTGATGATCCGGAACAGATTGCTGAACTTCTCGGTACCGGACTGCAGCAGTGCGACGCTGTTATTACCACCGGAGGTGTTTCCGCCGGTGATTATGATTACGTGCCCGAGGCGATGGTCAGATGCGGGGTGGATGTTCTAGCCTTCGGGGTGAAAATGAAACCGGGGATGGCCTGCTGTTACGGAATGAAAAACGGCAGACTGTGTATTGCACTGTCGGGAAATCCGGCCTCAGCCATGACTAATTTCTATGCGGTAGCTGCGCCGCTGTTGAAAAAAATGGCCGGTTATGCGGCAGTGTGCCCGAAAATGTTCAAGGTTAAAATGTTAAATGATTTTTCCAAAACCGCCAGGGCGGATCGTCTTCTGCGTGGAACACTGGTGCTGGAAAACGGTGTTTGCGAAATGGTTGCCAGCAGGGAGCAGGGCAATGCTGTGATCAGCAGCATGTCAGGATCGGATCTCCTTGCGGTAGTTCCGGCAGGACACGGTCCGGTTGCCAGCGGTGAGATCCTGGATGCATTTTTGATCTAGCGGTTTTCTCTGAGCCCTGATCCTGGTAAGGAGCTGTCTTAGATAAAATGTAACGGCTCTGCTGTGACTCGTTATACATTTGGAGTTACTCCCCGCTCAGTTTACTTTTGTTTTCATAATGGCTGATCGGGGAGGGTATACTGCACCGTTCGTAGTATACCCACAACTGATCTTATATCTTTATGCTTTAATTCTTTGACTTTTTACCCTCTTTATAATCAGATTAGATATTGACTATAATTCAGTCAATACTGTTTTCTTTAATTTTAAATAGTGATAGTTGCGATAAAACTGGTCGGTCTGAATAATACATAAAAACAAAGAAAAGTGCGCATAATCAAAATTTATAAGGTGAATTATATTGCGTATAATCAAAGATTTGGCTATTATTAAATCTGCGCATTGTCAAAAGATACGATGCAAGTACTGTACTGATTATGATTAGCATTGGAAACGATCATGATTTTAAAAAGAAAAATCTATAGTAAATTACTGAATTGGAAAAATGAGTGTAAGGGCACGAAAGCTATAATGGTGGAGGGAGCCAGACGTATCGGTAAGTCCACGATCGTAGAGGAATTTGCCAGGCAGGAATATAGATCCTATATCATTATAGATTTTGCGAAAAAGGATAAGATTGTAGAAGAGTATTTCAATCAATACCTTAATAACCTGGATGACTTTTTCATGCTGCTTGGTACGTATTACGGTGTTAACCTGGTTGCAAGAAATTCCGTGCTGATTTTTGATGAAGTGCAGATGTTTCCGCAGGCCAGAGCTGCAATAAAGTATCTTGTTGCCGATGGCAGATACGATTATATAGAGACCGGTTCGCTGATATCAATTAGGGAAAATGTAAAGGATATCGTAATCCCTTCAGAGGAGAGAAGTATTACGATGTATCCGCTTGATTTTGAGGAATTTGCCTGGGCGTTTGGGGAAAAACAATTAATTAATTATATAAAGAGTTGTTTTGAAAAGAGAGAGCCGTTGGAAAGAGGGATGCATAATAAGGCAATGATGCTTTTTAAGCAGTACATGCTCGTAGGAGGTATGCCCAAACCCGTTATTCTTTACATTGAAAATGAGAAAAATTTTAGTTTAGTTGATTCTGAAAAGAGAGATATCTTGAAACTGTATCGCAATGAGATCATGAAGATCAAAGCTCAGTATCGAAGTAAAGTGCTGGCGATTTTCGATCAAATTCCCGGTTTGCTGTCACAACATGAGAAGCGTGTAGTGTTTAAAGATATACAAGAAGGTAGTTATGCGGATCAATACAGTGACACCTTTTTTTGGCTTTCCGATTCTATGATCTCAAATGAGTGCTTCTTGTGTAATGATCCGAATGTCGGACTTTCAATAAATGAAGAACGAACTTACGTTAAATGTTATTTGGGTGATACCGGACTCCTGCTCAGCCACGCTTTTGATGAAAATGAACTGTTAGAAAGTGAGGTGTATTCACAGATCCTTAATGACAGACTTTCAGTTAATGAGGGAATGCTGTACGAGAATGTTATAGCGCAGATGCTAGTGGCAAATGGACACAAACTGTATTTCTACACACATTACTCAACCCAAAAACATCGAAATGATATAGAAATTGATTTCATTATTTCAAATAACAGTAAGCTAAAATATCAATTGTACCCGATTGAAGTTAAATCAGGAAAAAAATATACTACGACTTCATTAAACAGATTCATGGAAAAATACAAATCAAGAATTGGAGAGAGTTATATTATTCATCCGAGGAATCTGGATATGAAAAATAATATAGTGTGCATACCGGCGTATATGACATTTTGCTTGTAAACAGAGAACTGACAAACCTTTGTGTATACCTGGTTTCAAGACAATTTGATCGTGTAGCTCAAGTGGGAATTTGTAATTAAAATATGAAAAAAGTAGCGATTGAAGAGGCGGTGGGACTGACTCTGTGCCATGATCTCACGGAGATCAGAGACGGTTTTAAAGGAGTTGCATTCAGACGAAACCATGTTATTGAGCAGGGTGATCTGGAGCATCTGCGCAGGATTGGCAAGCTTCATGTTTTTGTATGGGATCCCTCCGGCGGTGAGCTCCACGAGGAGGACTGTGCCCGGCGCATGGCGCAGGCGCTCTGTACCGACGGTTTTCATTATGAAGGACCGGCTGAGGGTAAATGTGTTCTGGTTGCTGATCGGGACGGATTCCTGTGCATCGATCTTCAACTGCTCGGCCGGCTTAACCGGATCCCGGATGTGACGGTCTGTTCTCTTCCCAATCACTACCGGGTACGCAGAAATCAGCGTATTGCCTCCATGAGGATTGTTCCGCTGGTCACTGCGGCAGCAAATATAGAGAAATTCGAGCAGCTGTGCGCCCGGAGCAGTCTGTTTGAATTTCTTCCGTTTAAGAAACTCAGGGTCGGAATTGTGATTACCGGTTCTGAAATCTATCATCACCGGATCGAGGATCGTTTCGAACCGGTACTGCGCAGGAAACTTGCAGCTTTTCCTTCAGAAATAATCGGAGTATCGATCTGTGATGATTCTCTGTCGATGATCGAGGAGGCTGCCGCCGGTTTTATTGATGCCGGGGCGCAGCTGCTGATTTTTACCGGCGGCATGTCGGTGGATCCGGATGATCTTACTCCGGCTGCGATCAGAAATCTCGGTGCTGATATTGTATCCTACGGTGTTCCGTCCCAGCCCGGCAATATGTCGCTGCTTGCCTACTCGGGGGATATTGCCATGCTCGGAGTTCCGGGCGCGGCGGTTTCGAGGCCCGTGACAACCCTGGATGTTTTTCTGCCGCAGATTTTCACCGGTAGAAAATTTACTCCGGAGGATCTGGCGGCTCTTGCGGAGGGGGGACTGTGCCAGCTGTGTGCCAACTGTCATTTCCCTAACTGCACTTTCGGCCGGTACTGAACATGAGTATTTTTCCGGTTTTGAATGCATACCGGATGGTCCGTTTAGGTGACTTAAGTATAAAAGAGATAGAAGTGTACAAGTGATTATAGATAGGTTCGGCAGAAAAATTAATTATCTGAGGCTGTCTCTGACCGACAGGTGTAATCTGCACTGCAGGTACTGCAGCCCGGTAGCTCCCTGTCCCCGGAAACTGTCGCTGCTGCCGGATGAACAGCTGGTGCTGGCGGCGCGTACGGCGGTGCGGCTCGGAATTGAAAAAATAAGACTTACCGGCGGAGAGCCGATGCTGCACCGTAATTTTTTCAAAATCAGCAGTGACATCAGAAATATTGAAAATCTTGAAACCCTTGCTCTGACAACCAACGGCTGTTATCTTAAAGGTAATATTGCCCGGCTTGAACAGACCGGCTTCGATCTGATCAATGTAAGTCTGGATTCTGCCGATCCTCGCAGATACCGTGACATGACCGGCGGCGAACTTAAGAATGTGATGGACGGACTTGAAATGCTGCTGGAGGCAGGATTCTGCACCGTAAAAATCAATGCGGTGCTGATCCGTGGTTTCAATGATGATCCGGCTTCGGTGGATGCTTTGCTGGAACTGGTAAGATTCTGTCCGGCCGATTTGCGTTTCATTGAACTGATGCCGATGCCGGGGGGAAGGTTTGGCACTGAGCATTATGTTTCTGCTGCAACCGTGCTCAATCAGCTTCGCGGAAGGTATCAGCTGGAACCGCAGCACAATGACGGAACCTCGGTTATGTTCCGCATTCCTGGGTTTGCCGGAAGGATCGGTTTTATTGCCCCGGTAAGCAGAAAATTCTGCAACAGCTGCAACCGGATCCGCATTACCGCAGACGGATTTGTTCTTCCCTGTCTTCACGGAAGGGCTGAATTCAGCATCAGGGATCTTGAACCGCAGGAAATGGAGCGTGTGCTCAGCAGTGTCATTCTTGCCAAACCGGCCTCTCATTCCCTGCACCGGGGGGCGGGCGCCGGAAGGATAATGTGTGCCATAGGAGGTTAGAAATATGGATTTTACGCATTTTAACGATCAGGGGAAGGCCCGGATGGTGGATGTCTCTGAAAAAGAAGTGACAGTGAGAACTGCTGTGGCTGAAGGATGGATCTACGTCAGTGAGGAGACGTTTGCCCTGATTAAAAGCGGGGGGATCAAAAAAGGTGATGTTCTCACTGTTGCACAGATAGCAGGGATCATGGGGGCCAAAAGAACACCGGAACTTATTCCGATGTGTCATCCGGTTGCTATGACCGGGGCTGATCTGAAACTGTCACTGGATGAGCAGCGGGTGGCGGTGAGAATTGAGGCAGTGGTCAAAACCAGGGCGGTAACCGGCGTTGAAATGGAGGCGCTTACCGCAGTGAGTGTCGCAGCGCTTACGGTGTATGACATGTGCAAGGCGGTGCAGCGGGATATGAAGATCGGGGAGATCAGACTGCTGCATAAAACCGGCGGTGTTCACGGGGATTATCATGCAGCTTTATGATCAGGTTGCCGTGGCGGTTCTTGCAGGCGGGAAATCCTCGCGCATGGGAAGATCAAAACCGGATCTTCCTGCCGCGGGAAATGACACCCTGCTGACCAGACTGTGCAGTGCGGTCGGAGACTTCCGCCACCGCTACCTTTGTGTCAATGCATCGCAGCAGGAACTTCAGGTTCCCGGCTTCGTCAGAATTGTTGACCGGTACGAAGGTGCCGGACCCGCCGGGGCGATCTGTACGCTGCTCGGCTGTATCGAAACGGATGCGGTACTGGTTCTTGCCTGTGACATGCCCTACTATGATCGCAGTGCGGCTGAGGAAATTCTCTCCCACTACCGCGGGGAGGATGTAGTGACGGCCGTAACCGCCGGCAGACGTCAGCCGGTTGCCGCCATATATCATAAAAGGCTCCTGCCGCTTTTCGAGCATGCGGTGGAACGTGGTGAACTGCGCCCCGGCAGAATTATAGAGCCTGCCGGAGGCGTTTTCTTTCAGTCCCGGTTAAGCAGACAGTATCTTAATCTCAATACCCCGGAGGAGTATCGTGAATACTGCAGATCAGAGGGGATTGATCCGGCAGCCGCGGAACTTTGAGACCGCATATTCTTACGGATTCTTACGGATGAATTCTGCCGTGTGACAATTAGTTAGACACGGATCTAATTATCACGGTGTGTGCCGGTGATATACTTATAAAATACAATGGCGGATTTTCTGCATGCATGTTTGAAAAAATTTTACCAGGAAGAGATTTAGAATGTACAGAAAACATGTTTTAAAAAACAATCAGCGAAACAAGCTAATTATCAGTTCTCTGAATTCTTTTGAAAAAAGAATTCATGCCAATCCACCCGGTGTGTGTCCGATAGCCACGCACATTGCATATCTGCATACAGCCCGCAGTCAGACCTGCGGCAAGTGTGTACCGTGTGCCAAGGGACTTGAACAGTTGGAAAGTATGATGCAGAAGATCCTTGACGGCGCTGCCGACATGGAACTCTACAATGATATGATCCGTCTTGCACGCACCATAAAATGCACCGCGGACTGCGCCATCGGTTATGAGGCGGCCTACATGGTTCTGTGCAATGTTAAAAATTTCAATGACGAGTATATGCACCATATCGAACACCACAAGTGTCAGTCCGATATCGCGATCAAGGTTCCGTGCATGTACAACTGTCCGGCCAATGTCAATATTCCGGGCTATATATCACTGGTGCACGAGGGCCGCTACGCCGATGCGGTCAATCTGATAAGAGAGGACAATCCGTTCCCGACCGCCTGTGCCTTTGTCTGTGAAAAACCGTGCGAATCCCAGTGCAGACGCTGTCTGATTGATTCCCAGATCAATATCCGCGGTCTGAAAAAATTCGCGGTGGATCAGATCTCGGTTGACAAGGTGCCGATCCCGAAGAGAAATGTTGACACCGGCAAGAGGGTGGCGGTGGTCGGAGGTGGTCCTTCCGGTCTGACCTGCGCCTATTTCCTGTCACGCATGGGCCATTCAGTAGTGGTCTATGAAAGCAAGGAGCAGCTCGGAGGAATGCTGCGTTACGGGATCCCTAACTACCGTCTGCCGAAGGATCGCCTGGATCAGGATATCGATGCACTGCTGGCAGTGGGCGGCATAGAGGTTAAACTTAATACCAGGATCGGTCGGGATTTTACCGTTGAACAGCTCGAAAAGGACTACGACGCCGTGTATATTTCCATCGGAGCCCAGAAGGGTAAGGTTACACCGATCAAGAATTACGACAATCCTGGTGTTTCCTCCGCCATGGATTTCCTGGATCAGGTGGCTCACGGGGACATTCCTGATTTCACCGGCAAGAACGTGATTGTAATCGGAGGCGGTAATGTGGCGATGGACTGTTCAAGAACGGCAATCCGCTGCAAGGCTGCATCGGTGACCGTGGTGGTGCGCCGCCGTCAGGAGGATATGACTGCGCTGCCTTCGGAAATTCAGAGCGCCATCGAGGAGGGGGTTGAACTCAGAACCCTGTTTGCACCGTCTGAAGTAAAACTTGATGAAAACGGAAAGGTGGTGGCCCTGGTTACCCAGCCGCAGATTACCGGTCACTATGATGAAAGATCCGGAACCCCGACAGTGCGGGATGCCGCCAAGGAGCCTTACGAGATCCCTTGTGATCTGATCTTTATGGCCATCGGCCAGTCCATTGAGTCGGAACCTTTCGCCGCCTGCGGCGTTGGTCCGAAAGGAACATTTGTAACCGATAATACCACTGCTGTGACGGATCATCCGGGAGTATTTGCCGGCGGTGACTGTGTAACCGGTCCTGCAACCGCCATTATGGCCATCGGTACCGGCAAGATTGCTGCAATCAATATAGACGAATATCTCGGATATCATCACGAATACCACAGCAATATTCAGATCCCTGAGGCAAGACAGAATATGCGTTCTCATTTCGGCCGGGTTCAGCTTACGGAAAAATCTGCCAGGGAGCGCAGAATAAATTTCGAACCGGTGGAGAACGGTATGTCCCATGAGGAGGCTATGCAGGAAAGCGGCAAATGTCTGCGCTGCGATATATTTGGAAGCGGAAAAATGGAAGGGGGATTGGTATAAATGAAAACCGAAGTAACTGTTATTATTGACGGTAAAACCATCAAGGCATCACCTGACGAGACAATTCTGGAGGTTGCCCGCAGATCGGAAATCAGCATACCGACACTCTGCTATCTCAAGGATGTCAACGAAATCGGCGCCTGCCGCATGTGTGTGGTTGAAATCGAGGGTCATGAACATCTGTACACCTCCTGCAACACCAAGGTTGAGGATGGAATGGTGATCCATACCAATTCCGAGAAGGTGAAATCCTCCCGTGAATTTGTACTGCAGCTGATCCTTGCAAACCATGATGTACGCTGTCTTAACTGTTCAAAGAGCGGTGACTGTGAACTGCAGAATCTGTCCAACGAGTTCGATCTGCCGATCGGCAATCCGTACAACCGCAAACTGGTAAAACGCAGACCGGTTACCGACAATCCTTTTCTTTCCTACTATCCTGAACTGTGTATCGGCTGTCAGCGCTGTGTAAGCACCTGCAGCAAGGTGGTGGGAAACGGGGTGCTGCGTTCCTCCAAACTCGGAACCAGTACCTTTATTGATGCCCCGTTCGGTAAAAACTGGAAAAATTCAAAATGCGAAATGTGCGGCAACTGCGCGAAGGTATGTCCTACCGGTGCGCTGGTTGCAAAGAATATGAGCAACTACCGCCAGAGCAAGGTGGAGAAGGTTCTGACCACCTGTCCGCACTGTGCCACCGGCTGCCAGATGTATTTAATGGTAAAGAACAACCGGGTGGTGGATGTACGGCCGGCTGACGGACCGTCCAACAAGGGACTTCTCTGCGTCAAGGGTAGATTCGGATCCTTTGATTTCATTCATTCGCCGGAACGACTTAAATATCCTCTGATCAAGAACCGGGAAACCGGTGAATTTGAACGGGCAACCTGGGATGAGGCCCTGGATCTGATTGCAACCCGATTCAAGGCGATCAAGGCCCAGTACGGTGCCGATGCACTGGCCGGTTTCGCCTGCTCCAGATCTCCTAACGAGGACTGCTACATGCTGCAGAAGATGGTAAGATGCGCCTTCGGCACCAACAATGTCGACAACTGCGCCCGTGTATGCCATTCCGCCAGTGTGGCCGGTCTTGCCATGACTCTGGGTTCCGGTGCCATGACCAATCCTATTGCGGATATCACCGCCAGTGATGTGGATGTGATCATGCTGGTTGGCTCCAATCCGGAGGAGGCTCATCCGGTTATCGGTATGCAGATCAGACAGGCAGTCAACCGCGGCGCCCATCTGATAGTGGTGGATCCCCGCGATATCGGTCTTGCCAAGGAGGCTGATATTCATCTCAAACTCAGACCCGGTACCAATGTGGCCTTTGCCAACGGTATGATGCATATCTTTATCGAAGAGGGACTCATCGACAAGGAGTTTATTAAAAACCGTACCGAGGGCTTTGAGGAACTTAAACAGATTGTCAGCGAATATACTCCTGAATATGTGGCGAAGATCTGCCATATCGATCCTGATCATCTGCGGGAGGCTGCAAGAATGTATGCCAGGGCTAAAAAGGCTCCGATTATCTACTGCCTTGGTGTTACCGAACATTCAACCGGTACCGAGGGTGTTATGTCCATGTCCAACATGGCCATGATGGTCGGTAAACTGGGCCGTCCTGGATGCGGCGTGAATCCGCTGCGCGGACAGAACAATGTACAGGGTGCCTGTGATATGGGGGCAATGCCGGGTGATATGCCTGGTTACCAGAAAGTTACCAATGATGCGGTGATGGATAAGTTTGAAAAGGCCTGGGGGGTTAAAC
The DNA here is from genome assembly GCA_900319705.1 of uncultured Pseudomonadota bacterium. GTDB lineage: Bacteria > Pseudomonadota > Gammaproteobacteria > Enterobacterales > Succinivibrionaceae > UBA2804. Next base: position 1,423 of record ONPL01000011.1, on the reverse strand, counting down.
TGAGCCGCAAGCCTGGGCTTCATGCCACCGATGTGTTCCAGGCTGCAATCGACAAGAAAGTTCGCGGTCTGTTCATTTTCGGTGAAGATCCGGTGGTTACCGATGCCAACCAGCATCACGTGGTTAAGGCTCTTGAAAGTCTTGATTTCCTGGTAATCGATGATCTGTTTATGACCGAATCCTGCCAGTATGCCGATGTGGTTCTGCCTGGGATCAGTTATGCTGAAAAGGAGGGAACCTTCAGTAATACCGAACGCAGGGTGCAGCGCGTGCGCAAGGCGGTAACCCTTGAAGGTGAAATGAGACCGGATACCGAGATCTTCACCGATCTGATGAACCGCATGGGATACAGCCAGCCGTACCTGACACCGGCGCAGATTATGGATGAAATCTCCTTCCTTACTCCGATTTTCGGCGGTATTAGTCATGCCCGTCTTGATAACGGGGAAACACTGCAGTGGCCGTGTCCGGATCGTGAAAGCAAGGGTACGCCGATCCTTCATGTGGGAAAATTCTCCCGCGGACTGGGATGGTTCTATCCGGCAAAATATCAGCCTAGCGCTGAACTTCCGGATGATGAATATCCGCTGATCCTGATGACCGGCCGTATCCTCTATCACTACAACACCAGAGCCATGACCGGAAAGACTCCGGGTCTGATGGAGAAGGAGGGGCATTCCTTTATCGAGGTTAATACTGCAGATGCTGCAAAACTCGGTATTGCCGACAGGGAGAAGATCAGGGTGACCTCCCGCCGCGGAAGCATTGTTTCCGAAGCAAGGGTTTCCACCAAGGTTTCCCAGGGTGAAACCTGGATGCCGTTCCATTTCCCTGACGGTAATGCCAATGTTCTGACCAATGCCGCTCTGGACAAGTATGCCCGTATTCCGGAATACAAGGTGTGTGCAGTCAGAATTGAAAAAATAGAAAATCAGTAGACAGGTAAAATGTCAGTCTGACTGATAAACTCCCTTTCAACGTAGAACCGGTGAGGGGGAGTTTTTTATCCGGTTGTCAGCCGCATTTGAAGGTGCAGTTATGCCTTCCTGAACGGTTTTCTTTTAGACCCTCCGCGTGTAAAATATAACAGTCGTTTCCAGTCTGATTTCGTTATATAAGTTTCCGGAAGTTTTGTAATCTGCCTGATTGCTGTGAGACGGACTTACGTGGTGGGGATTTATAATAAAACATAGAAAAAAGATAGGAATTAAAACTTGATTTGTGCAGTTACAGAGAGGAGATCAGGAGTTTGTTATGAAGGAACTGGTTCAGCAGGTGTTTACAGGGGAACGCGCGCTATTTAAATCCGAAGATCTGAAGATCAAATATTCAACCTTCAGGGACGGAGAGTCCCCGCTGAAGGAATCTTCCGCTATAAAACTTTTTCAGACTAATTTTGAATGGAAATATCCGCTGTGGTACT
>ONPL01000040.1 GCA_900319705.1 uncultured Pseudomonadota bacterium | reverse complement strand
TTGAGGCTGAACTATTTCTTCAGCATCATTTGAGGCTGAACTTTGAGGCTGAACTATTTCTTCAGCATCATTTGAGGCTGAACTTTGAGGCTGAACTATTTCTTCAGCATCATTTGAGGCTGAACTTTGAGGTTGAACTATTCCTTCAGCATAAGGAACTACGGCTCCGAGAGGATCAGTCTCAAACTTTTTTCTTTCAATGGTGATCTGAAAGAGGTACCAAAATCCTTTATTTCCAGTTCATCCAATCAGTAAATTAAGCTCTAGAGATGCATGGGTTATACTTTTCAAAGACAAAAACACATAACGTTTTTCAGAATTCTGAAGCTACGCTCCAGCTACAAAACAAAAAACTTAACCCTTTAATCATGTCACCTGAAAATGGTAATAGCAAAACAGCCGCGCCACAAATCTGATACTCAGATCCTAAAGAGTTTTAATTCTCTCGATTGCTTCAACGCTGTTTTCATAGGTACCGAAAGCCGTGAGTCTGAAGAAACCCTCACCGTTAGGTCCGAAACCTGAACCCGGAGTACCGACAATTCCGGCCTTGTTAAGAAGAAGATCGAAGAATTCCCAGCTTGATAATCCATGAGGTGTTTTCAACCAGATATAAGGTGCATTTTCACCGCCGTAAACGGTATAACCAGCATCTTTAAGAGCCGTTTTAAGAAACAGGGCATTTTTCATATAGGTTGCAATCTGCTCTTTTATCTGTTGAGTTCCCTCCGGTGAATAAACAGCTTCTCCCGCTCTTTGTATAATGTACGGAGCGCCGTTATATTTAGTACCGTGTCTTCTGGCCCACATGGCATGAACAGATTTATCGAACAATTTCAGTTTTTTAGATATAACAGTAAAACCAAGTCTTAAACCGGTGAAGCCGGCATTTTTAGAAAATGATCTGAACTCAATTGCACAATTTTCTGCACCGCTGCATTCAAAGATACTGTGAGGAAGTGTATCATCGTTTATATAAGCTTCATATGCAGCATCATACAGAATAACAGCTCCGATTTTTAATGCATAATCCACCCATGCCTGCAACCTTTCTTTTGTTATGGCAACTCCTGTCGGGTTGTTAGGAAAACAAAGGTAAATCAAATCAGGGTTGATCTTAGGAAATTCAGGTATAAATCCGTTAGATTCAGTACATGGCATATAGATCAGTTTGCTGTAGATTTTTTTCTCTTCACTGAAATACCCTGCCCGACCTGCCATTACATTTGAATCAACATATACAGGGTATACAGGATCACATACTGCCACTAAATTATTCTGATCGAAAATTTCCTGTATATTGGAGCAGTCACTTTTCGCACCGTCAGAAATAAAAATTTCATCCGGTTCAATACTGATCCCTCTTTTTTTATACTCATTTTCGACGATAGCTGTTCTTAAAAATTCATAACCGAGATCCGGAGCGTAGCCGTGAAAGGTATTTGCTGCACCCATTTCATCAACAGCCTTGTGCATGGCTTTTAATATTGCTGGGGCAATAGGCTGGGTAACGTCACCGATGCCGAGTTTTATCAGTCTGGCATTAGGATTATCGACTTCAAATTCACGTACTTTCCGTGCAACTGTTTGAAAAAGATAGGATCCCTGTAAGTTTAAGTAATTTTCATTTATTGTTGCCATTTTATTCCACCAATTATTCCTTCACAGATTAAACTTCTATCTCACCTTCAAAAACAAATTCAGCAGCCCCGGTCATATACACCGGATAACCGTTGCCTTCCCACTTAATTTTTAAATTACCGCCCAGTAGATGAACAGTTATCTCCTGATCTGTGCAGCCATTTAAAATACCTGCCACTGCCGTTGCACAGGCACCGGTACCGCATGCAAAAGTTTCACCGGTTCCGCGCTCCCATACACGCATTTTTACATTCTGACGATCTATAATTTGAATAAATTCTGTATTAACACGTTTCGGGAAAGATGGATGGTTTTCAAAATGTCTGCCAAGTCTTTCCAAAGGGAAATTATCCACATCATCAACATAGATGACTGAGTGAGGATTTCCCATAGACACACAGGTATGAAAGTAAACCTTTCCTTCCACTTCAATCGGTTCATTGACAACCGTCTTTTTTTCACTTATTACAGGTATATTCTCTGATTCCAGAACAGGCAGTCCCATGTCAACGCAGACACTGTTTACTTTCCGTGTCTGACTGTTTTCATCAACATCAAGACTGATTTTTTTTATTTTTCCGGCAGATATAATGCAAAATTCTTTTTTATCAGTTAATCCTTTGCAGTAGACATATACAGCAACACAGCGTATACCGTTACCGCACATTTCGCCTCTGCTGCCGTCTGCATTGTACATTTCCATTTCAAAATCAGCCTGGTCGGAAGGATTGATAAAAATCACTCCGTCACCGCCGACTCCAAAATGTCGATCAGAAAGTTTTTTTACGATCTCAACTTTCTTTTCCGGAGAAAAGTCTACCTCTGCCCCGTTTATATAGACATAGTCGTTTCCACAACCCTGCATTTTTGTAAATTTCATATTGTTTTCTCTTATCCTATAATGACTGTAAAATCATTTACGCACGTCTCAAAGACTCATTTGTTTCAACGCATGATCTCATACATCTCTTCGCCTTCTGTCTCTGTTATCTGTCCCTGAGTTGTCTTTTCTGATGAACTGACGGTTCGCAGTTATCAGAAAAAACAGAGTTGTTCCTGCGAATGATTCTGATGTCAATACAAAATATTCTCAAAGAATTCAGGCAACATACTGCTAAAAATCCTGCAGCAGGACGGGCACTCCTTCAGGATCACGAATTAACACGCAGTGTCTGTCAACGCATAGTCCCCGCTTTCAGCGTTGATTTTATAACGAATAGCTGTCACGGACATAATCAGCGCAGGAAACCTCCCAACATGGGAACAATTACTTTTTACATCAGGAAATTCACAACCGCTGACTTTCATATTTATAATCATATGCACCGCAAACCGCATTCGCATAAAGAACCTTCCGATAACCAGATTATCAAATGTACAGTTCTGTCTTTGTATACAGGATGTTTTTGTACACCCGATAATTTTTTCATCAGGATTAAAGGCTCAAATTATCATTTACCACTGTTTCCATAGTTGGATAACACGCGGGCGGAAGGATCATTAACGTTACATCCATCCCATTGCTTGTTAGGCATCCAGAAGTCTTTGATCATCTGTGACTGACCTGGATAATATTTCTCAAAAATTTCGCGATACAGCAGCGATTCCTTGGTAAACGGCATCGCATGAGTGTACTGTCTGCGCTTCTGTTCAAACTCGGCATCATCATACTGTTCCTCGGCATAGGCCTTTAAATGGTCAACCATGGAGTGGCCGACAGCATCGGAAAATGCAGCTTTTTCTCTCCAAAGAATTTCCGGAGGCAGATAATCAAGACCTTCAAATGCATGACGAAGCAGATATTTTCCCTTGTTATAGTGATTACGTTTCATCTCAGGATCAATGGACATAACATAGTGAACAAAATCAAGATCTCCAAAAGGAACACGTGCTTCTAAAGAGTTTGATGAAATACATCTGTCAGCACGAAGAACATCGTACATGTGAAGTTCACGAACCCTCTTCTCAGCCTCTTTCTGGAATTCAGCAGCAGATGGAGCAAAATCGGTATATTTGTAGCCGAAAAGTTCATCAGAAACCTCGCCTGTCAGAATTACTCTTAAATCAGTGGTTTCGTGAATTGCCCTGCAGAGCAGGTACATGCCCATGCTGGCACGAACAGTTGTAATATCGAAGGTACCGAGAGTATAGATAACATGTTCGAGTGAATTTATAACATCATCTCTGGTGATAATAATTTCTGTATGATCGGCCTTCAGATACTCGGCAGTCTGTTTTGCATATTTGAGATCAATGGCATCCTCTCTCATACCGATGGCAAAAGTCTTAATCGGAAGTTCACTCTTTCTTGCGGCTATACTGCAAACCAGAGAGGAATCCAGACCGCCGGAAAGCAGAAAGCCTACTTTCGCATCTGACACCAGGCGTTTTTCAACACCGGCAATAAGCAGTTCTCTTATTTTTGTGCATACAGTTTCCAACTGCTGATCACGCAGTTTCTCATCCGGTCTGGCAATATCACAGTAACAGATAAATTCACCGTTTTCGTAATAATGTCCCGGAGGGAAAGGTAGAATTTTTCCGTCTACAAGATCTGTCAGGCACTTAGGTTCACTTGCAAATACCAGATCATGAGCTTTGGTATATCCGTAATATAAAGGACGAATTCCGATAGGATCACGGGCCGCGATCCATTTGTTGGAACTGTGATCATAAATAACACAGGCGAACTCGGCATCAAGCATTTCGAACATTCTGGTGCCGTACTCTTTATACATAGGTAGAAGCACTTCACAATCACTGCCGCTTGCAAACTGGTAACCACGCTGTTTCAGCCCGCTTTTGATTTCTTCAAAACGATAAATCTCGCCGTTACACGCACAATAATCACCATCCAGTTCAAACGGCTGCATTCCGTCAGGAGTCAGTCCCATTATGGAAAGACGCTGAAATCCCATTAATCCGTCACCGACCTTTACGGCTCTGGAATCATCCGGACCTCTTGAAGTGCTTTTCAGCATTGCGCTTTTGAGTGTTTCAAGATCTACCGACGGACCACAAACTGAAAATATACAACACATATTCTATACAATCCTTAATATGGGAATTTGATTAAATTCCTATCAAATTCCCGACATTTTTCTAAAGAAAACAGAGTTTATTTAACAGAAAACAGGAGTTCACCATAGGATGGCAACGGCCAGTATTCTCTTGAAACGTAGGTCTCAGCTTTATCAGCCAGACTGCGTAATTCCTGCATTTTAGGAAGGATCTGATCACGAATCAGCTGACTTTCCTTGATAATATCTTCTGTTCCATTGATATTTTCAGCGGTCTGCTCCAGTTCCTCAGCCTTCTGATAAATCTGATCAGCGATTGAAGAAAGGATTTCTACAATAGATTTTTCATAACCGCACTGCAGTGTTTCATTAACAGCTCTCTTTTTCGCTACTGTTCCTGAAAGTTTATCAGCATAGCTTTCAATTGCAGGCAGAATCATACGACGTGCCATTAACAGTTCGGTGTTTACTTCAATCCAAACCTGCTTGCAGTAGTTATCCAGCATAATCTCACATCTTGAATGAAGTTCTGCTTCATTGAACACCTTGTGGGATGTAAGCATCTTCACATTCTTTTCATCCAGCAGATGAGGCATACAGTCAGGAGTTGTCGGATAGTTTAAGAGTTTTCTTACTTCGGTTGCCTCCTTAACCCAGGCTGCATCATAACCGTTACCGTTGAATATGATTCTCTTATGATCGTGGATAGTCTTTTTAATCATCTCATGAAGAGCCTGTTCAAAGTCTTCAGCTTTTTCCAGTCTGTCGGCATAAATTCTGAGAGATTCTGCCACTGCACTGTTCAACATCATGTTCGCGCAGGCGATACTGTTTGATGAACCAAGGCTTCTGAACTCGAACTTATTACCGGTAAATGCAAACGGAGAAGTACGGTTTCTATCAGTTGTGTCACGGGCAAATCTCGGCAGAACGTCAACACCAAGCTTGATAAGCTTCTTTTCCATTCCGCGATACGGAGTATCAGATTCGATAGCTTCAAGTATGGCGGTAAGTTCATCACCCAGGAAAATTGAAATAATTGCAGGAGGTGCCTCGTTTGCTCCAAGTCTGTGATCGTTACCGGCAGTTGCAACAGAAAGTCTGAGCAGATCCTGATAGTCATCAACCGCCTTGATTACAGCGCAGAGAAACAGCAGGAACTGGGCGTTTTCAGCAGGTGTATCACCAGGTGACAGCAGATTGAAACCGTTGTCAGTTGAGATGGACCAGTTGTTATGCTTTCCGCTTCCGTTCACACCGGCAAAAGGCTTTTCATGCAGCAGACAAACCAGGCCGTGACGGGCTGCCACTTTCTGCATAATCTCCATCATCAGCTGATTCTGATCGGAGGCAAGGTTGGTGGTTGAATAGATCGGAGCAAGCTCGTGCTGTGCCGGAGCCACTTCGTTATGTTCAGTTTTGGCCAGAATTCCAAGTTTCCAGAGTTCTTCATTAAGTTCGGCCATAAACTCTTTTACCTTTGGTTTAATTACACCAAAGTAGTGATCATCCATTTCCTGGCCCTTTGGAGGTTTTGCTCCGAAAAGAGTTCTTCCGGTGTACTGTAAATCAGGTCTCTTATCGTACATTTCCTTTGAAATAAGGAAGTATTCCTGCTCAGGACCGACTGAGGTATGGATGTGTTTAACCTGATCATTACCGAACAGTCTTAAAATTCGCAGAGCCTGACGGTTGAGAGCCTCCATGGAACGTAAAAGAGGAGTCTTCTTGTCCAGTGCTTCACCGCCGTAGGAGCAGAACGCTGTAGGAATGCAGAGAGTCTGATCCTTGATGAATGCATAGGAGGTAGGATCCCATGTGGTATAACCTCTTGCCTCGAATGTTGCTCTTATTCCGCCGGTTGGGAAAGAAGATGCATCCGGTTCACCCTGAATTAATTCCTTACCGGAAAATTCCATAATCACACCGCCATCCGGAGACGGTTCGATAAATGAATCGTGTTTTTCAGCTGTTACACCGGTAAGCGGCTGAAACCAGTGGGTAAAATGGGTTGCACCCTTTTCAATAGCCCAGTCACGCATTGCTTTTGCAACAGAATCGGCTAAACCAAGTTCCAGTTTTGCACCTACTTCGATAGTTTTTCTCAGTGATGAATAAACGTCACTGCTTAAAACAGATCGCATAACACGATCATCGAATACCATACAACCAAAATATTCGGGAACAGAACCTTTTGTCATAATTAACCCCTTAATGTCAATTTCCGTGAATTTAAAACAAATTTTTCTTAAAGTTTACTTATGTTAATGAGGTATAACCCATTAAATACTTATCAATCTGAGCCGCACAGTGACGACCTTCAGCAATAGCCCACACCACAAGTGACTGGCCGCGATGCATATCGCCGGCTGTAAAAACTCCAGGTTTTGAAGTTTCATATGAGTCCTCAAGTGTTTCGACTGTATTGCGACCGCTGACCTTAACATTGCTGTCACTTATAACGTAATCCTCACATCCTAGAAAACCTGCGGCGATAATCAGCAGATCACATGGAATTTCCTTTACCGTATCTGCAACTTCCACCAGCTGACGGTTTTCAAATTTAACCTGAACCGTTTTAACTGCTTTCAGCTTTCCTGAATCAAGTACCAGCTCCTTCACCGTTGTTTCATAAACACGCGGATCAGATCCGAACACTTCTATCGCCTCCTGCTGACCGTAATCAGTCTTCAGGACCTTCGGCCACTGCGGCCATGGATTGTCTGCAGCTCTTTCAACCGGAGGCTTAGGCATCATTTCAAGCTGAACAACGTTCTTTGCCCCCTGTCTGATGCAGGTTCCAAGACAGTCATTACCGGTATCACCGCCTCCGACAATCACCACATTTAAATCCTTGGCGCTGATTGTCCACTGTTCGGCTCCGTTAAGCAGATCACAGGTGGCTGATTTCAGAAAATCAACTGCAAAATGAATCTCATGACAGCTGTCGCGGTTTGCCAGATTCAAATCTCTAGGCTTCTTGGCACCGCAGCACAGAGCAACCGCATCAAACCGTTCCTGTAAATCTGCAAAGGAAATATCTCTGCCGATATCACAGTTGGTTTTAAAAATCACCCCTTCAGCCTCCATGAGTCTGCGGCGGCGCTCAATAACCTTTTTATCGAGCTTCATGTTCGGAATGCCGTACATTAAAAGACCGCCAATCTGGGATTCCTTTTCAAATACCGTAACAGTGTGTCCGCGGTGATTAAGCTGATCAGCCACGGCCAGACCGGCAGGGCCTGAACCTACCACCGCAACCTTCTTGCCGCTTCTGAGAGACGGAATGCGAGGTTTCATCCAGCCTTCTTCAAACCCCTTTTCAATCAGGAAAAGTTCATTGTCATGTATCGTAACCGGAGCTCCGTGCATACCGTTGATACACGCCTTTTCACAAAGTGCTGGACATACACGGCCTGTAAATTCCGGAAAATTACTGGTCTTTAAAAGTCTGGAAAGTGCATGCTCATAGTGTCCGCTGTAAATCTCATCATTCCATTCCGGGATCAGGTTGTGAAGCGGACAGCCTGTAACCATTCCTTTTAATCGCAGAGCTGACTGGCACATCGGTACGCCGCATGCCATGCATCTGCCGGCCTGACATCTTCTTGCCTCTTCGCCAAGATGTACATGAAACTCATTAAAATCCTTAATTCTAGTTTTTGCAGGGATCCATGCGTCCTCACAACGCTCAAATTCGAGAAAACCTGTAGCCTTACCCATAATTCTTTACCTTTCTGTATTCCTTACCTATGCATTCTTGAGCTGTCGAACTGCTGCGTCTGAAGAACCGGATGAAACATCCTTGAAAGCTTCATAAACTGCCTGTTCATGACGTATACCCTGCTCTTCGTACTTACCGATTAAAGTGAGCATATTCTTATAATCAATAGGAATAATCTTCTTAAACAGCGGAACCCAGGATTCAAAATCACTTAAAATCTCAGCAGCCCGTTTAGACTTTGTACTCTTCTCATAATCGGTCAGAATTTCTTTGAGCTCCTTCCTGTCTGCGTCTTTCAACTCAGTCATCTCAATCAGAGATTTATTGGTTCTCATGTAAAGACTGTGATTCTGATCCAGAATGTAGGCAATACCGCCGCTCATTCCCGCAGCAAAGTTTTTACCGACTTCACCAAGGATCACCGCTCTTCCGCCGGTCATATACTCAAGGCCGTGATCTCCGCAGCCTTCGCACACAGCGGTAGCACCTGAATTTCTTACCATGAATCTTTCACCGACTATACCGTTGATATAGGCGGAACCGGAGGTTGCGCCGTACAGGGCAACATTTCCGACAATTACATTCTCTGATGCCTCATATGCTGCATGTTCAGAAGGAGTAACAATCAGTTTTCCGCCTGACAGCCCCTTACCGAAACCGTCGTTTGCATCTCCGGTCAGTTTTAAAGTAAGTCCCTTCGGAATGAAGGCACCGAAGCTCTGACCTCCGCCGCCGTTCAATGAAATCTGAATACTGTCATCAGCAAGAGAGGAACCGTATTTTTCAGTTATGCAGGATCCAAGTATGGTTCCCAGACTGCGATCTGTACTTGAGATCTGTACATTATCCAAAGCCAGTGTGCCTTCACCGTTCCATTTTTCAAACTTCGGCAGGAAAATCCTCTCATCAATGGTATTTTCAAGTTTGAAATCATATGCCTCTTCTGCGATGAAATGGCTTTCCTTTGCATGTGCCAGAGACTGATCCAGAATAAGATCCATATTGACCATCTCTGCACGTCTGGTGATTTGCTTATCTTTAATCTTGAGCAGATCACTTCTTCCCACCATTTCCTCAACGGTTCTGATCCCGAGTGAAGCCATGATTTCACGTAATTCTTCAGCAATGAACATCATAAAGTTCATTACATATTCCGGTTTGCCGCTGAAGCGTTTTCTTAATGTTTCATTCTGACAGGCTATACCGACCGGACAGGTATCCTTGTTGCACACACGCATCATCATACAGCCCATTGATACCAGCGGAGCGGTGGCAAACCCGAACTCCTCGGCGCCGAGAAGGGCTGCAATGGCCACGTCTCGACCGCTCATGAGTTTACCGTCTGCCTCGATCACCACCCTGCCTCTGAGTCCGTTCTGAATCAGAGAATGGTGAGCTTCCACCAGACCCAGTTCCCATGGCAGACCGGCATTATGAATGGAACTTGCCGGAGCTGCACCGGTACCGCCGTCATAACCGGAGATTAAAATTACCTGTGCACCTGCTTTGGCAACACCGCAGGCAATTGTGCCCACTCCTGATTCCGATACCAGTTTTACAGAAATTCTGGCTTTGCGGTTGGCGTTCTTCAGGTCATAAATCAACTGGGCCAAATCCTCAATTGAATAAATATCGTGGTGAGGAGGAGGAGATATCAGAGAAACACCCGGAGTTGAATATCTTCTTTCAGCAATCCACGGATAAACCTTCTTTCCAGGAAGATGACCGCCCTCTCCAGGCTTTGCACCCTGCGCCATTTTGATCTGAATTTCTTCAGCATTATTCAAATATTCGCTGGTTACGCCGAATCTGCCTGAAGCCACCTGTTTAATCTTGCTGTTCTTTTCTGTGCCGAAACGAACCGGATCTTCTCCGCCTTCACCGGTATTTGATTTACCGCCGAGACGGTTCATGGCAACTGCCAGAGTTTCATGCGCCTCCTTGGAGATAGAGCCGTAGGACATTGCACCGGTCTTGAAACGTTTTACAATCTCGGAAACAGGTTCAACCTCATCGAGCGGGATCGGATTGTCAACCTTTACAAAATCAATCAATCCTCTCAGAGTATGCGGCTTTTCATTATCCACAATGGATGAATAATCCTTGAACATTTCATAGCTTCCAACCTTGACCGCAGTCTGCAGTGCAATGATGGTCTGCGGATTATAGAGATGATCCTCCTTGTCCGTTCCGCTTCTCAGACCGTGGAAGCCGGTGCTGTCAAGACTGGTATCAACTGACAGGCCCATAGGATCAAATGCATGATCATGACGGAACAGGATGCCCTCGGAAATTGCATCCAGATCAATACCGCCTACTCTGCTTGTTATGCCGGTAAAGTACTTGTCAATAACCTTCTTTGAAATTCCGACAGCTTCAAAAATCTTGGCGGACTGATAGGACTGCAATGTTGAAATACCCATCTTGGCCGCGGTCTTGACTATTCCGTGCAGTACCGCGGAGTTGTAGTCTGCAATGGCAGTATGGTAGTCCTTATCTAAAATTGCCTTGTCGATAAGTTCAGCAATGCATTCGTGGGCAAGATACGGATTGATAGCACGGGCACCGAAACCAAGCAGTGTTGCCATCTGATGCACATCACGCGGCTCACCGCTCTCCAGAATAATAGAAACTGCGGTTCTCTTCTTGGTTTCAACCAGATGCTGCTCGGTAGCGGAAACAGCAAGCAGTGACGGAATAGGAACATGGTTCTCGTCAACCCCTCTGTCTGAAAGGATCACGATATTGACGCCCTTGCTGCACATACGGTCAACATTAACTATAAGCTGGGAAATAGCCTTTTCCAGAGAAGTATTCTTATAGTAAAGGATCGGTACTACGCCGCTCTTAAAACCTTCCTGATCCAGAGATTTGATTTTAAGTAGATCAACACCGGTTAAAATAGGATTGTTGATTTGCAGAACACGGCAGTTCTCACCGCACGGTTCCAGCAGATTTCCATCGGAACCAACATACACAGAGGTATCGGTAACAATCTCTTCACGGATTGAATCAATCGGCGGATTGGTAACCTGGGCAAACAGCTGTTTGAAATATGAAAACAGTAACTGGTGTTTTTCAGATAATACCGCAAGAGGAATATCATGCCCCATGGAAGCCGTGGCTTCTGTTGCATTGGAGGCCATAGGCAGGATCTGCTCTTTGACATCTTCATATGTATAGCCGAATACTCTGTAAAGGCGATCACGCATTTCCTGACTGTGGGTCGGGATCTTTTTATTAGGGATCTTCAGTTCTGATAATTGAAGTAAATTCAAAGAAAGCCACTCACCGTACGGATACTTTTTAGAATATAACTCTTTACATTCCTCATCTAAAACCAGGCGGCCTTCATTGGTATCAATCAGCAGGATTTTACCCGGCTGCAGACGTGATTTCTTTACAATGTGTGACGGATCGATATCCAGAACCCCTACCTCAGAGGATAAAATCAGACGGTGATCATCGGTAATATAATATCTGGAAGGACGCAGACCGTTACGATCAAGGGTTGCACCTGCAATTTCACCATCAGTAAATAAAATAGCGGCAGGTCCGTCCCATGGTTCCATCATGGTTGCATAGTAATGATAAAAATCCTTTTTCTCATGATCCATGTGGGTATCATTTTTCCAAGGTTCAGGGATCATCATCATAACTGCCAGAGGAAGAGGTACACCGTTCATCATAAAGAATTCCAGTGTATTATCCAGCATGGCGGAGTCTGAACCGGAGGCATGGATTACAGGGAAAGTCTTGTCAGCATTTTCGTCCAGCCAAGGTGTATGAAGAGTTTCCTCTCTGGCCAGCATACGATCATGGTTTCCGCGGATCGTATTGATCTCTCCGTTATGTGCAATAAGGCGGTACGGATGTGCGCGCTCCCAGGAAGGTGTGGTATTGGTGGAGAAACGTGAATGCACCATGGCAATGGATGTTTCATAATCCGTGCTTTGTAAATCAGTATAAAAACGGCGTAACTGACCTACCAGAAACATTCCTTTATAAACGATTGTTCTGGATGAAAGTGAATTGATATAGGTATCATCCGCGCTCTGTTCAAACTCTCTTCTGCATACGTAAAGTCTGCGATCGAAATCAATGCCCTTTGAACAGTCCTCAGGTCGTTCAATGAAACACTGTTCAATGCAAGGCATGCAGTCCAGGGCCTTTTTACCGAGAATTTCCGGATTTGTCGGAACCTCTCTCCAACCCAGAATTTTCAAACCGTTCTTTTCACAGTTTACATGGAAAAGTCTCTTTGCGAAGGTTCTTTTTCTCAGATCCTGGGGCAGAAAAAACATTCCTATACCGTAATCACCTGCATCTCCTATACTGATCCCTGAATCAGCTGCTGCCTTTTTAAAGAAACCGTGGGAGATCTGTAATAAAATACCGACACCGTCACCAACCTCTCCTGCAGCATCTTTACCGGCTCTGTGTTCAAGCTTTTCCACAATAGACAGCGCATCATCGAGAGTCCGGTATTCTCTCCGGCCATCTATATTAACGACCATTCCGATACCACATGCATCATGCTCATCTACCAATGCTTCATTCCTGGTCTTGTAATAATCGTCTTCATATACAGACATGTTGTAAACTCCATTGCACATATAAGAGCAAACTTAAATTTAAATTTAAATTATTCGATAAAATATTTATTTCATATGATTTATATGCATTGGAATGATACGGGATATTCTCGACAGGACACTCTGTAATTTTCCGGCCGCTCAATACAGGCAGGATAACCGCTTTGCCAGCGTAACCTTTGAAATATCTGTATCTTTCCAGAACAGTGCTCTTAAGATATTTATCAACCAATCGTGATATTCTTTAAGAACTATGTTCTTTTCCAATCATTTGCTAGAATTATAGTTATCCGTTAAACATAAATAAAATACTATAACGACAACATAATAATACCTTTTAGGTATAATAGATTCAGAAGGAGCTGGATATGGATTTAAGACAAATACGATATTTTATAACGGTGGCCGAAGAACTTAATATCACAAGAGCTGCTGAAAAACTGCATCTGTCCCAGCCGCCGTTAAGCAGAGCCCTTATGGATCTAGAGGATGAACTTGGCTGTACACTGTTTATCAGAGGCAAGCGCCATCTGGCTTTGACTGCAGAAGGTCTGGCTTTTAAGCGAAGAGGCGAGCAGCTTTTAACTCTGGTTGATATGACCAAAACAGAAATATCTGAAATGCAGAACGGTATAAGCGGAACACTTTATATAGGTCATGTCGACAGCAACGGTCCGACACTTGTAGCCGAATGGATCGAATCATTTAAAAAACTCTATCCCAATGTAACCTATAACTTATGGTGCGGAAATGTGGATGATTTGACCGATCGTCTGAAATCCGGCCTTATAGATCTTGCAATTACAATGACTCCTACCAATAGTGATTTACTGGACGGTTTTAAGGTATATTCAGAAAACTGGGTTGCAATCATTCCTGCAAATGCTCCACTGGCAAAATCACAGAATGAATACATAACACTGGAGGAACTTATCGATAATGATCTGATAATTTCTTCAAGACGGTCACGTGAAGATGAAATCAGAGGATGGTTTAAAAATTTTAAAAAGGAACCTCATTTCATAGTTAAAACCGCTCACTCCTCCAATGCGGCCAAGCTTGTAAACAGAAATCTGGGAATTGCCCTTTTCCCTGCTTCAGTTGCCAAGAACATCGCATCCGGCACCAAAGTTACGATCAAAAAAATATCACCAACAATAAATGTCGACTACCTGCTATCCTGGGATAATGAGAGACACCCCAACGCACTGACAACAAAGTTTATTTCTCACATAAAGGAAAAATATGCGACAAAGGAAAGCTGACGGAGTCATTTTAAAAGTCAGACAAAAAATTAATTCCGCATTTCTTCTCTTGAACGATGGCAAATCTACCTGCTAGATAAGTTATGAACTGCACCAGGCCGTTCTTTTGAGGCTGATCTGAATTTTACTTGACAAGGCGGACAATTCAATCTAACATCCATTAGATCGGATTCACTCCGAATACAACATATCAAAAATGCAGGCTTGAAATACAGCAGGCTGATTTTAAAGGTAGAAAAATGTAATTCTCAACATTCTGCATACTGTGACCAAACGCAGTACTGTATTCATAAAAAAAACGTGCACTGTGCGGTAGCACGCATATACAGGCATATGTATTAAACACTGGTTTACACTGTTTTTACATGCCGTTGTTACGTTTTTGATCATGATCCATACCTAAAAAATTTATATCGTTTTTCTGAAAAATCTCCAGATTTGGCGATTTTCCGGGATAATCGATGCTTTTTTACAGAGGAAACAGAATGTTTGAAATTAAAGGAAAAATAAATACTGCAGTCTGTTATGCATCCGTAGTTGAATCTGCGGCTGTTGAGCAGATCCGCAGAATGTGTAACTACGAAATCACCGCCGGCTCCAGGATCAGAATCATGCCGGATGTTCATGCCGGCAAAGGCTGTACCGTCGGTACCACCATGACCGTTACCGACAAGGTTGTTCCAAATATTGTCGGAACTGATATCGGATGCGGCATGTATACGGTAAATATCGGACAGATCCGGGTTGATTTTGCCGAAATTGACAGGGTTGCCCGCAACGGTCTTTCAGGTACTAATGCTTTTGGAAAAAAAATCAAAAATTTTTCATATGAAGGTCTGCGGTGCTACCGTGAACTTGGAGATCTGTCCGGAATGAAACAGAGTCTCGGGACTCTTGGCGGAGGCAATCACTTCATAGAGATAGATGAAGCAGCCGACGGCACCAGATACCTGATTGTTCACAGCGGAAGCCGCAGTTTAGGTAAGCAGGTGGCTGAATACTATCAGAATCTGGCGATAAGGCTTAAAAACGACAGTGCTTGTAACCGCGCTGCCGGAGAAAAAATTTCCAGTCCGAGCACAGGCAAAAAATCCGGACAGAAAAACAAAGGCCCGGAAGCTGCTGTTCCGCCACGGGATGATAAAAAAACCAGCGGTTCAGCTATACCTGATGATTTATGTTTTCTAAGCGGAAAGTATCTTGACGACTACCTTCATGACGTGGAAATTTGTCAGGCGTTTGCCAGATTAAACCGTGAAATTATTGCCGGTGTTCTTTTGAAAACTGCCGGACTGACCGCTTATGAATCTTTTCATACCATCCATAATTACATAGATACCAGGGAAATGATTCTCAGAAAAGGCGCCATAGCGGCTCATTCAGGCGAAACAGTAATTATTCCGATAAACATGAGGGACGGATGCGTACTTGCAAAAGGTCGGGGAAATTCTGAATGGAATTATTCAGCGCCGCACGGGGCCGGCAGACTGCTGTCCAGAAGCGAGGCAAAAGATACTCTTGATATAGATGAATACAGGGAATCTATGAAGGGAATTTTTACCACCTCAGTAAATGTATCTACACTGGATGAATCTCCAATGGCCTACAAGTCACTTCACGATATTGTTGATGTGATCGGTGATACTGTGGAAATACTGGATATTATGAAACCTGTATACAATTTTAAGGCCTAGTGTTCCGTAACTTACTTATTTACTTCATTTTTTTAGTAACAACCGAACATAATTTTTTATAAAAACAGATACCGTAGGCGTATACATTCCGAACAAGAGGATCATTCATATAAACAGTTGGATATCCTCTTTCAGTAATCTGTTCCAATGCTTTTTCAGCAGCAATCAATCTTGCACCAAACGGCTTATCTGTATGTTTAAGTTCCAGAATAGCCACGGTGTCACTGTTTTTTGAAGCAATTATGATATCAACATAGCCATCCCCTGATTCAAAATTAGACTTATGCTCCTCTATGAATGATGTGCCGTTCACCAGCAGTCCGTTCATAAAACCGTGGTAATAGTTTTCCTTAGGAGCGTTCGTGGCAAAATCTCTGATTGAAACATATTTGCCAAGAAGCGTGTTAAGGTTGTCCTGAACCTTTTCGGCATCACCTTCAAACAATCCTTTTACCAGTTCACCTATGCTTGTTTTCATGACGGAATTGGTCTTAAAAAACGCAAGAATTTTATCTCTGAAACAGTCTCTTATTTCTTCATTAGGGATGTATAGGCTATATTCATTCTTTTTTGATGAACGGTATGTAGGATCAAAGGTGAGATACCCGGTATAAAGCAGCAGAGTCCAGAAGTCATTTATGTCATGATTCTGTAAATCGCCGTAACACAGGGCGGTTCTTACTTCCGCGGTTATTGAT
>ONPL01000013.1:36179-42830 GCA_900319705.1 uncultured Pseudomonadota bacterium | reverse complement strand
CGATACTTTCGCATATTATACAAATAAAAATTTTTTTTTATTTTTTTTATAATTAAAAATTTGCGTTCAGTTACGATTTTTTAATTTTTTTTATCAAATTACACAGCTGTCGCATCAAATATGTTGAACGAGGAGTTTTTTCAAGTACAGTTGGAATATTTAAAATCAGGAAACATTCGAGCTGCTGTTGAAATGGAATTGACAGATATTCAAGCAAAATTTGGTTCTAAATATGATGATGCCATCAATGAAGCCAGGAAATATATTGCCAAACTTGAAGAAATCGTAAAAATAATGAAAAAGAACGGAGCGTAGGATATATGATACAACTAATTCTTGAGCCAAACATTTCTGTGGGTCCTTTTGTATTCGGTACATCCCAGAAAGAAATCTGGGAAATTATGAAAAATGAATTCAATTCTGAAAGAGAACTACCTACAGCTCGCTCTTTGCCTGCATTTGAAACTGAATATTATGAAAATCCTAATGTTCATCTTGAATATAAGGATAACAAACTCATTTCCATCACCTTTATCGATGATATAAGGAAACGTTACTGCGAAATATACCTTGGCAAAGAAAAAATCTGGCCGCGAACTGAAAAAAAATTTCTGTCGATATTTAACTCTGATTCATTTGTTGATGTGTTCGGTTCATATAGACATCCCGACCTATCACTGGCCGCCTGCTGGGATGATAATCCACCTTCGCTTCTGATAGCTCAGGCAGGATACTGTGCCGAAGCCATAGAAAATTTCAAATTATTCAATACTGTGTCTGATCTGAAAAAAGGAATGCCACGAGAAGTTGTAAGAAAGCTTATCAAGCATACTCCACAAATTTCGG
Organism: uncultured Pseudomonadota bacterium; assembly: GCA_900319705.1. Classification (GTDB taxonomy): domain Bacteria; phylum Pseudomonadota; class Gammaproteobacteria; order Enterobacterales; family Succinivibrionaceae; genus UBA2804. The sequence goes on along the minus strand of ONPL01000013.1, from coordinate 41,984 downwards.
ATGACGGAAGGACAGATCATTACTCACTCGGCAGCATCGCTCCGGAAGTAACTTCTTTAACCTTTGATTCTAATGACAACCTGATAAAAATCACCAAAAAATTTACGAGTGGAAATAAGCTCAATATCAGTTTAAAGTAGAACACCCCAAATAAAAACAATACGCGGTACCAATCATAGGTATTGATACCGCTTTAATAATTGCGCTGAAACCGCAAAGAACCATTTCAGAAAAATTCCAGTTCAAACTTTGTGAAAAGGCCCTATTCTGCTCTTCAGAACGAGCTGTGAAAGTTCTGAATCACTGACTGCACCGGGCTCCTCACTACTGATCAAAAACCTTGAGATATGCCTTCCGGTACAGATTGTAAAGTCTGAAATCCTCTGCCGGATATTCCTGCTGCAGTTTATTGTCAATCGCAACCGGTTTGAATTTCTTGCCGTTTTCAAAATCACCGTCCTTCAGATAGATCCCCAAACCCGAGTACCAGATATATTTCGATAAATCCACTGCTCTGCGGCACTGCTTTTCAAACATGGAACATCCTAAAAAATAATTTTCAGGATTTAACTGAAGAAGATGCAGCACTGTCGGCGCCATGGCAAGACTGCTGGCATACCCACCAACCTCATGCAAATCAAGTTCCTTCGGCAGTTCATAATATGGCTGGAATATGTAGAACGGGATCTCATTGGTAATATAGTTCTGGTCAAAATCAATTACCTGTGAGCCGTAATCCCCCGGAATGATGGAATGATCAGCAGTCAGGATCATAACAGTATCTTCGGACAACTCGGAATAATAGAATTTGATCAGACTTTCAAGATCCACATCCAGGGTATAGTTCCTGTTGAGTATTCTGTTATCTCCGCCTTTGAATTTCATTCTTCCTGATTCGTTCAGATGTGTTCCGAGATTGTAAAGACCGATAAAATACGGTTTGGCTGATGTTTCACTTCTGCTTTTGTGAAAACTGATTAAATCCTTAAGTTTGCTGATGGTAAGATCATCACTGCAATTTCCACCGCCGCAGTCTGTTTCCGAAAACTTTATATTGTCTATTGAAGTCATACTGTTGTAGACAGGATAGTCAAAGCCGGTAGTTTCAAGCATCTTTTGAAATTCACTGTCTGCCCCCTCCGGAGATACAAAGTAGGTTGTATATCCGAATCTGCCGAGTATTTCAATCAGAGAGCTGTCATCAACAGTATCCTTATGGACCACTGAATCATACTGAAATCCGGAAAGAAGCTGACTTCTGATATTTTTGACAGTGGTGGCGCTGTGATTGAAATAGTTGCGCACCAAGGTGATGTTTTTGTCAGGCCAGTTTTTTTGCAGACCGGACATAAACGGCATAAGATTCAACGGTCGTGTTCTGTAGGAATCAATAAATTCGGCGGTGAAGCTTTCAACAAAAAACACAATGACATTCGGTCTGTCAAGCGGCTTGATCTGCCGGTACGGGATCGGCTCTTCGTAAACCGAGTCATTGAAAAAAGTCTTTCTGTTGCTGATGTTGTTTTCCGGGTATTCTGTCAGCATAGTCTGGGTCACCGGGGAAATGAAACCTGCACTGTCAGGGAAATAGCGGATGATTGTAGTCTTGACCAGTTCCATTACCGGTGACTGAAAATTTTCCAGGCTGGAGCCGTTTGCAATGGTATTGAGAAAAAAGGAACCTGCCAGAAACAGACCTGCGGAAACCAGATAAAATTTGGCCCTCAGTCCCTTCAGAACGATTACCGTGTCGGTTCTGTTCTGATAGGAAATAAAAAGAAGAAAAGCAAGAACAAACAGCACCAGAAATCTGCCGTTATCCCAGTTCAGCAGTACTGATATATTATCAATATTGATATTTCCGGCCGAAACAATACTTATGTAACTCAGGGAAATAACCAGACACATCAGCTGGCTGGTTAAAGTCAGCATCCAGATCCCCGCACATACCGCAAGCATTATTCTCCTGCGGGCAAAAAGCATTATCAGGGCGTACAGTCCGGCAAACTCCAGCGCACTGACCAGCAGACAGGTAAGATTCACACTGACGGCATCCGCAAAATCCCTGGCAAAGAACATAACCAGCACAGCATTGAAAATATACAAAACGAGAAGTATTGCAAGATCGCTGATTTTAAAATGCAGTTCAACAGTTCGGACAGTAACGGTCTTCACTAGAAAATACATGACTATGCTGACAACCAGAAACAGGAGAAACAAACTCCAAACAAACGAGGAAAGATCCATTTTATCTAAAAAATGTTCCAGTGAGGATTGTTCCGGATAGAACGGCTGGTCAAGAACGGCAGAAACAGCTGCATCGTCGGTGCAGCACTGCGTTACAGATGATTTTTCGAGTTTCTGGAGTCTGCCGTTAATTTCAACTTTTATCAGATTGAGATTCGCCGTGCGGACATTCTCCGGGTATTTAAAGTAGAGTTTCAGGGTTGAAAGATGTTCCAATCTGGTATTGAAACTGAACCTCACCGTATTACCATTCTGGGTAAAATGATAGATTTTCTGATAAGCCTGAATATCGTGTCCGGAACTGAAACCTAGAGCCAGCTGGTGGGTTTTAAACTGCGGCAGTTCGCCGTCAAACTCGAAAGCAACCGAATACGGTGTTGTCTTGTCAATATAGGCAACCGACAGATCGGTAAACAGGAGCAGACAGACCGTGATTACCAGACTGACGAGCAGCAGCACAGTTTTCCTAAACATACAGGGCCTCAACCAGTTATGCATCTCCGGCTCACTCCGGAGAACTCACTTCTATTAAATATAGTGCTCTATTCTACGCCGAATCATATCACTGCGCAAAAAATACTGTCACAGATTAAAGCGGTATATGATTCCGGGAACGGAGCAGTTTTCTTTTGATTAACTAATAGCCAAAAACAAGTCAAAAATATGTCTACTTCACTTTTTTAATAATTTTTGTCACTCAGAATTAAGAAAAAATATATAATATCAAAGTTTTTGTATTTATATTTGAATGCGAGATACTGTTTATGATTAAAGATAAAGTCCAAGCTGTCAGAGAATATCTCAGTTCGCAAATACTCGGACAGCTTGATCTGATTGATGGACTTATGTTGGCACTTCTTTCGGACGGTCATATTCTGGTAGAAGGACCTCCGGGGATAGCAAAAACCAGAGCAATAAAAGAATTGTCAAAATGCATCGAGGGAACATTCCACCGAATCCAGTTCACACCGGATCTGCTGCCTGCAGATGTTACCGGAACCGATGTTTACCGTCCGCAGGACGGAACTTTCGCGTTCCAGCCGGGACCGTTGTTCCACCACCTGCTGCTCGCCGATGAAATCAACAGAGCTCCTGCCAAGGTACAGAGTGCGCTGCTGGAGGCAATGGGCGAAAAACAGATTACAATTGGAAGAAAGACATACCAGCTGCCGGACCTGTTCCTGGTTATGGCAACCCAGAATCCTCTCGAGCACGAAGGTACCTATCCTCTGCCTGAGGCACAGCTCGACCGTTTCATGCTGCACATCAAGATTGATTATCCTAATGCAACTGACGAACTCAGCATTCTGCGTCTGAACCATTTTGAAATGCAGCACCACGGCGAATCAAAGCAGAATCCTCTGCTGACCCAGAAGGATCTTTTTGAAGCACGCCGTTCAGTACTGGATGTAACCATTTCAGAGGAGCTGGAAAAGTACATCGTTAATATTGTCAATGCCACCCGAAATCCGGTTTCCTACAACGGAGATCTGGCCCGCTGGCTGGCCTGCGGTGTAAGTCCGCGTGCAACCATGGCCCTGTGCAGATGTGCAAGAGCCCGGGCATGGCTCAGCGATCGTGACTATGTGGTGCCTGATGATATTCAGGTATGTGCATATCCGGTGATGAGACACCGTCTGATCCTCAGTATGGAGGGTGAAGCCGACGGTATTACCACCGATGATATTATTGAAAAGATTCTAAGTCTGGTGGTTGTTTCATGAGTGCTATTGAGTTAACGTTTGAAGAACTGGTCAACATACCTCCTTCAAATGTTATTCTGCCGATCCGTCGTGTGGCCAGTCATAATTTCGGATTCCAGTCTTCGACCGCTAAAGGCCGCGGAATGGAGTTTGATGAAGTGCGTCCCTATGTTCCCGGAGATGACGTAAGGAACATAGACTGGCGTACCACAGCAAGAACCGGTAAGCCTCATACCAAAATGTACCGCGAAGAGCGCGACCGCTGCACCTACATACTGACAGATCTGACGGAAACAATGTATTTCGGCTCCACCGGGCAGCTGAAGGCACGTGTTGCCGCAGTTCTGACCGCATCTGTTGCATGGCAGGCGCTGCTCAACCAGGACAAAGTATCCAATATGCTCCTTATTAATGATGAAATTGCCAGAACCACTCCCGGAGGACGCAACCACGACGTTCTGGAAATCATCAAACAGGTAAGGGAATATTATTATCTCGGGCTTGAAAATTCTGAATCAAGCAAAACAATTGAAGACGGACTGGTTCTGCTGAGCGAAAATGTCAGACCTGGTTCAGTGATTTACGTGATAAGCGACTTCTACCGCATGTCACCTAAGGCCGCAACCATCCTGCGCTACCTCAACCGAAACCATATAGTGTTCTGTTATCAGATTTTCGACAAGCTCGAAATAGAAATCACCAACAGCGGATCACTGTATGTGGACAACGGTTCCTCAGTGGGTTACGTGGTATCAAATGATAAAAAATTTGCCGAGGACTACCGGAAAATCGGAATGCACAGAATGAGAGTGCTGTCTACACAGCTTAAACATTCATGTCAGCGGTTCATCCGCATTGACGCTTCCAAGCAGTGAGGTGCCCATGGTAAGCAGTGAAACAATAAAAAACCTCGGACTTAAAGACATTCACACCGGTCCGGAACCGACCGCCTTGCGGGAGTTCCTGATCTACGGTTCACTTGCTGTGATTGCAGTAATTGCAGCAGCATACATAATATACAGACTGGTTCCCGTATTCAGGGCACTGCTGTCTTTTATTTCCGCTTATTTTAAATCTTCTAGATATCCTCAGGAATTGAACAGACTTCTGAAAGATTCATGCATGATCTTCTATAAACGGGATCAGGTTGCCAAGCTGATCGGGGATGATTGGCTTAATTTTCTTGATCACCGGAGTCTTTCCAATTTCAGCAGTTTCAGGGATCGATGGGATGAACTTCTTTACAGCCAGTGTGAAGTGACCAGAAAAGAAAAAAGATCTCTGCTGATCAACAGTATCCTGTGGATTCTGTCGAACTTTTGGAGAGCCTTATGGTTGAAATAACCTATCCATGGGTCCTGCTGGTTGTTCTGGTGCCGTACCTGATCTATTATTTCTGGCCGCTGGAGGAACCGGTACGCAAGCCTATGAAACTGATTTCCGTACCGCTGGTCAAGACCAAGGAGGCCAAACTGTCGGTATCAATGCTGGTAATGGCGGCATTGAGTTTCATTTTTCTCGCACTTGCGGTATCACGCCCGATTTATCTTCCTGATGCAGTTCCGGTAAAGCAGGAGAACTACCATATCATGCTGGCGGTGGACCAGTCTCTGAGTATGTCGGTAAAAGATATCCGGGTCGGAACATCCTACGAAACACGACTCAATGTACTTAAATCCCAGCTTAAGGAATTTGTCAGAGGCAGACCGCAGGATCAGTTCGGTATTGTGGTATTCGGAGAAAAAGCCTATGTTATGGCTCCGATTACCCAGGATCACAATCTGCTGACCAGATTCATTGACGAACTGGATAACAATCTGGCGGGAGTTCTCACCTCTCTCGGTGACGCAATCAT
>ONPL01000013.1:0-36174 GCA_900319705.1 uncultured Pseudomonadota bacterium | reverse complement strand
TTGCATCTACTCCTAACAACAACCGTGTGCTGGTACTTCTTACCGACGGAAGGGACACTGCTGAAAACATCAAGCCGGATGACGCCATAACCTATGCACTTAATCACGAGATGAAAATCTATACTATCGGATACGGTGCTGACAACAAGGCTATCAACGAATCACTGGATATTCCGACGTTGAGGAAAATCGCTGCTGACACCGGCGGAAAATTCTACCGGGCCACAGATTCCGACTCGCTTCGTCACGTATATGAAAGCATCAATGCCACTGAGCAGAAAAAGGCCACCATCACCTACTATCAGCCGAAAGTTGAAATCTACTACATTCCGCTGCTGATTTCGCTGCTGCTGTCCTTTGTTATTGCATTCATCGTAAGGAGACATTATGACTAGTTTCTTTCTCAGCCGCCCGTGGATGCTTCTGCTGCTGATCTTCCCGATCATTTTCTTAATTGTGAAACTAAGAAAGTACAATTCATCTCAGCACATGATGAACAGTGAGATTTTCAATCATTTTAACAATGAAAATACCAGGAACATCACCCGTCATTTCAAATATTTCGCCATCCCGTGGATTATCGGGGTACTGGCACTTTCAGGACCTACCATTGAAAACAGGGAAAAACCTCTTTACCAGAACGAGGAAGTTTGGGTGTGGGCCATGGATCTGTCAAACTCAATGCTTGCAGATGACATCAAACCGAGCCGCTACATGCAGATGCGCTATGCACTGCTGCAGCTTCTGAGCAAGACTCCACCGGAAAAGAGGATCGCACTGGTGGTTTTTGCCGGCAACGCCTATACACTTATTCCGCCGACCAATGATTTCAACACCCTCAAGTCATACATCAGACAGCTTGAACCGGGTCAGATGCCGATGCAGGGTTCAGATCCGTTCCTCGCTCTTAAAATGTCTGAAGAGCTGATTAACGAATACGGCAAACGGGGAAATATTCTGCTGATCACCGACGATATGCCGCAGCCGGACGAGGCGGCAGTAATCGCCGATTTCATAAATTCATCTAAGAACCGCTACTTTCTGTATGTAATCGGCTCGGAAACCGGAGCCGCACTGAAACAGAAGGACGGAACACTGATCAAGGATCATGACGGAAGAGTGGTAATCGCCAAAACCAACTATAAAAATATCGAAGCCCTGACCAAGAAATCAAAGGTTAATATCTTCTACCACGAAAACGAGTACAAGCTTCCTTCGATTTATGAACATGCGGTTAAAACAGATCCGGTGGCAGTCAAGGATACCTACGAACAGTTTGATTTCGGTTATCTGATGGCTATTCCGCTGCTGTTAATGGCCACAGTCTTCAGAAAGGGTTTTATATTCACTCTTCTTACCGGCTGTCTGCTGGTGCTGCCTTCCTTCACCGGCGGCAATGCATATGCAACCGACAAGGAGGGTATGGAGTACTTCAATGACGGACAGTTCATGAATGCAGCAAATGCATTCGAAAACAACCGCTGGAAGGGAAATTCCTACTACCGTGCCGGAGACTATCACAATGCCATCAAATTCTATGAAAAATCCTCGGAAAGCAGCACTCCGCTGGTAATCTACAATCTGGCCAACTGCTATGCCATGCTCGGGGATCTGGATACCGCGGTAATGCTCTACGGCAAAGTGATCGCCACCGACAATCCGTATGCTTACGATGCAACCTATAATCTTAATCTGATCAAGCAGCTTCAGTTTGAGGAACTTACCAGGCAGCATGCTATTTCAGCAGAAAACATCAACCTTATTTCAACTGCTGACGGCGGAAGCAATGAATGCAGCAAGGAGGAGGGATGCAGGGATCTAAATCCTCAGGATCTGATCCGCAACCGTCTGCGCAATCTGCAGAGTAAAAGTTCTGTTAAGAAAGGACCTTTGAAACAATGGTAGACATAGTAAAAAATCTTGTACGTGCAACAGTATTTCTGATTGCGGCAGCACTTCCGGCCGTAACCTGGGCTGAAAACATGCTGCAGCTTAGGATCCATGAGGACAAGATCTTCCAGGATGAAAGCTTCCTACTGGTTGTTACCGCCCAGGGCCGCTTTGCCATTGACGATCTTGACACCCGCCCGCTGATCGAGAATAACTATGTGGTTGGAAATATCGATTCCAACTACAATATTGACCGCAATGAAACCTACTGGAGAATCCCGCTGCTTTCGCATACTGCAGGTTCCCGCCAGATCCCGAGCATGCTGATTTCCAACAACGTCACCACTCCACTGCCGATCGTGGTAAGAAACAGGGGACGTGTTTCAAACTATCCGGAACTGAGCAATCTGATCAAATCTGAAATAACCAGCAGCACCGATCAGAAACATTACACCAACCAGACACTGTTCTACACGGTTACCATAACCCAGCCTAGAAACGTGGAAATCACCAACATCACCTCCCCGACAGTTAAAGGCGGTACCATCCATCTTATTCACGAGGAGAAACAGGCGCCGAACAACCGGAATCACAATCTTGCCATCTCAAGAAAAATTTATGCTGTAAGCTTCCACAATCCGGGAACATATGAAATTGAACAGCCGACCATCACCGGTAAATACAACACTGCGGTAAACAATATTCCGCATTCACTTAACAATCCGGTAATCAACAGTGCCACAGTGGTACTGACAGATCCTAACAAGAAGCGCCACGGCGAAACCCAGCAGAGGACCAAACTGCGTTTTGTCCAGCAGCTTCCGGATATAAAACTGTCCATTGAGGGATTCGAAGATCTGAAAAACCTGATCGTTGCTGATGAATTCAAAATCAAGGAATCATGGGCACCAAAAACCATCAAAGTGACAGCAAACTCTCCGATCACCCATGAGCTGGAATTCGAGGCTGTAGGTGCATCCATCGATAATTTTCCAAAAATATCCATGAAAGAAACCCCTCAGTTCAAGGTATACGAGGACAAGGGCTACACCAGTGAAACATACGATCCGAAAACAGGAGTTCTCAAGTCAAAACAGATCGTCAGATATATATACATTCCTCTCAAGAAGATGAAACTGCATTTTGATCCGATCAAAATAAACTGGATCAATGCTAATACTCAGAAAACCGATCTTAATGTATTCAATCTCAAGACCATTGACTACGATGTTCTTCCTGAGGAAAAGGAGGGCTTTGATCTCTCAAGCAGCTACGGCAACAGACTGCTCTACCTGCTGCTGGTGATTCTGGTAATACTTCTGATAATGTGCATTCTGTATCTGCTGTACCTGGATAACATTATAAAATTCAACTATCTGACAGATAAACTTTACAAATGCAGGGTAAAACGAAATCTGCTCAAAAATTTCAGTGATACAGATCCGCGTAACAACTACCGGCTGATCATGGGATATGCAACCGGCTGCATTGACCGCGGAATCACCTGCTTCGAGATGCTGCCGCAATACAGCGAATACCGCAGCTATCTTGATGAAATTTCCTATTATCTGTGGAAGAAAAAAATCTCCGAGGATGAGAAATACGACGGCAGTAAATTCCGGAAAGAACTGCGCAGTTTCATAAAGGCAGGTAACATCCATGCCTCTACATGTGCGGCCGGAAATAAAGGATACTTCCTGAAAAAACAGGCAGGGACGGAGGATCCTGCAGATTAAACTCCGCTTCTTGCAATAAAATAAAAAGAGAATTAATTCCTATTTTTGCAGACTATTTGACGCAAAATGAAGAATCACGCATCTCCTAGATTATAAGTTATTGAAAATGCAACGTTTTATGATTGTTTATACTGCATAATAATTCTCCATATATGCGTGAAATATGATATAATAAATATATTATTTCACGCATATATGTGGAGAGGATGTTGTGGCAGGTAGACCAAGAAGCCCGAATGCAGATTTCAAGGTAATTCTTCACCAAACTGGAGGATACCGATATGCAGCAACTCAGCCTTACGAGAAGGATGACAAGACAGGAAAAATCAGACGTCACTACGTGTATTGGGGGGATGTTACAGAGGAGATGAAGTTTATACCGAATCAGCGTTTCTGTCTGACTGATTCTAATACGAGAGGCAAACTTGAGTTTCCAGAAAGCTGGGATTTATCAGCGATAGAAAAACTGACAGAGGAGGAGAACAGAAGACCTCTCTCTTATGATCCGTCATATGAAAATGACGGTTCTGCTTTTTCCGGAACAGTACGAACAACAGCCGGAGATGAACAGTTTAACAATCGGTTTTATGGTGGTACCTGGTTTTTGTGGGAAATGGCAGTGAGCAAACACGTGGTAGAGGATCTGTTGTCGGTGTTTGACGGTAATCAGCTGGTTGTGAATGATATCATGACACTGGCAATGTTTCCGATTATGACAAAATGGAGTTACTCTCAGACAGAGAGATGGCAGACATATACAAAAGTTCCTTCTGCAAGAGTTCTCAGTCCTTCGTATATTACGAGGTTCACACAGTCCATAACAGATAATCACAGGATGTCATTTTTGAAACTGCGTATAAAACGACAGAATCCCAAGGCAGTGCTTGCCTGTGATTCAACAACCAGATCTGCATATGGAAGATGTCTTGCTGATATACGCTGGGGAAAGAACAAGGACAACGAAGCACTGCAGAATACTCTGGAAGTTGTTGTATATTCTCTTGATTCGCACGAGCCGATATACTACAGAACATTTGGCGGGAATGAGAATGATTCCAGAACCTTGCACACGATTATTGAGGATTTGCAGAAACTGGAATGCAATGATTTGCTGGTAGTCTTTGACAGAGGGTACGAGACAGAAGATAACATTGTTGACATGATACAAAGGGATCAGGCATTCCTTGTATGTGGCAAAGTTGGACAGAACCCAGTATACAACAGCATCCTGCGGATCCAGTATGATGCTCAGGGTATGCCTGCAAACATGGAATACTATGACGAAGAAAAGATCTTCCTGACGCAGTTCGAGGAAGATAAAAATGTTTCAGATCCGGAACATCCTGAACAGGTAAAACAGATCAAACTGAAGATCAACCTGTTTCTGGATATGAATGTTCGAATTGAAAGATTAACAAAGATAAATGAGAGTATCCGAAAGGAGAAACAGGCAGCATCCAAACTTAATGCAACAGACAGTGGAGTCTACTCTGATGAAGACATCAGGAAACTCAGAACTCTGTATACTTTTCACAAGATTTATCTGAGTTCAGAAAAGAAACTGATTGTAACTGAAAATGAAAAAGTAATATCCAAGGCGAAGAATACAGCAGGAATCTTTGCATCCATATCCTATAAGGTGGATGGTGATGCAAGAAGACAGTTTGAACTGTATGCGTTACGTGATGAGCAGGAGAAATATTTTGAGGAAATGAAAGTTCAGCTTGGTTTCAATATGCAGAATAACTGGAGCGAAGATGGAAAAACCGGACGGCTTTTCATACTGTTCATAGGTTTGATTCTCCGTTCGCATCTTCGTCACATCTGGAGTGAAAAACTCCGAAAAAACTATCCGTCTTCGATAGACGTCCTTCATGAAATGCTCCCAATTCGCTATATTGAATATCCGGATGGAAGCAGCAGTGTGACAGGGTTTACGACACCACAGGTGGAGATAAGCATGGCCCTGTTCCACAGAGTAGTCTGTCATCAACCCAGAAGGCAGCAATGGAACGAAAACTTGCAGGTAGAGGGCGAGGCAGACCAAAAGGCTCATTGAACAAAAAGACTATTTTGAATTTTGCGTGAAATTTCATGCAAAAATAGGAAATTAATAAATAGTATATTAACTCTCTTTTTATTAAATAATATCAGACAATAATTTTATTAAAATATAAACAATATAATTATTTTAAATAAAATAATATCCTAATATTTATACAACACAATATATTTTATTCCATCAAATATATTTAAATATTAGAAATATATTTAATTAAAATATATTAACAATATATATTAAACATAAAACCATATATATATTTACAGTAATTTTTTAATTATTCTTAATAATCAAAAAATATAATACCATCTGTCTCAACTGTACAGAAACCGGATATTTACTGACCCGATATCAGTGTCAGATGAAGGGAATTTTATCCGCACTTCACCGCAGACAATTTTGATCAATGTCCCAAATATGCATAACCGCCGACATTTAAGTGTAAATTAACAAAAATCCTATAATACAATAAAAGACTGATAAGAATTGAGAGCACGGTTTTTTAATTAATATTTTAAATAATTAAAATATATAATTGAAATATATTTCATGAACATAATAAATCCAACCGCAGGATTTGTACTGTAAATTTGAACATGATCGACTTATTCTGTATGCCTTTTTGCTAATATGATCATGTCACACGGCAGTGCGACTGGAATTATTATTAAGGATAACCAGATGTATTCATTTGTAGCCAGACAGCCTATTCTTGATGATAAACTGAGAACCTACGCTTATGAACTTCTATTCAGAAAAGGTCTTAGCAATGTGTTTCCCAATGTTTCATCCGAAGAAGCAACTACGTCTTTGCTTACTGAACAGTTTTTAAATCAACCGATCGAATCGTTGGTAGGCGACAAGATTGCGTTTATTAATTTTCCGTATTCACTGATTATAGACGGACTTGCCGGCAGTCTTCCAAGAAACAAAGTGGTAATCGAAATTCTTGAGGATGCAACACCGAATGAAGCACTGCTTGAAAGCGTAAAAGAACTGAAACGCTGCAACTACAGAATCGCACTTGATGACTTTACTCTTGAACCTGCCTGGGATAAATTTCTTCCTTTTATTGATATTATAAAATTCGACTGGAAACTCACCTCAACAGAAGTAATCAAGAACTACGTGCAGGGACACAGATCCAAACTGGTTCATATAATGTGTCTGGCGGAAAAAATTGAAACCCTTGAGGAGTTCAACACTGCAAAGAAACTAGGATTCAAACTGTTCCAGGGATACTTTTTCAGCAAACCTGAAATTGTAAGGAACAAATCAATTACCTCCAATCAGCTGTCAGTAACACAGCTGTTTACAGAAATTGTAAAAGATAATCTCGATTATGAAAAAATCGAGTTGATCTTCAGTCGGGATCAGGCCCTGACCTACCGTCTGCTGCGGTATGTAAACAACATCCGCTACGGCACCAACGATCTGATCAGTTCCATCCGTCATGCGGTGGTGTTCCTCGGTCGTGACAACCTCAAGCGTTTTGTTATTCTTATGTGGTCAACCAGTATGAAAGACGGTAAACCTTCTGAGCTGTCCAAAACGAGTCTTGTCAGAGCAAGGTTCTGCGAACTGCTGGCCAAGGCTAGAAACAGTCAGATAGATTCCCATGAAGTTTTCATGAGCGGTCTGCTGTCACTGCTGGATGTAATGATGGACAAATCATTTGAGGAAATACTCGGCTCTCTGCCGATTTCTGAAAAAATAAAAACAGCACTTATTGAAAAGAAAGGTGAACTGTCATTTTACATTGGACTTGTCATAGATTACGAGAATATGAACTGGACCAGAATAAAACTGCGGGCCTCCAAACTCAATCTTACCGAACAGAATATAATTGATATATTCCTTGAGGCAACCCAATGGGCAAATTCAATATTGAGTGAAAAATAACAATGTTCTCTGTATTTAATAGAATATTTTTAGATCAGGATGTTCTGAAAAGTGAGTGTGACGCTGTTTCACTGAATACACTGGAAACTGCACTGAAAAATCTGCAGGAGATCGTTGAATCCAGAAGGGTCAGTGAGTACGTACGCAATCAGAAAATATCCGAATACCTCAAACAGCTGCAGGCTGACGGCATTGATCCGTCTGAACTGATCCCCGAACTTGGTTCAAGCAGTCAGGGTGCCGTAAAATCTAGAAGGCCAAAACGTCCGGCCAAATATCAGTATACTCTTCCTTCCGGTGAGGTAAAAACATGGACCGGTCAGGGAAGAACACCGCTGCCAATCCAAGAACACATGGCAAAAGGCGGTTCAATGGATGATTTCCTAATTCGTTAATTTTTAAACTACTATGATTCTTTTTTTTATCAACCTGATGGTGGTAACCATCCATGTACTTGCAGTGAAATTCAACATGCCGCTGGCGTTAACCCACCACAACATTACTGAATTCTGGGGGACCTATCTTTACGGAAATTTCGTACACAGTTCCACCTTCCATCTTATTGAAAATCTGCTGGCATTCAACCTGATCTATGTGCTGTTTCCAGTTTCAAAACCGTGGTTCAGCATCAACTTCGGATGGAAAATTCTGGTGCTGTTTTTCATTCTCAATACATTGATCAATATATTTGAAATGAGCAGCTACAATGCTCACAGACCGACTGTATTCTACGGTATTTCCGGAACCAGCTATGCTCTGTTTTTCATCTGCAGCGCATTCTGGTATCATCACCAGAAGATTGTAGGAATACTAATGGGGATCGGCGGGATCTGCTTTGTGATAGCCACTCCGTACGTCAACCAGTACCTGGATCTTAATCTGTCAACTACCAGAGTGGCCAGAGAGGCGCATGCCTTCGGCATGCTGATATCCGTATACGGATACCTTTTCCTGACAAAAGTTATGAGACAGAGCTACTCCTGAGCCTCGGAGGTTTCAGCAAGGATCTGTCTGAGCACTTCATTCGGATCTTCTGCCCTGGTGATCGGTCTGCCGATTACCAGATAACTTGAACCGTTGAGTACAGCCTGTTTCGGAGTTACAACTCTGGACTGATCCCCCACCGCTGCATTCAAAGGACGGATCCCCGGAGTAACCAGCAGGAAATCCTTCCCCATAATCTGCCTCAGCATCGGAGCCTCCTGGGCCGAGCACACCACCCCGTCAAGACCGCATTTGCCGGCAAGCTGAGCCAGCAGACAAACCTGATCTCTTACCTGACGTTCAATACCAACCGCAGCAAGCTGCTCCTGATCCATGGAGGTAAGAACGGTTACAGCGGTAAGCAGAGGAGCATCACTGCCGTACGGTTCAAGTATTTCCCTTGCCGCAGTCATCATTTTTGCACCGCCTGATGCATGAACATTCACCATCCAGACTCCGAGCTCAGCCGCAGCTCTTACCGCACTGGCCACAGTATTGGGAATATCGTGAAATTTAAGATCAAGGAACACCTCAAAACGGCGTTCAATCAGCTTTTTTACGAAGGCCGGACCGAAGTAGGTGAACATTTCCTTACCGACCTTGAGCCGGCAGAGAGACGGATCTACTGAATCCACAAATTTAAGAGCATCACTCTCCTGATTATAGTCAAGAGCAACAATAACCTTTGATTCTTTTATATCAGACATAATCAACCTTGAATGTAAAAAGTAAAAAATACCGGCAATCAGTCACCGTCAAAACCGCGGATCGGGGAGATGGTGGACCAGTTGCTGCAGTTCGGGCAGTGCCAGAACAGAATTTTTGACTGGAATCCGCAGTTCTTACACTGGTAAACCGGATTCTTGACAATCTGGGCATTAACAAGGCTCTGAATGAGCCCGAGGCTTTCCCTGGACTGCTGATCCTGGGCATTGTTCTGCTGATAGCGCAGCAGCTCTGAAAAGAGTCTGAGGGACGGATTTTTCTTCAGGTGCATCAGAATGAAGTTCTGAGTTTCCTCATTGGTCATTTCCATAAAACCCGCCATTTCAGCAATCAGTGAGGCTGAAGATGACGAGGAGCAGTTCTCCTGGATTTCCCTCAGCTTCTCCAGATACAGATCCTGTTCGCGGGGCAGTTCGAAACAGATCCTGAGGATCGGAATAACCTCCATAATCATAGAAGGATCTGTTCTGGCAACTTCCAAAAGGTGGGGGATAGCCTCCAGGGGACGATGCTGACTCTGCAGCAGTTTAGACAGACATATATGAGCTCTTACACATTTAGGATTGATTGTAAGCGCCCGGATGAAAAAATCATAGGCGGCAGCAACTTTCTGCGAGATGATGCATTCCTGCGCTCTTTCACAGAGAAACTGGGATTTGAGTTCCACGGTGTATTTTTCACTTAAAACGCTGTGGTACTTGTCAATGAGCTTAATCCCCGGTTCCCAGTCACACAGCGACTGGTGAATATTAAGCAGAAGTTTTACCGCCGAGACCTGGTAGTTCGGATCTTCAATCAGATCATCCAGGATCGGGATTGCCTGATCGTAAAGACTGATCTGGACATAATCCTTGGCCAGCTCCTTGAAAACGAGCCTGCGCTGTGCGGCTGCAATATCACTTTCAAGAAGTTTCTTGTGGATCCTTATAGCCTTGTCTGCATCACCTCTTACGCGGTAAACTTCAGCAAGAGCCAGGTTGGCATCAAAATTGTCGGAATTGATATGCAGAAGATCAACGAAGATATCTGATGCACGATCCTTCTTCTCCTCCAGCAGAAATTTAACACCGGATACAAACTGCTGAGTCTGAGATGTCTTGCTTTCATCACTGCTGAGCTTGGCCTGTCGGACGCCCATGTACCATCCGTACATTACAGCAATAGGTAACAGCAGAAATAAAAGTTCAAGCATACAATTCCCGTACAGTGCAGCAGACTGTCCTATTTATTTTGATCAGAAACCGGTTCCGGAAGAGAAGTTTCTTTTTTATCAGAAACAGCAGTGGCAATCGCAGGCTTTCTGCTGGCAGGCTGTTCCTTACGGAAAACAAAACGGCAGCAGGAACGGAAGCATTTGAAGATTGAACTGAGGATCAGGGCAACAATAAAACCAGCAGCAAAAGAAACCGCCACAATAGTGGCCACCGGAGTATTCACCTTCATGAACAGCAGATTAACCTCGGCTATCTGGGCATTGGCAAATCCGAGATAAAGACCGGCAACAGCCAGGGTAACCAGTATAAACAGAAAAACGATCCTTTTAAACATAAAACATTCCAAATGACAATAATATTGTTCTAGTAATCTCTAATCACAGATAATTTTATCACGAATAAAGGCAAAGATCTTTTGATGGAAATGATATTTTGGATATCTGAAACAAAAAGGCAGGACTGAATCCGGTCCCTACCATATAAATTAAAACACAGACTAAACTGCAGACATATTTCTATTAATCATCGGAACTTTCAGATCCGTTGACTCTGGCATTGAGTACCTTGCCTGGTTTGAAATAGCAGACCTTTACCGCAGAAAGATTGAGGATCTCTCCTGTACGCGGATTTCGGGCGACACGGGCTGCTCTGAGACGAATGGAAAACGAGCCGAACCTTCTTATCTCAATTTTTTCACCCGAGGCTATCCTATAAGCCAGATATTCAAGAATTTGGTTGACAGCGCCCTGAGCACGAACAGGATCCATGGCCTTATCCATTTTCTGTAAAATACAGTTTATTAATTCAGATTTAGTCATACTACACTCAAAAACAATATACCGCTTAATCAGACACATAACCGGACAGAAAAGAAGAGTTGCACAACAATAAGCAATACTGGTGATCCGTAATTTCAACAACCACCGATACCAGTGCAAACAGAGGATAACCAGTTATCCTGACTGCATGCGCTTCCTGTGCAGTAATTCCCTGCCTCCCTGCAAGAAATAATGCCGTGACAGCCACACAGCGCTGAACCAGGACCGGTACAAACCGGCACCTGCCGTCCCGAGCGCAGTATCTGTCTATACTTTACAAACCGAATATGACATCTTTTTGACCAGGTATTGTCAGATCAATGTGCCTATGCGGAAAGAATTTACAAAACTAAACGTTTCAAACATGCCATGTTATAACGCAACTAGCATGTAATTACAAGCAATAAATATCAAAATAGTGTTACAATTCAAAAAAACAAACTTAACAAAAATAGTTTAATGAAATATCAATAACTTAGAAAAAAAGCCTGGATCTTTCACAATCAGATAAATTTACGGCTTATGAGTCGCATTGAGTCACACCTGAAAATACTGGATAAACAGGATCAAGAAAATTGGACAGACAAAAAAAATCCCCTCCAAACCGGGAGGGGACTCAAAAAGCTAATTAAAGCATTCAGACTGTGAATTATTCACCCTGAGCAGCTTTGAAAGCTTCAGCCATAGCATTGCTGCTTTCAGCCTTGGCTTTTTCATTTTCGTTTCTGATGTTCTCAGCAACAGCCTTTTCTTCAGCTTCGTAAACAGCCTTGATAGACAGAGAAACCTGACGGTTCTTGCGATCTGAACCAACATACTTGGCTTCGATTTCCTGACCTTCAGAAAGAACCTTTGAAGCATCATCAACGCGTTCATTAGCGATTTCAGAAGCTCTGATGTAACCTTCAACGTTGTTACCCAGATCTACAACTGCACCCTTTGCATCTACAGAGATAACCTTACCTTTAACCAGAGAATTCTTCTTGGTGTCGGTTACGAACTGACCGAACGGATCGTTGGACAGCTGTTTGATACCCAGAGAAATTCTTTCAAGTTCCGGATGAACCTGAAGAACAACTGCAGTAACTTCATCATTCTTCTTGTATTCACGAACAGCTTCATCACCAGGAACGCTCCAGGAGATGTCAGACAGGTGAACCAGACCGTCGATACCGCCTTCAAGACCGATAAAGATACCGAAATCAGTAATAGACTTGATAGAACCGGTAACCTTGTCACCCTTGTTGTGCTTCTCAGCGAATTCCTGCCATGGGTTTGGCTTGCACTGCTTGAGACCGAGAGAGATACGACGTTTTTCAGGGATGATTTCGAGAACTTTAACTTCTACTTCATCGCCTACGCTAACAACCTTGGAAGGATGAACGTTCTTGTTGGTCCAATCCATTTCAGATACGTGAACAAGACCTTCAACACCGTCGGCAATTTCAACAAAGCAACCGTATTCAGCGAGATTTGTAACCTTACCTTTAATCTTTTCACCAACTGGGAAGCGTTCAGCAATGTTCTGCCATGGATCTTCGCCAAGCTGTTTCAAGCCTAAAGATACGCGGGTATTTTCTGGTTCATACTTGAGAACCTTAACTTTGATCTTGTCGCCGACACTAACGATTTCGCTAGGATGTTTAACACGCTTCCATGCCATATCGGTGATATGCAGCAGACCGTCAACATTGTATCCGAGATCAACGAATGCACCGTATTCAGCAAGATTCTTAACGGTACCTTCAATAACTTTACCTTCTTCAATAGAAGCAAGGAATTCTTTTCTTTCGGTAGAGTTTTCGTTTTCAAGAACAGCTTTACGTGAAACAACTACGTTGTTGCGTTTCTGATCAAGCTTGATAACCTTGAATTCGAATTCCTGACCGTCGATGTTCTGATTATTTCCGTTACGTACGTCAACCAGGGAACCAGGTAAGAATGCACGGATGTTGTCGATTTCAACAGTGAAGCCGCCTTTAACGCGACCGTTGATTCTACCTTTAACAGTCTTGTTCTCGTTGAAATCCTGTTCAAGTTTCTGCCATGATTCAACTCTCTTTGCCTTTTCACGGGAAGCTTCGGTTTCACCCCAGCCGTTGTCGGTTGCAACGAGTTCTACTGGAACCATGTCACCTACTTTAACTTCAAGATTGCCGTCTGCATCTTTGAATTCATTGATGTCAATGAAAGATTCAGACTTGGTTGCAAGATCTACAACAACATATTTATCGGTGATTTTAACAACCTTACCGTTCTGAACTTGATTACCGTTAGATTCTTTACTAATTGATTCCTCAAAAAGTTGAGCAAAATTTTCCATAAAAATAAACTTAAAAAATAAAAATTAAATAAAACCGACCAACTTCATGTCAGCGGGATCCTAAAAACAACTGCATAAATCCTTTCACGCAAGCTTTGCAAAAAATGCTATGTAATTTTACGCTTTATCAACCTAATTATCAAATATTATTTTGAACATTTTTTAATCACGAAAAAGCCGCCCTGGCGGCTGTTTTCCGTTCGAACGAATAATATGAAAAACCGTGTTTCAGCACAGCTTTCTCGCTCTGGCCTCCTTCATAATGGTCTCAACCACCTCAGGAATGGTCATGCTGGTGGAATCCACCACCAGGGCATCTGCGGCCGGTACCAGCGGAGCAACCGGACGGGTGCGGTCACGGTGATCGCGCTCCTGGATTTCCTTCAGGATTTGTCCGTAGTCGCAGTTCACACCTTTCTGCTCCATCTGTTTAACACGGCGTCTTGCGCGCTCTTCAGCCGAAGCATCAAGGAATACCTTGAGCTGAGCCTCAGGGAACACCACGGTACCAAGATCACGGCCGTCACCAACAAGTCCGGGGGCAGTTGCAAACTGGCGCTGTCTTTCCAGCAGCGAAGCCCTGACTTTCGGAAGTGCGGCAATTTTACTGGCAGCCCCGCCAACCTCTTCGTTTCTGATCCGGAGTGAAATATCCTCACCGTCAAGAACAGTGGCAACCCCGTCATCAACCGGGGTAAAGGTAAGATTGAGGGAAACACCGAGATCATACAGGCGATCCTCATCGCCAAGATCGATACCGTTCTTCAGCGCGGCATAGGCAAGCACACGGTACATGGCACCGGAATCAAGTATATTGAAATGAAGCTGATCGGCAATAATCTTGGAAACAGTTCCCTTACCTGAGCCGCCCGGACCGTCAATTGTTATAACTGGAGTCATATGTAAAAATCCTTTTATAGATCGTTGAGGTGAACCCTGCATGACGTACATGCAGTCCTGCTTCGCGGCAACGGCCGCGTCATCGAATTTCAAGCATTATATCAAAGATGGCAATCCAGGATAAGGATCATTAAGGATCATTATTATGCCGTACCTGAAGGAGGTACTACGTGAAAAGCATTCCGGACTGACGCTAAAGAAAAACTGCGAACTCCTGCACAGAATTGCCACTTTCTTTGCAAAGTAGCGGACAGCACACAGTTCCGGTCGTCCCCATTGCGTATAATGATAATACGGCCGGTTAAGCTGAAGCCGGTTAACATTCCTATCACTCAATTATCGGAGAGCACATGTCAATATCTGTAAACCCTTTAAAATTCGCCGCCAATGCACTTGAACCGTTCATTTCAGAAAAAACCATCGGGTTCCACTACGGCAAACATCTGCAAAACTACGTAAACACCGCAAACACCCTGATCAAGGATACCCCGCTCGACTCTCTTTCGCTGATCGAGCTGGTTAAAAAAGCGGAAGGTGCAGTATTCAACAATGCGGCCCAGGCATACAACCACCAGTTCTATTTTGACGGGCTCAGCCCCCAGAAGGTGGAGATCCCTGCAGCACTTGCAGAAAAGATCAACAGCGATTTTGGATCTTTTGAAAACTTCCGAAATGAATTCATTACCAAAGCCACCGGAAATTTCGGCTCAGGCTGGACATGGCTGGTGGTTGACGCAAAATCCGGGAAACTGGCGGTAAAGAACACCTCCAATGCTGGAAATCCGATCACAGAAGGAGACAGAATTCTGCTGACAATCGATGTGTGGGAGCATGCCTACTATCTTGATTATCAGAATCTGAGAAAGGGTTACGTGGAGAAGTTTTTTGATTATGTTGACTGGAACTTCGTAAACAGCAATCTCAATTCATAAAGAGCAGACACCGCAGCGGCGCAGACCGCACTGAATGTAAAAAGTCCGGCCATTGAGAGCCGGACTTTTTACATAATCGTTTCTTCAAACACAAAAAAGCGAAAGCTAAATCTGTGAGAGCATGTGCCTGAATTTTTCGCGCTTGGTATTGAGATAATTATTGTTGTATTTGTTTCGACCCACTTCAATTGGAACACGCTCAGTTACCGTGATACCGCATTTTTTAAGTTTTTCGATCTTGTCAGGATTATTGGTAAGGATCTTAACCGAGGAAACCCCAAGCTGGGCCAGCATATCGGCACACAGATCATATTCTCTTTCATCCGGTTTGAAACCCAGCGATACATTGGCATCATAGGTGTCAAGACCGCGATCCTGAAGAGAATAGGCCTTAATCTTGTTAAGAAGACCTATACCGCGACCCTCCTGGCGGACATAAAGAAGAACTCCGCGTCCTGCCTCAGAGATCCTGGCAAGTGCATACTCAAGCTGAAATCCGCAGTCGCATTTAAGACTGAACAGTGTGTCACCGGTCAGACATTCTGAATGAAGTCTCATAAGTACAGGTTCCGGAGTGGTAACATCACCCATTACCAGAGCAACATGCTCCTTCTGATTCTGAGGATCTGAAAAACCGACAATTCTGAATTCACCGAAAATTGTAGGAAGATTTGCTTCCGCAACCTTTTCCACCTTGTACATAAAAACCTCAAACAGCAAATAAACCGCTACGGCCAAAACCAAATTTTCTTACCGGGATTTTTTGAACTTGAAGGGATAAAATGAAATGGCGGATGGGCTGAGATTCGAACTCAGGAGGGCTTGCGCCCCGCCGGTTTTCAAGACCGGTGCTTTCAACCGCTCAGCCACCCATCCGCGTCAAGATGTGCATATAATACTTAATAACATTTTTTTTGTAAATAGCTATTTTCAAAAAAAATCACCAGCACATGTTGTTTGCATAAAAAATAAACCGAACAGAATAATTGAGGCTGTCATGAGGATCTTCGGCTCTCTTAAGATTTTACAGCACTGCAGGAGAGCCAGGATATTTTATTTTCAGTCCCCTTGAATTTCACCATGATAGGTTATAATATGCCCCAGTTCACGGCCGCCTTCGTGCTCCCGCGAAATCGGTTTTCCTTTTTTAACTGTTTTATTAAAGTGGGTGTATATATGATTGTCGGTTTCTGGTTCGCAATCGGTCTTCTGATCATGAGTAATCTTTTTATGAACTTTGCCTGGTTCGGCCATCTGAAGCTTAACAGCGATCCGGGGATAGTAAAAACCATCTTTATTTCCTGGGGTATCGCACTTTTCGAATATATACTGATGATCCCTGCAGTTCGCATAGCCTGCAACCATGTCACCGTGGCACAGCTCAAGATCATCCAGGAGGCAATCTCTCTTTCCGTATTTGTTCCTTTCTCAATTCTGTTCCTGAAGGAGAATTTCAAGTGGGATTACGTATGGGCCTGCTGCTGCATTCTCATGGCGCTGTTTTTCATACTTCGCAGTAAATTCACCGGCGCCTGAAATTCATGGAACTGCATCTGGAATGGCTGGGGCTGGTTTCATCGTTACTCTGGGCGGTGGCCTTTATCGTTGCAGTAATTCCGGTAAACAGACTCGGCTCCTTTGCCTTCAACCGCTGGAGGATGCTGTGTTCAAGCCTGATCCTCGGCAGCGCCGCCCTCTGTACAGGAGGATACGGTAATATCAGTGCTCATCAGGTAATTCTGATGTGTCTTTCAGGAGCTGTCGGGATCTGCATCGGTGATGTGGCGCTGTTTGCCTGTTTCAACCGGCTCGGTCCGCGGCTGTCCGGGATCCTATTCACCACCCACGCATTTTTCTCCGTGGCAATCGGAATGCTGTTTTTCAACGAAACACTAACCCCAGCCCGCGCTGCCGGAATTTTTCTGATCTTCCTCGGAGTATCGGTTACTCTGTATTTTTCCGAAGAAAAGAAAAAGAACAGTACCTTTGCAGCAAGTTCAATCCCGGTGGGGATTGCGGTTTTTCTGGGAATTTTTGCAGGTCTCTGCCAGGCTTCCGGACTGGCTATCGCCAAGCCGGTGGTTGAAGCCGGGATCAGTCCGGTTGCTGCTTCATCGGTGCGAATGTTCTGCGCCTTCATTATTCATATGCTGATGTTGCTTTTTTTCCATAAAAGGGTTGCTGCAAAACAGCCGGTCACACTGAAAGTTTTCGGACTGGTATTTCTCAACGCATTCATAGCTCTGGGACTGGGCATGACCCTGATGCTGTTCGCCGTGGACAACGGCAGCATCGGACTTGCAGCCATTTTCTCCTCCTGCAGCCCGGTCATGATCCTGCCGATTATGTGGGTATACTACCACCGCAGGCCGCAGCTGTCCTCCTGGTTTGCAGCTGTTGCCGTTGTAGCCGGCACCGCGGTAATTTTCAGCTAGAAATTATTTCTTTTGAAGCATGCTCTGGAGCGTTTTCTCCCAGCTGTAGGCGCTGGATACGCTCTGTTCCAGATCTTTCTGCGGGATCCAGCCGAGAGTGTTTCTTACTTTGGATGCATCGGCAATCAGCACTGAAGGGTCCCCTGCTCTTCTCGGTTTCTCATCCACTGCAATTGATTTTCCGGTGATTTTCTCACAGGCACTGAAAACTTCTCTGACAGTACTGCCTTCACCGGTTCCAAGATTGAAGTACTCGGTTTTACCGCCGTTTTCCAGATATTTAAGAGCAAGAATATGGGCGCGTGCCAGATCCTCCACATTAATGTAGTCACGGACACAGGTTCCGTCCCTGGTTTCATAATCGGTTCCGAACATCTGGAAGGTTTTACCTCCGGTAAAGGTTGATTTGAGAATATTCGGTACCAGATGAGTCTCCGGATCGTGCCACTCTCCTACCCGTCCGTCACTGTCGGCTCCTGCCACATTGAAGTAGCGCAGACGCACAGATTTAAGACCGTAGGCATGATCATAGTCATCCATGATATTTTCAATCATAAGTTTGGTTCTTCCGTAGGTATTGATCGGGCGCTGCGGATGCTTTTCATCTATCGGGGTGTATTCCGGCTCGCCGTAGGTTGCCGCTGTTGATGAAAAAACAATTCTACCCACACCGTACTGAAGCATTTTATCCAGCAGATTAAGCGTACCGCATACGTTGTTGCGGTAGTATTTGGCAGGTTCGGTCATGGATTCTCCGACCTGGGAGAAGGCGGCAAAATGAATCACTGCAGATACCTTTTCTCCCGAAAACAGGCGATCCAGATCCTCAGGATTGTTCAAATCACCTTTGACAAACTCCACATCTGCGCATTTTGACAGTCTGTCGATTGTTTCAGCATGACCGGTGGACAGATTGTCAAAAATTTTCACTTTGTAGCCGCTGTTATGCAGAGCAAGAACGCAGTGACTGCCGATATAACCGGCACCTCCAGTTACAACTATCATAAATACCCCTTAAAATATTTAATTTCCTTTCCCGATCCTGCGGATCAGAATGTTCTGTTATCTCAGCTGAAAAGAGCTATTTCCTCTTCTGTAAGCGGCCGGTACTCCCCCTGCTCCAGGGCCGGATCCAGTTTCAGCGCACCGATACTGATCCGGTTGAGTGCCGTTACCTCGTTGCCTACGGCGGCAATCATTCTCTTGACCTGATGATATTTACCTTCAAAAATATTCAGCTCGATATGAAGAGGATCTCTTACCGTCACCACTGCAGGTGCGGTTTCCTTTTTTTCTCCGTTGAGCAGAATTCCCTTTTCCAGCTGTGCAATCTGCTGTTGAGTCACCGGTTCCGCCAGAGTAACCTCATATACCTTTCCGCAGTGATGTTTCGGAGATGCAATCCGGTGGGACCACTGTCCGTCATTGGTAATCAGGATCAGTCCGGTGGTGTCGAGATCCAGTCTGCCCACACAGTGGCAGCCGTGAATTCCGAATTCCTCAATATAGGAGAACACAATCGGATAGTTTGGATCATCATTGGCACAGACACAGCCGGCAGGTTTGTTCACCATGAAATACAGTTTGTCGTAGACCTCAACCTCCACGTCACCAAGGGCAACATGATCCCCTACATAAACTTTGAATGCAGGATCCCGCTGAACCTCGCCGTTGACACTTACATGTTTTGCACGAACCTCTTTACCGATGATTGAACGGCTAAGTTCAAAACATTCACTTAAAAATTTATCAAGTCTCTTTGCTTCAGCCACCTGAACGTCCTTATATTTCCGACCTAAAAAAATATTAAAAAGGATCCCGCAAGAGATCCTTATAAAGAAAATCAGATTGTTCCGGGATCAGGCCTTATATTTGCTGAACACCAGGCACGCATTGGTTCCGCCGAATCCGAAACTGTTGGACATTACTGTATCTAGTTCGGTGTATTCAGTACTGGTTACCAGCGGAAGTCCCTTGAACGGCTCCTCAAGATTCACGGCATTGATGGTAGGAGCGATAAATCCGTCTCTGAGCATCAGCAGTGAGTAGATAGCCTCCTGAACACCGGCGGCACCCAGAGAGTGACCGGTCATTGATTTGGTGGAGGAGAACTTAGGAAGACTGTCGCCGAAGGCGTTCTTCATTGCCTCAACCTCCTTGAGATCGCCAACATGTGTTGAAGTTCCGTGGGTATTGATATACTGGATCTTTCTGTCACCTAGATTTGCCATAGCCATCTTCATGCAGCGCAGCGCACCTTCTCCGGAAGGGGCAACCATGTCAAAACCGTCGGAGGTTGCACCGTAACCGGTTATTTCAGCATAAATCTTGGCACCGCGGGCCAGGGCATGCTCAAGAGATTCAAGTACCAGCATACCTGCACCGCCTGCAATAACAAATCCGTCACGTGATTCATCATACGGACGTGAAGCGGTCTGCGGCTGATCATTGTATTTGGTGGAAAGAGCACCCATTCCGTCAAACAGACAGGCCAAAGTCCAGTTGCACTCCTCACCGCCGCCGGCAAACATTACATCCTGTTTACCAAGCTGGATCTGCTCCATGGCATTGCCGATACAGTGAGCTGATGTTGCGCATGCTGAACTGATGGAATAGTTGATACCTTTGATTTTGAAAGGTGTAGCCAGACAGGCAGAGGTGGTGGATGACATTATACGAGGAACCATGTATGGACCTACACGCTTCGCTCCCTTTTCTCTCAGAGTATCACATGCCAGGACCTGATCACTTGACGAAGCTCCGCCGGAACCGCAGATTAGACCGGTTCTTTCGTTGGAAATCTGATCTTCGGTCAGACCAGAATCCTCTACAGCCTGTTTCATTGCCAGATAGGAATATGCGGCAGCCTTTCCCATAAAACGCAAAACCTTGCGTTCAATCAGTTCTTCAAGTTTAAGATCTATATTACCCCAAACCTGAGAACGCATTCCCATTTCCTTGAACTGTTCCGAGGCTGTGATGCCGGAACGGCCGTTTTTCAATGAATCTGCTACTTCCTCAACGGTACTGCCTATGCAGGATACAATACCGATACCTGTTACAACAACGCGCTTCATAAGTCTTTAACCTTTCCTTTAATGATAATGAAGTGATTTATAATCCGTATACTCCATACATCCAAAATTTTTTCACATGGAGCATTTTAATATTATTTCCAAAAAATTACTGTGCCGGAGTTCATATTGTTTCTGTCACAAAACTAACGCAGGATTAGACAGTCCGGTCCGTTCTGACACAGTCGCTATTCAAATTTGTTTTTGTTGCCGCTACGGATCAGAACACGATTACCGTTTTCTGAGATTTCAGGTTTTTTCTGATCTTTTACCGCAACATTCTTATTCTGTTCATTTGCCGGCTCAGACTTCTTTTCTTCAGTTTTTTTCTGTTCCTTCGGAGCCTCCGGCTTTTTCTCTTCCTTTACTGCCTCCGGCTTCTTCTGATCCTTTGATGCTTCAGGTTTCTTCTGTTCCTTTGATGCTTCTGGCTTCTTCTGATCCTTTGATGTCTCAGGCTTCTTCTCTTCCTTTACGGTCTCAGTTTTTTTCTGTTCCTGTTTAGGCGCCTTCAGCACCGGATATTTGAGATTTTTTACCAGACTTCCGTTCTGGGTTTCATACTGGAGAGCATTGATTTCCTGATTGATACTCTCAATCACGGAGTTGCCGGTACCGTTGATGGTAGCTTCGAGTTCACTGCAGAGTACAGCAGGTTTGATCTCACGGATCTTCTTTTCAAAACGATCAAGATGCTTGTTTATGATTCGCTTGTTTTTTTCCTGATAGGCGGTAAGAGCTTCAAGAAAATTATACCAGATCTCGGCATTTTCATCGGAAACATCCTCGTCCATAACCCAGTTAGGTACAATAAAATCTGTTTCAGAATTAATATCCACCCCGATCAGCTCACAGTAGTCCTCGTTCTGCTGATCATTAATATTCCAGTTGATTGACAGCTGAAGCAGAGACACTGATTTTATATCTCTTCCGCTGCTCGGTGCATTTTCCAGGAGTTGTTCCCCTAGTTCATCGGCGGTATGGGCATAGATATCGTAACCGGAGGTACTGAAATGACTGTTGTTTCTTACCTGAAGTTTTTCATATGAAGCAGGAATACTGGCGTTTTCAAATTTTTCAAACTCGTTGGCAGCCTGTACACTGTAAACGGATGATAACAGAATCGGAACAATGAGAAATGAAACTAGTTTGTTTTTAATAACAGTCATACCAAAAAGCTATTCCTTATAAATATTCAAGCTACAGCCACCCTTTCTTTCTGAAAAACAGGTATGTGGCGAAGGCTGAAAAGATCATCAGTCCGATGGAGAACGGGTAACCGAACATCCACTGCAGTTCCGGTATATGGACAAAGTTCATACCGTAAATACTTGCTATCCATGTCGGCGGCATGAACACAACCGCGGCCACGGAGAAAATCTTGATAATACTGTTCTGCTGCAGGTTGGTGAATCCCATGGCTGACTGAAGCAGGAAGTCGATTTTATCGAACAGGAACTGCGTATTCGGCAGCAGTGACTCAATATCGTGCAGAGCCTCGTCAATCTCCTCCCTTTCACTGGTCTGAAGACTGCTGGTAAATACTTTTCTCAGATATCTGAGGGCTCGTCTGGTATCACCGAGCGCCATATGAATATGGGTGCAGGCCTGATGCTGGAACATCAGTTCCTTCATCATTTCCTGAAGTGCTGTGGCATTGGAACCCTGCAGGACCTTGTCGGATGCATCATCAAGGCTGTCGAAACTGTCTTCGATAAGGTCGGACAGATATTCAATTTTAAGACTCTGGAGTTCAAGCAGAATATCGACGGCATTGCTGATTTCAATCTGATTCTGACGCATGTACTGTCTTAACAGACGCACCACGCCGATATCCTCTTCACGCAGTGAAAGAAGCAGGCCGTTTCTGAGAGTGAACGACACGTTCACACCTTTGGTCTCATTACCGATCCTCTGCGGGAACAGGGACAGGATGTGAACACCCTCCTTGTCCTGGTAGAAACGGGATGAAGCCTCGATATCGTCCAGTTCCTCCTCTTCAGGAACCTCGCTGATAAAGAGATTTTTAATCCACAGACGCTCATCATCCTCCGGCTTGTAGATATCAAGCCAGATGGTATTTTCCGGAATGGTGTTTTCAACAGTAAGATTAATAACGCTGAGAACTTTGTTATTAAGCAGATAAGCTGTAATCATAAAATCCTCCCAGAAAAAACAAGCGCCTCAAAAACGGGCTAAGTATAGCATAAAAGAATAACATAAACTAGAAAAACGAGCCGATGTGCTCGTATTAACAGCAGTTGCGGATACAGCACCCTCCGTTTTTTACTCTGATCTTTTTTGCGTTAAACTACAAGAATCCGCAATTTTTTGATAGAATATCACGCAGTTTTTTATTTAATATTTTTGGAGAATTAAAATGAGTATCGTATCAGTTAAAGACGTACTGATTGATAACAAATTAAAAGTTGGTGATCTTGTTACCGTACGCGGCTGGATTAGAACCAGAAGAGATTCTAAAGCCGGCATTTCATTCCTGGCCGTTCACGACGGTTCATGCTTCAATCCTATTCAGGCCGTGGTTCCAAATACCCTCAATAATTACTCCGAAGTTTTAAAACTTACCACCGGATGCTCCGTAGTGGTTACCGGAAAACTTGCCGAATCCCAGGGTAAGGGTCAGGCATACGAAATCCAGGCTGATGAGGTTCAGGTGGTAGGTCTGGTTGAAGATCCGGACACCTATCCGATGTCCGCCAAGAGACACACCATCGAATATCTGCGTGAATACGCCCACCTCAGACCTAGAACAAACATCATCGGTGCGGTAATGAGAGTCAGAAACACCCTGGCCCAGGCAATCCACCGTTTCTTCCAGTCTGAAGGTTTCATGTGGGTGTCAACCCCGCTCATCACCGCCTCTGACTGTGAGGGTGCCGGTGAAATGTTCCGTGTTACCACCCTGGATCTGGAAAATCCGCCTAGAACAGCAGACGGAAAGATTGACTATGACAAGGACTTCTTCGGCAAGGAATCATTCATGACCGTATCCGGCCAGCTGTGCGCCGAAACCTATGCCTGCGCCTTCTCAAAGGTATACACCTTCGGTCCTACCTTCAGAGCGGAAAACTCCAACACCACCCGTCATCTGGCTGAATTCTGGATGATCGAGCCTGAAGTTGCATTCTATGATCTTAACGATAATGCCGCCCTGGCTGAAAGAATGCTTAAATACGTTTTCAATGCGGTTCTGACCGAAAGAATGGACGATCTGAAATTCTTCGAAGAGCGCGTTGACAGCAACGTAATCACCAGACTGCAGGATTTCTGCAAATCCGATTTTGCCCAGGTTGACTATACCGATGCAGTTGAAATTCTGAAAAACTGCGGCAGAAAATTCGAATACGACGTGGAATGGGGCATGGATCTCCAGTCTGAACACGAAAGATATCTTGCAGAGGAACACTTCAAGGCGCCTGTGGTTGTTAAGAACTATCCGAAGGATATCAAGGCATTCTACATGAAACTCAATGAAGACGGAAAGACTGTTGCCGCAATGGATGTGCTTGCACCGGGGATCGGTGAAATCATCGGCGGTTCACAGCGTGAGGACGATATCGAAAAACTCGACAAACGCATGGCTGAACTCAATCTTGATCCTAAGAACTACTGGTGGTACAGAGATCTGAGAAGATACGGCTCTGTTCCTCATTCCGGTTTCGGTCTCGGTTTTGAACGTCTGGTTGTATATGTAACCGGCATGGGCAATGTGCGCGACGTTATTCCGTTCCCGAGAACTCCTAGAAACGCAGAATTCTAATACCGGTAAATTCCCCAACTGCGGGTATAATCCGGTCTCAATCCGTGCTCCGGCACGGATTTTTTATTTTTATTAATTCAAACCGTCAATTTTTAATAAAAAATTAAGTTAAAATACATTTTTCGTTAGTTTTATTTGTTTTCTATAGAATTTTGTTAAAAAATTTATTATTATTAAAGAGATGGAGATCAAAACAATCTCGGAACGGAATTAATAAAGACAATTTAGAAGAAATCAACTGTCTGAAGAACGGAAAAAAATCCTGACCGCGGCACAGTTGATAGAAGATAATCACCGAATTATCAGGGAAGAGAAAAAAAATGAGTAAATTAATCAAACCGGTAAATTTTTCCTGCGTTCTTGATCGCAACTCTACCGAACACGGTATTAAAATGATCAAGGATTTCTTTCAGCTTAACCTTGCAACAGAACTTCACTTAAGACGTGTAACCGCACCTCTGTTCGTACTTAACGGTCTCGGTATAAACGATGATCTCAACGGAGTTGAAAGACCTGTTTCTTTCCCTATCAAAGATTTAAATGAATCCAGGGCCGAAGTTGTTCACTCTCTGGCAAAATGGAAACGTCTGTCACTTGCCGAACATCATATCGAACCGGGCAACGGTATCTACACTGATATGAACGCCATCAGAGCTGACGAGGAACTGGACAACCTTCACTCGCTGTATGTGGATCAGTGGGACTGGGAGGCTGTAATCACCAGAGAACAGCGTACCATCAGCTTTCTTAAGAGCGTGGTTGAAAGGATCTACTCGGCCATCAGAAGAACTGAATATCTTACCTGTGAAAACTACCAGGGGCTCAAACCGTTCCTGCCTGAAAAAATCACTTTTGTCCACAGCGAGGATCTGCTGCAGATGTATCCTGACAAATCTCCTAAAGAACGTGAGGATTTAATCTGTAAAAAATACGGTGCTGTATTCCTGATGGGGATCGGCGGCAAGCTGTCCAACGGCGAAAAACATGACGGCCGTGCTCCTGACTATGATGACTGGTCAACACCGAACGAGGACGGCAAGAAAGGCCTCAACGGTGATATTCTGATCTGGTATCCATGGCTTGACCGTTCAGTGGAACTGTCCTCAATGGGGATCCGCGTAGATCAGACTTCTCTGCTCGAACAGCTCAGAATTGAAGGAAAAGAGGAACGCAGAGAGCTTTATTTCCATCAGAAACTTCTCAACAACGAACTTCCGCTGAGTATCGGCGGCGGTATCGGACAGAGCAGACTCTGTATGGTTCTTCTGCACAAGGCTCATGTCGGTGAAATCCAGGCAAGTATCTGGCCTGATGACATGAGAGCTGAATGCGAGAAACTTGATATTCATCTTCTCTAAAAACAATTACAAAACTCAAATCTCAAATTAAAACTCCATCCCTGGGATGGAGTTTTCTTTTCATTGAGTTAAAGAGAGAAAAAGAAAAGGGAACAGCGGCTCATGCCGCCGCGTGAAACGTTCTAATCTACCGGTCTCATGTCATCCATCGCCTTGTTCAGCAGTTCCTCCTTGTTTTCGCCGACATTATGGCAGGCAACACCGATACTGACTTTAAGCGGATGCGGGGTATCAAAACTGATCTTGTGTAGTTCCTTGCGCAGTCTGTCAGCTACGTACCCGACATTGGACGGTCTGCGATCCTTTACCAGCACCAGGAACTGATCATCGGTATAGCGGGTGGCGACATCTCCGCTGCGCAGGTTTGATCTTAGTTTCTGGGCGATAGCCAGCAGGGTGTAGTTTCCTTCAGTATTGCCGAATTTTCTGCTGATTTCACCGAGATTATCAACCTTGATCAGAACAATTGAAAAATTCTCCTCGTAGCGCAGATGATTGTTGATGAAACTTTCCAGATTGGAAATGGCAAAATTGCGGTTGCCGATCCCGGTAATTTCGTCAGAAAGAGAGAAACGGGCCAGCTGCTCCTGCAGGTAGGCAATGTTGAGCTTAAGCTCCTCCTCACTTGAAAACACCCTCAGGGTACCGGCAATATAATTCTGCACCACTCCGCTGTAATCGGTATACTTAACATGGGAGCCCCAGTAGCTTATGCCCAGGTTGGCAAGCTGCATAATCTTCAGGATCTGTCCCGCCGGCTCCATCAGAAGAGTTTTCTCCTGTTCAACAATCCCGGAGAATATATCAAGATCCTGCTTGAGATAACTGTTGTAGATGCGATCGAAGGCACGGTTGGAAAACACCACATTAAGCTGACTGTCCTTCATAAACAGAGGAACAGGAATTGATTCAATGGCCTCAATGTAAAGCTGGGATTTGTCATTGATGGCACTCTGGTAGTTCTTGCGGATCTCATTCATCAGCTTGATCTGCCTGCTTGTGCACTCAAAATCCATACTCTTCATTAAGGGATCTACAATCCAGTCCAGTGCAGATTCCAGGTCTGACATTTCTACTCTCCATCACGCAAAAATATATTCATAAATGATTATACAAGGATTTACAGAGTTATAGTGAAGACAGCATTTAAATATTTACAGCGGATCAACTTTTTAGCATCCGCCGACACAACATTTGACCAGCTGAAAGATCCCCTACACCGAAACATCACCATTGGAGATTTTTCCGATAACCCCGTTATAGATCCGTCGCAGGTCATCATGGTGCATTGTTACAAATCCGATATTGCCGGTCTTTGCCGCCTGCTCCACCTCCCTCGCCCGTTCCGACAGATAGAAGGCACCGATGGTCAGCGCAGAACTCTTCAGTCCGTGGACCTTGATCTGATAGTTGCTCCAGTCGCCATTGCTGTACAGTTCGTCAATTTCACTGAAAAGGTTTCCGGTACCGAACACCTTGAGCATTTTCCGGTAGAAATCGATATTGCCCATGCAGTAGCGCAGCCCCATTTTGGTATCAATCTCAGCCTCATCACTGGTGCAGGCAGCCTCCACGGTCTGCTGCATCTGCTGCTCCTCGGTTAATCTCTGCGGCTCTACCGCAACATCGCCGTCAATCAGCTCCCGCGGCAGATTCCTCAGCAGGATCTGTTCTAGTTTATAGGGTTCAATCGGTTTTGACAGAAAATCCTGGAAACCGAGTCTTTTATATTCCTGGGCGGCACCGTTAAGAGCATTGGCGGTAAGAGCAACAATAGGAACAGTTTCCCCGAACGGCATTTTACGGATCATGGAGGCGGTCTCCACTCCGTCCATGACCGGCATCATATGATCCATAAAAATCAGATCATAACGTTCCTTGGAAAACTGCAGCATGGCCTCTGCACCGCTGGTTACACAGTCAATCTCAGCTTTGTACGGTTCCAGTGCCCCGCAGGCAACCTGTATGTTGAGATCATTGTCATCAACTATCAGAATTTTTGCCTTTTTTGCAGTAAAGGTGGCCTTGTACACATCTGAACTGAGGGTACTACCGCGGATCTGCTTCACGCCGCCGATCGGAGTAGGATCTCTGGAACTGGTAAGTATGTAGCAGTTTACCGTGGTTCCCTTACCGTATACACTTTCAATGGAAATCTCCCCTCCCATCATATTGATCAGCAGCTTGGTAATCGGCAGACCGAGACCGGTTCCCTCCAGTGAGCGATCCCTGGTGGTGTCTATCTGGGTGAAATTATCGAAAATATGCTCGATTTCATCCTTTCTCATGCCGATCCCGGTATCCGTCACCCGGCAGATCAGTTTATTGTATTTTTCATCATGCTTCTCCATCCGCAGAGATACGGTTATAGATCCGTTGCGGGTGAATTTAACCGCGTTTCCCAGCAGATTTACCAAAATCTGCTTGATCCTCACCTCATCACCGTACTGTTCATCCGGAATGTCAGGATCAAGATCCAGCACCAGCTTTACCGGTTTGTCATGGATCCTGATCTCGATCAGGGTGGCTACATCATTGATCAGCGATGAAAGTTTGTAGTAGGCATTGACAATCTCCATCTTGCCGGACTCGATCTTTGAGAAATCAAGAATATCATTGATAATGGACAGCAGTGTCTTGGAGGAGGATCTGATCATCGAGGCATAACGTTTGGCCTTGGGGTCGGAGCTGTCACGCAGAATAAACTCCGACATTCCCATAACCGCATTCATCGGGGTTCTTATTTCATGAGACATGTTTGCCAGGAAATTACTTTTTGCCTTGTTGGCGGTTCGCGCCTGTTCCAGGGCATCAATGATTTCCGTCATTTCCACAAACAGTATATGCAGTCCGGCAACAGTTCCGTTCCGCACCATCGGACTGATTACAATCTGCCAGTCAATTTTTCTTTCCCCGCAGCATGCCCGGATTAGATAGGGCTCCGCAGCCTGCCCCTCCAGCACTTTGGAACATTCAGATATAAGCTGGTGCAGCTGTTCGGGTGAAAAGATGTTCTTCATTACAAGACTGAGCGGCAGCCCGTTGCGCAGCTGCTCGTTACTGTAGGATTTTTCGTACTGAAAATAAACGTCGGAGGTCATCACCGTCTGCATTCTGCTGTCGGTCAGGATCAGCAGATACGGGGCGCTTTTGAGCACCTGGCCGATATAGAAACTCTGCTTCAGACTGTCTCTTCTGATACAGTCCGTCTGCTCATTGGCTGTTTTAAGAATTTCATTTTCCCTGCGGAGCTGTTCCAGTTCGCTGCGGAGTTTTTCCATCTCCTCAGAATATATGTTTTCATCCAGTGTCTGCATAATTTTTTCTTCCCGTCAGAATTGTATAATTTGCGCGGTGCTACTGTTCCGGCTTCTCCCTTCCGCACATCGTGTAATCAGGATCCTCATCGATCATTTCCAGCATAATTCTGCCGATTTCAGGATCAAACTGCGTTCCGAGTCCGTTCTCGATTTCCTCGCGGACAAAATTCTGCGGCAGAGCCTTGCGGTAGCTTCGGTCAGAACTCATGGCGTCGTAGCAGTCGGCAACACAGATTATTCTTGCTATTTCCGGGATCTCCCCGCCTTTCTTGCCATCAGGGTACCCCGTCCCGTCATATCTTTCATGGTGCCATCGCGCACCGTAATACAGGATCGGCATCACGGAGATGGTCTTGAGAATTTCATACCCCTTGGTGGTATGGGACTTGATAATTTCATATTCCTCATCCGTCAGCTTGGCAGGCTTGTCGATTATCCCGTCCGGAATGGCGATTTTCCCCACATCATGCAGCAGCGCAACACTGTAGATTTCCTTCTGCTCGGTCTGGGTCTTGCCCATACGTCTGGCAATCTCCCTGGCATACCTGGCAACCCTGCGGGAATGACCGTTGGTATAGGAGTGTTTGGCATCTATTGCCCCTGCAAGAGCGAAAATTGTCTGATCCGACAGTGACTGCAGCCGGTTGTTGGTAATCATCAGCTCCTTGGTCTTCTTCCTTACCTCCTCCTTGAGATCATTCTGCAGATGACTGAGTTCTATCACTCTGCGTACGCGGTGGATGGCAATCTGCATCACCAGGGGCTTGGAAATGTAATCCATCGCTCCGGCCTGGAAGATCTCGGCCCCGGTATCCAGATCCTCGTCGCCGGTCATAACAATCACCGGAATTCTTGATCCGCCCTCCTGTTCAGCCAGATGGTTCATCACATCAAAACCGTCCACATCCGGCATGTGCAGATCCATCAGCAGTAAATCCGGCTTCTCTGATTTGATTATTTCCAGTGCCGCCGAACCTGTTTCTGCTGTTATCACGTTGTAGCGGATATTGAAAAGAGCTGATGCAGACATAAGATTCACAGGATCGTCATCAACAATAAGAATGGTGCTTTTCTTTCTGATCCTCAGGGCATCCCTCACTTTCTGAATCAGTTTCTCCGGCAGGGACGGCTTTTTGATGAAGTTGATTACCCCCAGCCGGTACGCATTTGAAATATCGGTTCTGACAGAGGATGACACCATCATGGTCACCTTGATCCAGGATATAGCCGGATTGGCACGGATCTCCTCAAGCAGCCGGAAAACCGTGCTCTGGGATGATTCAAACCCCAGCAGCAGCAGATCAAACTGGCACTCTTTCAGCATTCTGACACAGTCGTCATAATCAGAAACTGCAGAAACATCATAACCAACTTCCCGCAAAACCATTTCCGTAACCATCAGGTTGATCTCATCCTGATCAGCAATAAGTATTTTTTCCATTTTATTTACCAGACAGAAAACTTTCCAAGCTAGATCATATAGTTATGGAAATACTATTATTTTTACTGTGTTATCAATTATTGAATTTACTGATTGATCAAGATCATAAAAACAAGAAAAAGGGAGACTGAACCATTCAGTCTCCCTGATATGGAAGGAAATAATTCAGCCTCTACTTGGTCAGCAGATCCAGGAACTGGCTGATATTCTTCTTGCCGAACTGCGGAGATTCATCATTTATCACAATGCATGGAACACTCATAATCTGATATTTCTCTTTAAGATCAGGAAAATGCTGCAGATCATATACCTTTACAGAAACCCGGTTGGACATGGTGGCAATTTTCTGAGCCGACATAACAGTTTCCGGACACATGGTGCACGACAGTGAAACAAAGATCCTGACGTTTTTCTCCGAAATAATTTTTGAGATCCCGGCAAGATCCTCATCATCAATTTTCTGTCCCGGACCGGCCACATTGTACAGACCGATAATGAAGGAGTTGAATTCATGACCTCCAGGAACCGCATGAAACTCCAGGCCGGTCTCCTCCCCGGCACTGTTCAGGATTTTAATCACCGGTACATTCTGACTGTCGGAATCCGTGGCTATCTCCTCGATTCTGGTCAGAACATTCGGCGACATTCCCTTGAATTCACCGATGAAGGATGCGATTTCCCTGCCGAAAGAGGTACGGTTGATTTCACCCTTGATGGTAACAGTCGATGAAAACTTGTCAAACAGCGGTACCAGCTGGGATCTGATCTGATCGGTTATAAAGGATCCGCCCTGCTCAGTGGAGGCTTTCTCCTCCTTCGGAGCCTCCACCGGCGCTGCAGCCGGCCGGTTCACCGCCCTTACCTCAAACTGAGGAAGCCCCAGTTTCTCATGCATGGCCGCCGCGTGTTTCTCCGCCTCGGTTGCGGCAACCGCACCGTCGGAGACTGCTGTCACCACCTGACGCAGATTCTTGATGCACACATCACCGGCAGCATAGATTCCGTCCACCGTGGTCTTTCTGTTTGCGTCGGTTACAATATATCCTGATTCATCAAGTTCCACGCCGCAGGCGGAATCTCTGATCCATCCGGTTTCAGGTTCATAGCCGGCAAAAACAAAGACGCCGAGCATTTCGCCCTGCGGTGCGGTATGCTCTGTCACATCACCGGTCTGGTTGTTTTTAAGCACCAACTTCTGCAGCACCCCGCTGCCTGATACCTCAACCACCTCGGTATTGAAATTAACCTTTATTTTATCGTGTTTTTTCAGTTCATCCACCACCGACTGGGCACAGGAGAATCTGGCCTTTCTGACATTGATGGTCACCGATTTTGCATATCTGGTAAGGAAGATGGACTCCTCCACCGCGGCGAATCCTCCGCCGATCACAAATACATCTTTACCGGTAAAAAACTCACCGTCACAGGTCGCACAGTACGCAACCCCGCGGCCGCGGAACTCATCCTCTCCGGTAAATCCGATCCTGCGCGGGTGGGCACCGGTGGCAATCACCACGGCAAGCGTACGGTATTCCTGTCTGGTTCCCTTTACAATAAAAGTTCCGTCCTCCTGCTTCTGAATGCCGGTAATCTGATCTTTGGCAAATTCGGCACCGAAACTGTCGGCCTGGATTTTCATGGTGGCGGTAAGCTCCTTTCCGGAAACGCTCAGAATGCCTGGATAGTTCACCACTTCGGAGGTAATGGTAATCTGACCTCCGGTATTCTCCTTTTCAACCACCAGAACTCTGTAACGTGCTCTGGCCATATAGATCGCGGCAGTCAGACCGGCGGGACCGGAGCCGATTATCACTAAATCATACATCTTCTTTAAACCTTAAATAAATGATCTCTGAATGCGGGAAATGCGGCCGCTTCGCAGCCGCAGTGCAATGTGAAGGAAAAGAAAGCCGGCTGCTACAGCAGACCTACCAGATCGAGACTAGGCTTGAGAGTTTCAGCGCCCGGCTGCCATTTTGCAGGACATACTTCATCTCCGTGCTCTCTTACAAACTGCAGCGCCTGGATTTTTCTGAAAAGTTCATCTGCGTTTCTGCCTACATTGCCGCTGTTAACCTCATAAGCCACAATCTTTCCGTCCGGATTAACCACAAAGGTTCCTCTTTCAGCCATTCCGTCGTCCTCAATCATAACGTCGAAGGCACGGCTGAGTTTACCGGTCGGATCAGCCAGCATCGGATAGGTAATCTTTTTAATACGGTCGGAATGATCATGCCATGCCTTGTGAACAAAGTGTGAATCGGTTGAAACACTGAAAATCTGACAGCCGATCCGGTTGAAATCCTCCATCTTGTTCTGCAGATCTTCCAGTTCGGTAGGACAAACGAAAGTAAAATCGGCAGGATAGAAGAAAAATACCGTCCATTTGCCCATAATATCGGCTTTGGTTATTTTTTTGAATTCACCGTTAACAAAGGCCTGAACTGCAAAATCTTCCACTTCTTTATTGATCAGAGACATATCCTAAACTCCATTTTTTATTGAAAA
This sequence comes from uncultured Pseudomonadota bacterium, assembly GCA_900319705.1. Lineage (GTDB taxonomy): Bacteria > Pseudomonadota > Gammaproteobacteria > Enterobacterales > Succinivibrionaceae > UBA2804. Next base: position 2,770 of record ONPL01000013.1, on the reverse strand, counting down.
CTTAACAGTATAGTAGCAACAGATTCAACCGCATACAATGTGTATAGATATCGTTTCTGCTACAAAATTATACGGAATTTAGAGCACGTTCACATATTTGGAGCAGACCAGGAATTGAACAGGTAGCCGCAGCATCCGGTGGACATAAACATCATTGACTGATTAAAAAATTTGAGCAGCACGGAATACTGAGAAAAAATCGGCTCATAACTTGAAATAAAAAGCCGCAGCTGTACTAACAACCGCGGCCGTATAACCGTTTTCAGCGGATCCGGTTATATGTTAAAAAGACTTCTGCGATGAACATCAGCGTTCTGTGCACGATCTCTCAGGACATGATCCATCAGTACAATGGCACACATTGCCTCGGCAATCGGAACTGCACGGATCCCCACACACGGATCGTGTCTGCCTCTGGTAACAATTTCGGTTTCATTGCCATCCCTGTCGATAGTCCGGCCGGGGATCAGAATACTTGAAGTAGGCTTGAGAGCCATTGCGATCACGATATTCTGACCGGTACTGATCCCGCCGAGAATACCTCCGGCACGGTTGCTGCTGAATCCAGTTGCAGAAATAAGATCCCGGTGTTCAGAGCCTTTCTGCTCAACCACATCAAAACCGGCTCCGATTTCAACCCCCTTTACGGCATTGATGCCCATCATGGCATACGCCAGATCTGCGTCAAGACGGTCAAAAACCGGCTCTCCGAGACCTGCAGGAACTCCGGAGGCGACCACCTCAACCCTGGCACCGATGGAATCACCCTCTTTTTTAAGATTTCTCATCAGTTCCTCAACCTCGGCCAGTTTATCCGGATCTGCAAAGAAGAACGGATTGTTCTCAACCTGGGACAGTTCGATCTTTTCTGCCTTAACCCCGCCGATCTGGGACAGATAACCGCGGATCGAAATATTGTATCTTTCGCGCAGATATTTTTTGGCTATGGCTCCGGCGGCTACTCTTACCGCAGTTTCACGGGCAGAAGATCTTCCGCCGCCGCGGTAGTCTCTGATCCCGTATTTTTCAAAATAGGTGTAGTCAGCATGACCCGGTCTGAATTTATTCATGATCTCGGAATAATCCTGGGAACGCTGCTGGGTGTTTTCGATCATAAGACCGATGGAGGTTCCGGTGGTTCTGCCTTCAAAGACACCGGATATAATCTTTACCAGATCATCCTCCTTGCGGGGGGTGGTAAACTGGTTGCGGCCCGGTTTGCGACGATCCAGATCCGGCTGCAGATCCGCCTCTGACAGTTCCATTCCCGGCGGTACGCCGTCCACTATCGCCATCAGACCGATCCCGTGACTCTCGCCGCAGGTAGTTACTCTGAAAACAGATCCTATTGTATTTCCTGACATTTAAATATAATCCTTAAAACTGATAACTGAGAAGTTCTTCCCTGGTTGCAGCAAACACGCCGTTGCCGCCGTTTTTAAACTCGATGAATCTGAAACTGTAGTCCGGATAACGGGCTGTAAGGTTCACCATGCTGTTGCCGACCTCGCAGATCAGCCAGGCTCCCTCTTTCATGTATTTCGGAGCCTCCCTGAGAATTCTGATGGTAAGATCCAGGCCGTCCTCCCCTGATTCCAGGGCAAGACGCGGTTCATGCAGATATTCCTCCGGCATGTTGTTCAAATCAACCTCATCCACATACGGAGGATTGGCTATAATCAGATCGTAACTCATGCCCTCAAGTTTCTCGAACAGATCTGACATAATCGGGGTAACCAGCTCTTCAACTCCGATATTCTCAATATTGGTATAGCATACATCAATGGCATCCTCGGAAACATCCACCGCATCAACCAGCGCCGCCCCGTCCATGGTAACTGCGGTTGCAATGGCAATACAGCCGGAACCGGTACACATGTCAAGGATCTGGAAACTTTCCTGATCCTGAGGAAGATATCCTTCAAACCTGTTCTTTATCAGTTCTCCAATCGGGGATCTGGGGATCAGAACACGCTCATCCACATAAAACGGAATATTGCAGAACCAGGAGATATTGGTCAGATATGCAGTCGGAATATGTTCGAAAATTCTTTTAACCGCAAATTCGGCGATTTCCTTTCTTTCCCTTACGGTCAGTCTGGTATCGTAAAATTCCTCAATTTCCGAAAACTCCAGATTGAGAACTGGAGCCAGCATCAGCTGTGCCTCTTCAAAGGCGTTGTCGGCACCGTGGCCGTAAAAAACATCCGAAGCATCAAATGTGGTGATTAGATATCTCATCACATCACCAACTGTCTGCATTTCACTGACAATTTCCTCTCTTACTTCACTTTCTTCCAATGAAAACATATCCAATCTCCATAATCAGGGCAGGCGGTCCTGCGGCAGGTTTCTGTAAAAAATTCCGATATTCTGATCCGGTCCGGTGCTTTCAACCGGCCTTTCGAAAACTAATCCGTAAGATCCATCCGGACACCCGGATAAATCTCTGTGGCTCTGTTGTAATTTAGTATTGATTATAACCTTGTTACCAATAATCATCAAACAGACTTTAAATTCCAAAATATTACTTGTTGTTTGAATTTTAAAATTGACATATTTGAATAATATAAATGCATATTATTAATAATATTTGATTTACGTGTATATAATGTTATAATCAGTCATATATTAAATGCATATCCAAACAAAGAGCTTTACAATGATTTTATGCGCATGCTTCTATATAGATAAAACAGAATGGTTTGAAGAGCAGTTTCTTTATTCCAGACATCTGTATAATCAGGGCAGATATGTGATAAACAATCAT
>ONPL01000018.1 GCA_900319705.1 uncultured Pseudomonadota bacterium | reverse complement strand
TTCATTTCTGCCTGGCCTCCTGAATTTTGGCTCCAACAGCCTTATAGCATTCAACGCAATCCTTGATAACATCTCGCAGTTTCTAAGGTAATTTCTGTTTTTGATCTGCATATGGTCCTGTCCGAAATTCATATCTAGACACCAGTGCAATTTATTTTCTATATGCCAATGTTCCCTTATTGCACGATATTCCAATGCTGCTATATTTGGATTATCAAACGAAAGGCTAGTTTGGGTTATATTTTTTCTGAAGATTTCGTGCGGAAGCCGGGGTTATAAATCTGGCGTCCCTTAACAGTGATAATGACAGCACTGAGCAGGAAAAGAATAGACTGAAAACTAATTCTGTACAGATCCTGTTTTCAGTCCTTATCCGGTATTATCTGGTGGAATATGGTGCTACTTGACGGTCTTAACTCCGTTTTCAGTTCCGATCAGCAGTACATCAGCCTTGCGGTTGGCAAAAATACCTACGGTAACAACGCCCACCCAGTTGTTGATCTTTTCTTCCCACTCTCTGGCATTGGTAATGTTCATACCTTTTACATCGATGATGCAGTTGCCGTTGTCAGTGGTGAAGTCACGGTGAACCGGTTCAAAGCCGAGATCCTTGAGTTTTCTGAAAATTGATTCCTTTGCCATCGGAATAACTTCGATCGGCAGCGGGAATCTGCCCAGTTCTTTAACGACCTTGCTTTCGTCAACGATGCAGATAAACTGTTTGGAAACGGATGCAACAATTTTTTCACGGGTAAGTGCGCCGCCGCCGCCCTTGATCATTTCCATGTTTTCATTGATTTCATCTGCGCCGTCGATGTATATATCCAGGTGATCTACATCGTTGAGGCTGATTACCTTGATCCCGAGATCCTTGAGTCTTGCTGTTGTTGCCTCTGAACTGGAAACTGCGGCTTTTATTTGATCTTTGATCGGTGCCAGTGCATCAATGAAGCAGTTTACAGTTGAACCGGTTCCCACACCGAGTACCGAGTTTGGTTTTACGTATTTGACTGCTTCCTGTGCCACAGCCTTTTTTAATTCGTTCTGATTCATGTTAGTTACCTTAGATCTGTTGCTTGAAATGAAAAATTCTTGACGGGGTGGCGATACATGGAAGCGGAACATCCCATGCCTCCGCCGGCAGTGTATCAACCTGCTGTAAATCGTGAGCCAGTCCGATGACCATGGTCCGCGGGGCTTTTTCTCTGAGGGTGCAGTCGTAGAAGCCGCCTCCCATGCCGAGTCTGTTTCCGTTTGCGTCGAAAGCCACCAGCGGGGTAAAGACCACGTCGATCTGTTCAAGCGGGATCTCGCAGTTTTCTGCGGCAGGCTCCTGAATGCCGTACCGGTTCTCCTCCATCCGGGAGTCGGGTAGATACTCCCTGAATGTCATCCGTCTGGAACCGTCTTCACCGATAACCGGTAAACATACTTTTTTTCCGAGTTTCCACAGATGTTTTATCAGTGCGGAGGTATCGAGCTCTCCGTCATTGGTTAGATAAATGGCAAAGGTGCCGCGGCTGAAAACTGAAGGGAAGTCTTTTTCGATGAGACTGACTATATTTTTAGATGCCTGAAGCTGGAACTGGGGAGAAAGTTCTCTTCTCCTGTTCCGGATCTGTACTCTGATTTCTTTTCTGAACATTTAAGGGGATCCTAGCATGAATGCTTGTGTGATCCTTGAACCCGTTGGTTCAAGACGGTAATCGAGTTACAACATATTAGGCTTCTCAATACAAGTTGAGCCTGCACACCTATGAGGAAACGACACCAAAGTTTTTTGCATCGGCTCAGGGTCATAAGCAACTCACACTAGGAAAAATCGTCACCAATTGCATCAATTCTGTTGATGATGGTTTTAACCTGATCTTTTGCAGCGAGGAGTTTATTTTCAAATTCCTTGTCTTTTGCAATAAGATCATGGCAGAAGTTTACTGCTACCAGGGACAGGATTTTATTGAGTTCAAGTTTGTTTCCGGTAAGGTTCTGCATATCGCCGATAGCTTTATTTACTTCGCGTGCCGCACGGCGGTACACGTCGCTTTCGCCGGCAGTGCATCTTAAGGTAAACCTCTCTCCGTGAACTTCAACTTCTACTTTTTCAATCTCGTCAGAACTCATTCCTCTGCCTCGGTATAATGAAAAACAACATTAAAATATTTTTCTTTTGTATGTCTAAATTATGAAAAAATTGCTCCATTATGTCAAGACTTTGTCCTGTCCCTGCTTAACAAAAAAACATATTTTGAACATACAGAACGGATTGTGTTCGCATTCTCTGCAGATAGTTTTAGCGGGGAACAATGTCAGATGTTTATCAGTAGTTCGCAGAGGGGTGGGATGCCCTGAATATCGTATTCCCTCCGCCGCTGATCATGATTGTTTCGAAGACTTGAAACCCTTCCTGCCGGCAGCATTCGATTTTTCCTGCCGACCGGAGCAGCGAGGGGGTAATACCCGTTCCCGGACGAGTTAAAGTGATTGCTCTGCGGTAATGGCGTCAGCGCTTAAAATACGACACTTTGTAATCAAAAGACAATCCAGTATACAAAACTGACAAATTGTATTTCCTTTTATCCTGCTTTTTTGTTTACAATACTGTATTGCAACTTATATAAGGTTTGGTGTTATTTTTTTAATATGATTTCAGAAACAATGAAGAAGGCATGGATAGACGGAGCAGCCGCACTTGCCGCAGAGCATATGGAACTTGAGACATGCGAGGTTCACGCTGTCGTATGCGGACTGATTGCCGGCGGTGCATCAGATGATCCATCTGTATATATGCCTAAAATATCGAATATTATCAATTCAGGTGAACCTCTGTCATCAGAGATCAAAGAGTGGATCCTGGATTTTTTTAAACTTGTACGTTCCCAGTTTCACGATATGGAGACGATCGAATTTCCTTTTGAAGAGGAAATGACTGATCCTGAAGTATCAGTTTATTTTCTGTCAATCTGGGCAGAAGCTTTTCTGGTAGCTTTCGGCTGCGAGATCGACCGTGATGAAATGGATGACAGCGGCAAGGAGCTTGTAGAGGAAATATCAAACTACACAAGATTGGAAAGCGGGGATGAGATGTCTGAAGAGGAATTTGACGATACTCTTACCACGCTTATTGAGCATTTAAAGGTATGTGCCATGAGTCTTTATGCCGACTACGGCTGCAGAACCGGAGGCAAAATATCCATTCCGAAAGAATTTGAAAACAGTAAGTACACCAGGGATGGAGAGCTTGTGATCGGGGATGAGGGGATCAGCATAGAAGATCTGAAATAACAGCACAAACAACAGGAATATTGGAGAATTATACAATTATGGAAACAATGGGAAATAACGGATATCAACCGTCAATACCCGAACTGGATGATGCCTTGACCGGAACTGAAGTGCAGACTGTTGCCGAAAGAGGATCTGAAACGGTTGTTGGAACAGCGGCGGAACCGGCTGTTGAAACTGTGCCTGAATCTGCTGCGGAAACGGTATCTGCAACTGCCGCCTCCGGTATCACAGAGGAACAGCATTCTGAAGAGACTGTGCAGAACAGCGGTGCTGATGCAGTGGCGTCTGTTCAGGAGGAGCAGACCCCGAAAGAGGATCCTAGCATCTGTTTTCTTCAGGGTCACAAATATCTGGTTGGAGACGGAGTCAGAAAAGATACCCGCAAGGCTGTGGCTCTGTTTGAACGTGCCATCCAGCTTAACAATTTCGAAGCTGCCGAATATCTCGGTATACAGTACTATCAGGGCAAGAATCTGAGAACCAATCTCAAAAAATCCTTTGATTATTTCAAACTGGCGGCTGACAACGGACTTTCCTTCTCCCAGTTCTGGACCGGTTTCTTCTATGATGACGGTGAAACTGTGGACAGAAACATTGGGGAGGCGGTACGCTACTATACCATGTCTGCCGAGAGCAACTTCCTTCCAGCTCTTTCAAGACTGGGCGAACTTCATCTTGATTCAACCGTTCCCGGAAGCAGAAGCGAGCTTGCGTTCAAATACCTGCGCAAGGCTGCGTCCATGAATGACAGACCTTCAATGAAACTGCTTGCACTTCTGTATGATACAGGAACCGGCACTGACCAGGATTACGAAAAGGCGCTTGAACTGTACCAGAATCTTGCCGAACGCAATGATCCTGACGCTTTGTGTGCACTGGGAAGATTCTATTCCCGCGGGCTCGGTGTTGAGGTCGATCTGGAAAAGGGCGCCAGATATTACAGAATGGCGGCAGATCTCGGCTCGGTACACGCCCAGGCACTCCTTGGCAATATCTATGATTTTGTCAGCAGTGAAACCCGCAACTACAACAAATCCTTTGAATGTTACAAGAAAGGAACAGAACTCGGAAGCGCTGATGCCATGTACTATCTGGGTCTGAGTTATGCCGAGGGCCGCGGAACCGACGTTGATTATGAAAAGGCCAGACATTATTATGAACTCAGCCTGAGTGTTGATTTCACTCCGGAATACAATCACAGTTATGCCTTTGCCCGCGGTATTCTTCATGATCCGAAGAGTCTCAGCGCCCAGCGTGCCAAGTCACTGTTTGCGCTGGCTGTGCTGTATGAAAACGGTGACGGTGTCGAAGAGGATCTCGATCATGCTGTCTCACTTTATGAACAGGCTGCAAAACTTGATGATGCCGACGCGCTGTTCAATCTTGCCCGTCTTTATGACGGCGGCTACGGTGTGGAGAAGGATATCTTCAAGGCCATCGAGTACTATACCAAGGCTGCAAATCTCGGTGATGCTGAAGCTCAGAGCATTATCGGTGAATACTATCTTGAGGGTAATTCAGTTTCAAAAAATTATCCGCTGGCTCTCAAATATATCAAAATGGCTGCAGAACAGGAATATCCTGAGGCTCTTTGCAATCTGGGACTGGCATATGAACACGGTTATGCTGTCAAGCCGAGTCTGGCCAAAGCAGAAAAATGCTATAAGCAGGCTGCTGAACTTGGTGACTGCAATGCTCCGTATTTCCTCGGCTGTCTTTATGAAAAGAGCGGCAATCAGGATCCGGAACTGGCATTCCATTATTTCCAGGCTGCCGCCGGTCTTGATAATGAAAAGGCAATGTACAAGGTAGCTGCAATGCTGAGGGAGGGGATTGGAACCGAGCAGGATTATGTCCGTGCTGTACAATACTACCGTCAGGCTGCTGAACGCGGTTATGCCAGAGCGCAGAATGATCTGGCCATTATGTACAAGAACGGGATCGGGGTTCATCAAAGCTATGAAAAAGCCGCCATGTATTTCAAACTGGCAGCGGAGCAGGGACATCCGCGTGCAATTTCATATCTGTCCATGTTCTACGAACTTGGTCTCGGGGTGACAAAAGATCTCAGACTTGCCAGAGAGTATTTTGAAAAATCTGCAAGTCTCGGTTTTGAGTTTTCCGAGTAGAGTAGGCCTTTATTGAGGTCGTCAGCCGGTATAATCAGCGTACCGGTAATGAATAAAGCCGGTTGGACTGTCGGGTCCGGCCGGCTTTATTCTTGCTGTTGAAGTCTGCAGGTAACAGAACCGGTAAAAAAGGAACTGTTTCCCTCTTTGAAAACAGTTCCTGAAATATCAGTTCAATATCCCTTTGTTTACTGTCGTTTAGCCTTCGGCAGGAAGTTTCTGAAGTAATCAACTGTTTCTGAAACAACTACCTTTCTGAGCATAAACAGCGCTATCAGGTTAGGAAATGCCATCAGTCCGTTGGCAATATCGGATACCACCCATACGGAGTTGATTGCAGTTCTGTCGGAGATATTGTTCATGTCTACATACATCACGATCAGAATATATGATGCCACAAACAGAATAAAGACAATTCTGAAATAAATTTTGCAGTTCAGTCCGAAAAGGTAGACTGCACATTTCTCGGCATAAGAGCTCCAGCCCAGAATGGTGGTGAAGGCAAAGAGCATCAGACTGAGATTGACCGCGCATGCTCCCGGGGTAGGACCGAGCGCAGTGGTAAAAGCCAGAGTGGTCATGGCTGCACCGGAAGTTTCTGAGCACCAGGCTCCGGTAATAATCAGGGTAAGACCGGTCATCATACAGATGATTATGGTATCAATGAATGTTCCGGTCATGTTTACCAGCCCCTGTTCCACCGGATGGTTGGTGCGTGCGGAGGCTGCCACTATCGGAGCGGAACCCAGACCTGCCTCGTTGGAGAAAACACCGCGTGCTATACCTTTCTGGATTGCCATCAGCACTGTTGCACCGGTGAAACCTCCGATTGCGGATGCAGGGGTGAATGCATATTCAAAAATCATTCTGATTGCTGCCGGGATTTGCTCTGCATAGGTCCACAGTACGCATAAGGCGGAAACTACATAGAAGATCCCCATCAGCGGAACCAGTTTCTGGGATGCGGCTGAAACGGATCGGAGACCGCCGAGAATAATCAGCGCCAGAATGACTGTGAGCAGAATTGCGCAGTTTACTTTCGGGATCTGGAACTGTGAGGCGGCATCAACAATTGCGTTGAGCTGGGTGTAGGTGCCGATCCCCAGACATCCGGCCATGATCCCGAAAACAGCGAATGCAACGGCAAGAATTTTGGCAAAGGTTGCATGTTTAGGACCGATCCCGTTTTTAATATAGTACATCGGACCGCCGACATAATATCCGTTTCCCTTGGTTTCGCGGAATTTTACCGCCAGCAGACATTCGGCATACTTTGTTGCCATTCCCAGAAATGCCGCCACAAACATCCAGAATAAAGCTCCGGGACCGCCGAGACTTACAGCAGTTGCAACACCGACAATGTTTCCGGTACCGATGGTTGCGCCCAGTGCGGTGCAAAGTGCGGCAAAACTTGAAATCTCACCTTTGGATTTCGCAGCTCCGCGGTACGGAGGGAGCGATACGATATATCTTAATGCCAGCGGAAGCCTTTTCACCTGAACGAATCGCAGCGACACAGTCAGGAGCAGACCGATCCCGATGAGAAGAACCAGTAGAGGCGGTCCCCAGATCAGATCGTCAAAACTGTTCAGAAGTTCCGCAATTTTACTTATAAAATTATCCATAAAACAAAAACCACAAAAAATAGGTGCTGTACCGTTGCAGGTAACAGCACTGATCAAGTTAACAATATCGCTAAATTATAGTTGATTTTCGCGTCAGATCAAGCATGTAAACGACAGGAGCTTTCTGTTCCCGCCCTATGGCGGGGTACAGAAAGCTGATCAGAAAACGCACGCGGCCTAGAACAGTTGATCTGAAAGCTGAATCGGCTCCTGGGAGACGGAACTGGTTGTTATGCATCTTTCCGGATCATAATTGCCGATTTTTCCGCGGTGATTTACAGCCGGCAGCTGTATTATCCTTGGATTAAGCTCCTGAATTGAGCCCATGGCATAATTACCGAACTGCTGGTGGAACTGTTCAAAAGTGGTTGAAAGAGTCAGCACTGTGCTCAGATTCATGTTCACTCTTGAGCGCAGAATGTCGGACAGAAAATCGGTTATGAACGGGGTTACAGTGGTGTTCTTGGTGACAAGATCGTCAAGAACCAGCAGCTCGCAGGTTTTGATTTTCTGCATCAGTTCGAACTTTATATTTTCTCCTGATGTGCCGTTTTCCGTTCTTGCGTTCAGATATGTATCCAGCAGAATACGGAAGGTGGTGAAGTGCGGCTCAAAGCCCTGGCTGATAAGACGGTGGGTGATTGCTCCGGCAAAATGTGATTTTCCGGAACCGGTAATACCGCAGATAATCAGATTCGGAGCAGTGGTGTTTTTCGGATCCCGGCGGTATTTTGCGAAGTTTACGGTAAACTGCTCGGCTTTATAGATGCATTCATTGATCGACGGATTTGTATCCAGATTTTCAAAGGTCCATGATTTATTCAGACTGGTCTGCATTCTCAGTTCGTTTTTGTGCCGGTTGTGACTTGCTCTGAGTTTCCTTTCCGCTTCGATATTTGCCTGCTTTTCATTCATTTCCATCAGTTCTTCATAGGTATACAGCCCGTGATCGCTGAACTTTTCTATCGGGATCTGTTTTTTGAAGGCGGCTATGATTTTTTCCAAGGACTCAAGACCGTTCTGATCTGAATCTGCGCTGCTTCCGGAGAAATTTTCGTTTTGATCGTAGTTGTTGTTCATTTGTTCTGAAGTCCTATGGTGTCGGTATAGATCGGGGTGATACTGGCAGTCCTGGAGTGACGCCTTTTCAGATATTGGATAAATTTGTAGTCCCATTCACTTTCATTGTTCAGGGAACCGCGGGAAATCCAGTAGGATCTGAATTCCGCTATTTCCGCCTCGCTGTACTGATGATTGATCAGCATGCCGGTTCTTGCCAGTTCCGCAAACTGTTCCGAAGGAAGCCAGTCTGCCCTCATGGCGAATCGGTGCTGGCGCTGTCTGAGCCTTGCTGTAGAAGCCATCTTTTCGCCGGAATTGTGAACTTTGCTGATTACTGTTACCACTGCATTCTGAAAATGTTCGCTGTCGAGAGCAGCATTAATGGTCAGCAGCTGGATCTTGACCAGATTCAGGATTGCCGCGGTAACCTCTTCGGTGCCGGGACGGTAGATCAGCTCGTTGCTGTCCAGTGCGAAGACTGACAGTTCATGGATCAGAACCGCATAGTCGATAGTGTATCGCCCTGATGCGTCAGATTTCGGTTTGATAATGAAAAGGTACAGACTGCGGGCCAGATGCGATAAAAACGGAGAGGAAAGTCTGTTGTATTCGCTGCGGTTCATGGTCTGTTCCTGGAGGTCTGATTACCGATCAGTTTATAACTGCACTGTGACTGTCACCGCCGGAAAGCCTGCGGGGTTCTGATTTCGCGGGGACCTGATCCTACATCATCCTTCTGTGCTGTTACAGCGGAAAATCCGTCCTGCAGCATGAGCTCATGCAGTCCTGCAACGGCTGAACTGCAACACTGCGCCAGCGGGCGCGGATGTAAATCCGGTCATCCTCTACCGGTATATTTTACGCGGCTTGGTTCCCACATGCAAGCATGCACCTTTTGCGCCCCGCAGCAGTAGCAGTTCCCGGCTGACCGTAAATTATTACCCGGACCTGTAACCGGCGGTGCGGCTGAAGAGCCGGTTTGGTGCGGACAGCTAACGATGTAATGAAAGTTGAAATGGTCAAAAATGAGCGCTATCTTAAGAAAATTAATAAAAATTTGTTAAGTGATGTTAATTAATTAGCGTAAGTGTTTGAAAAATTAATAATCATTATGTATTATCACGCTATCGTTTTTTTACTTCTTTAGATCGAACATGGAACACTTAGATAAAACCGATATTCAACTGATTAAACTGTTGCAGGAAAATGCACGCTATTCATTAAAGATGCTTTCTGAAAAGGTTAATTTATCGACTCCTGCTGTTTCAACAAGAATTGATAAACTTCAGACCATGGGTATTATTAAGGGATATACCGCTATTGTAGATCAGCTTAAGCTAGGGTTCATTATTACCGCTTTCATCAATCTTGAGGTTCCTCCGAAGGGTAAACCTGAGTTTTACGAGTATATTGAGACCTGTCCGAATGTACTTGAATGCAACTGTGTTACCGGCAACTATTCAATGCTGATCAAGGTTGCATTTAAAAACACCATTGAACTTGATACCTTTATCGGTATTCTGCAGAAAAAGTTCGGTGTAACCAACACCCTGCTGGTATTCTCCACCGCTGTAGAGCCGCGCGGGGTTGATCCTTCTCTCGCCGAGAAGAGCTGATCAAAAATTTTCATGATTATCAGTGCATGCAGGCCCGGTTGTCCGCATGCATTTCTGACTTCACCGCGGAAGAACTCCGCACCTCCTTCCATATGATTTTCCCCGGCCTCAGAGAAAAAACATTCCATCGGCCGGATCTGCAGTCATAATTCCTACTCCAATATGGTATAATGATCACATTATTAGAGGAGATTATAATATGTGGGACTATTCAGACAAAGTGAAGGATCATTTCTTCAACCCGAGAAATGCCAAGGTTTTAGAAGATGCCAATGCCGTAGGTGACGTTGGCTCCATTGTTTGTGGTGATGCCCTCAGATTAATGTTAAAAGTGAATCCGGAAACAGAAGTGATAGAGGATGCCGGTTTCCAGACTTTCGGCTGCGGCAGTGCGATTGCATCATCTTCAGCTCTGACCGAAATGATTATCGGCAAGACTCTCGGAGAGGCTGCCAAGGTTACCAATCAGGATATTGCGGATTATCTTGACGGTCTGCCACCTGAGAAAATGCACTGTTCTGTTATGGGACGAGAAGCCCTGGATGCCGCCATTGCCAATTTCAGAGGGGAGGATGTGAAGGAGACTCACGTTGATTCACCGCTGGTGTGCAAGTGCTTCGGTATCGACGAGGCCAAGATCGTTAAGAATATCAAAGAAAACAACCTGACCACTCTTCAGGATGTTATCAACTATACCAAGGCAGGCGGTGCCTGCGGCTCCTGTCATGAAAAGATTGAAAAGATCCTGGAGCGGGTTAAGAACGGTGAGTTCGACAACTGTGAAGAGCGCGAACTGCGTATGAAGGAATACAGGGGCGGCAGCAGTGCAGCTTCAGCCTCCGGTACCACGGTGATTAGAAATACCGATCATGAACTGTGGAAACCGATTGAAGATCTGCTCAATGAAATCCGTCCGAATCTCCAGGCCGACGGCGGTGATATCGAGCTGCTTCATGTTGAAAACGACCATATCGATGTACATCTGTCCGGTCACTGCGACGGCTGCATGATGCGCGAAATGACCATTTCCTTCCTTGCAAATCTGATCAGGGAAAGACTCGGGGTTCAGCTACTGATCAATCCTGTGGGCAGTTCAGAACTTTAAATCCTCTCAGGTTGGAGAAACAATGAAAGTTTATCTTGATAACAATGCAACAACCAGAATTGATCCTGAAGTTGTAAATGAAATGATGCCGTATCTGACAGAGATCTACGGCAATCCGTCCTCCATGCATGATTTCGGAGTCCCTGTAAGCAAGGCGCTTGATGTGGCACGTCACCGTGTCAGGGATTTTATCGGAGCCGAGAAGGATTCAGAAATAATCTTTACCGCCTGCGCCACCGAATCGGACAATACCGCCATCTACTCGGCACTGCAGGCATATCCGGAAAGAAAGGAAATTATTACCTCCGTGGTGGAGCATCCTGCAATTCTTCAGGTATGTTCATTCCTTGAAGAACACGGCTATATCATTCACCGTGTTCCGGTAGACAGCAAAGGCAGACTGGATCTTGATTTTTACAAATCAAAACTGTCCGATCGCGTGGCTCTGGTTACCATCATGTGGGCCAATAACGAAACCGGAACGATATTTCCGATCCCGCAGCTGGCTGCAATGGCCCATGAAAAGGGGATCCTGTTCCATACCGATGCGGTACAGGCAATCGGTAAAATCAATGTGAATGTCAGTGAACTTGATATCGATATGCTGTCATTCTCGGGTCACAAGATCCATGCTCCGAAGGGGGTAGGTGTGCTCTATGTGAAATTCGGAACCCGTTTCCGCAATTTCATGAGAGGAGGACATCAGGAGCGCGGCCGCCGTGCCGGAACCGAGAATGTGGCCTCTATTGTGGCGCTCGGCAAGGCCTGTGAACTTTCCGGCAGTCACATCGGCTATATGCAGACCGAGGTTGCAAGACTTCGTGATAAACTGCAGAACGGCCTGCTGGAGAAAATTCCACACTGTTTTGTAACCGGAGATCCGGAAAACCGTACCGCCAATACCTGCAACATTGCCTTTGAGTATGTTGAAGGGGAGGGGATCCTTCTTCTGCTTAATCAGGAGGGAATTGCAGCTTCTTCAGGAAGTGCCTGTACCTCAGGTTCGCTGGAGCCGTCCCATGTAATGATGTCAATGAAGATCCCGTTCACTGCAGCCCACGGAACGATCAGATTTTCTCTTTCCCGCTTTACCACCGAGGCGGAGATCGATTATGTTCTTGAGAAGGTTCCGCAGATTATAGCCAAACTTCGCAGCATGAGTCCGTACTGGAAGCAGGTTGCCGAGGGTGGAACTGCGTTCAATCCTGATTACAAGGGTACGCTTGGAAAATAAAATCCGACTGAACTGGATGAATAAAAAAACAGGCACTGTTGTTAAGTGCCTGTTTTTTTACTTGTATTATATTCCGGAAACTTTATTATCTGTGCTCTATGGTATTGTCTACAGAGAAGTTTCCAAGGATCTGGGAATTCTTTTCAAGGGATACATCTGAGGTGCTGCCATGATCTACATGGGCATAAACCGCACCTACCATCAGAGAAAGTACAACAGCAATAAGTAACTGAATTTTTTTCACTATAACCACCATTTCCAACATCGCGTATTCTGCATTTTTTCTCACCTGAAGCAGTGAGACAAAGCATAATATACACCCGGTTTACGTTTTGCCGACATAAAAAGTGCTGCCGGATGTTAAAAATGTGATATAGGTTAAATTTTAAGCTTTTTTAACAGCTTTAATGTTGGCAAGCAGTCCTCTCAGGATTTTTGCATTGCCGCAGACAATATTACCGCTTTCTTCATATTTGTTGTTGCCGTCGAAGTCGGAAACAAGTCCGCCGGCTTCTCTTACCATCAGTTCTCCTGCTGCAAGATCCCAAGGTCCGAGACCGAGTTCAAAATAACCGTCAAGTCTGCCGGCTGCCACGTAGGCTAAATCCAGACTTGCTGTTCCGGCGCGGCGGATGTCTGCACACTCTGAGAATACACGCATCAGGATCTGGGTGTAGTATGGTACCAGTTCGCGTTTACGGTGAGGGAATGATGTTGCTATGATAGTACCGTCAAGTGATTTTGAGTCAGCAACTCTCAATCGGCGATCGTTCATTTCGCATCCCTGTCCGCGCAGTGCCTGGAACATTTCGTCACGGATTGGATCATATACCACGCCAAGTTCGGTGCGACCGTTGATCTTAAGTGCAATGGAAACAGCAACGTGGGGAATACCCTGAACAAAGTTGGTTGTTCCATCGATTGGATCTACAATCCACAGATATTCAGCGTTAGGATCGTGACTTTTACTGATCTGATCTCGGCTTCTCTGCGGAACAACCGGAGAAGAACTGGTCTGCTCTCCGTATTCCTCACCAAGGAAGCGGTGGGAAGGATACTTTTCTAAAATGTAATTTTTGATTGCCTGTTCAACTTCATGATCAACGCTGGTTACTAGATCATTTTTGTTTTTTTCTTCTACCTTAAAGTTTTTGCGTTCAAAATTGTTGAGAATAATTTTTCCGGCTAGACGAGCAGCATGCACTGCAGTATTGAGCATTCCGTTGTTCATATGACTGTACCAAATATATTGAAAAGTGATTAATATCAAATTTTTGATATTATATTGTTTGTTTGGTTATTTTTCAATATTGTCATTTTGACGATTAAAAAAAATAATAGGCGGCCGTACAGAACCGGCCGCGGGACTTTTCGACAGTTGCGTAACATGGACTGTCATTACTAACTGTGGATGTCTGGATTTCTGCCTGCTAGTTGTCTCGCACTCTTGATCTGATCTGCTCTACCAGAGATCTCCATCGGCTGAATTCCGACAGATAGTAGGTCAGGCATTTTACTGAATCATCGGAATCAGGATGTACGGCGGAGAGCAGACGGCAGTATTCGTAGATTAGAGCAGCTCCCAGTCCGTACTCGCTTCTTCTTAGATTGCACGTCAGGTGATCAGTATAATTTTCAATCAAGGAATTAAGTTGAGTTATGATTTGCCGGCTGTTTTCTGCAGAGACCGTCACGTTGTTTTTGGCTTTGAAGAGCACATTCCTTAACAGTTCCCGTGTTTCTTCCATACCGTACCATGGAACGTTATACTGATAGCGGTTGCAGTTGTATTTCCATGCTTCTGTCCCGTTGATAAATTCGTCAGCCTCAAAAAATACGGCTTCCTGAATTGTTTTAGTCAGCATTTCAGAATCGGCTGATTTCTCAAGAAAGGTACCGTCAGAAACAGCAAACAGCAGCAGAAGGATAGTTCCTGGCGGAGTGTATGAGTGTTGGTTCAGATACGGGATCAGCTCGCCGATCCTGCCTTCAAACGCCAGGATCTGGGTATAAACCTGCTCCCATTGAGACTGCTGAAACTCTGAACCTTCTGCTGATTTTATCCGGTTCAGCTCTGAAACCAGAGATGAGAGCCGGTCAGCCGCAGTTCTGTCGGATGGTTCAATACTGCTTTTCAGCCTCAGGTAGTTGACCATTGTCGGTGAAGCTCTGAAGGCCTCCATATAGAAATCTGCAAGCTTTTCAGGTTTGTGAAGTTCGATGGCAAGAGAGGCTGCTTTCATGGCATACTCCGCCTTGTGTACGCCGGGCTCTGCTTCATTAAGAGCCTCAAGGGTAAGATTGTAGAGTTTTTCCGTAGTGGTGTCGTACCATCTTTTGTTAAAAATTGCGCTGAACAGCTGAGGATACTGTTTCACATGTTTTTTTGCCGATGCCGAGGCATTGTCAAAGCTCTGCATGATCAGACTGTTGCTGAGCAGACTGCTGAACTGGTTGCTTTCGGTGAAGGGATCTTTTTCCCGGTGTTTTGCTACCAGGAAGTCAATCCACAGCGCGAGAAATTCATTAAGATCAGGAAGTTCAGCCCCGTATAGAGATTTCATACTGTCGAAATTTATTTCGTTTATTTTAAGTTTCTGTACCAGCCGGTATAACTGCTCCATCCTGACATTCTGATCTTCAATCATGTAGTTTGAAAGTAGAAATGCAGCATAGACAAGAGTTTCGTTCAGTTGTTCTGAAGAGGGGATCAAACTGTTCTGAAATACGTCGTCAAGTCTGAATTCAATGTGATTGTAATCACCGGCAAAGGGAATTCTTAAATCTACCAGCAGATCGGTCATTCTGCGTGCGAGAGGAAAATTTTTCACCTGTGAACACTTGAGCAGAAGTTCCAATGCTTCCTTTACATCGTGTATGATGCCGGTCTCGTCATAAAATTCAAAGTCTTCGGTGTAGTCCTCACACAGTTCCTCCCATCCTTCCTCATAGCTGATTACAAGCTGGCGGTGTTCCTGCAGCAGTTTTGAGAGTTTCCCGGTTATCAGGTTCACCTTCCGGGTCAGATCAGAACAGTCAGTAACCACTGCGGTTCCGGTTCCTGCTGAAGTCTCGAACGGCCAGTTTTTTTCCCTGGCTGAGCAGCTGAACTGCCGGATGAATTCCTTCCTTCCGTCGATAGAGGTATGTTCCAGTAGCCATTTTATGTATTTTTTTAATTCTTCCGGTGTACGGTTGGCAAGCTGGTTGTCGAGATCATTGCAGAATCTGGTGGTATCCATGATGTAACCCTCTTTTCAAATGGTTGAGTTGGTCGCCGTTCTGAAACAACACGGCGAACGCCCGGACTGCAGGCAGACGGAGGTAGGGTTTTCAGACGGATGATGAACGCTACGCGGCTATTGCCGGAACCTCAGTGGATATTATAGCTGCAGCGGTGTTTGAACTGTATGATCAGATCCGCAATTGTCGGTTTTAACGGCAATGAAGCGTGTGAATTAATAGGTTAATTGGTGCTGCGGTGAAGAAATCTCTGTCGCAGAGCGGCAATGTGTTTTCTGATCCGGTAGTCGTATTTTCTACCTACAGTTATGCCCAGTATCACAATCACTGCACTGGCAATGAATGCAACAAACAGCGGGGGAATTGGAATATTGAACAGAGATTTGCTGGTTATAGCAAAGAAGGCACTTATAATCATTGCCGGTATAGCCCAGATCGGAGGCAGAAGTTTTGGAAACAGCAGGGCTATGGCAAGCGGCAGAAAGATACTTCCGCGCAGTGACATGGAGAAGAAATTCCAGTGCAGTACCTGGCTTTCAAGGTGGCACAGTGCAAATACTATTACTGCAAAAGTCAGCACCACAATGCAGATCCTGTTGGCAAGCAGCGCCTGCCGTGAGGTTTTAAGCCGGAACAGACCGACTATCAGATCTCTTGATACCATGGTGCTCATGCCCAGGGTCAGACCTGAGATGGAACCGATCAGAGCCATCATCAGTGCGCCGATGGTTATCCCGGCCAGATTAGGATGCATATAGAGTACGGCAAATTCCGGCAGTGCCAGAATCGGCGGAATTTCCGGGTGGGAGGCATGCATATACATTGCTGCCATGATGCAGGGAATACCCACCGGTATGCTTACCATTGCGGCAATCAGAGCTCCGTTGCGGGCGGTTCTTGCATCGGCGGCGGAGAAGAAAATCTGGATGTAGGTCTGGGAGCAGAATACCCCTACAATCAGTGACAGCACATTTTCCAGAGACTGCAGGTAACCCTGACCGAAAAGATCGAACCAGTGGCTTTCTGCAAACACGCTTTCAAAAAAAGGCATGGTATCGAGTTTGATGTAGGCTATATGACACATCAACAGCATCATACTCCACAGAATTACGGTTTTCATCATTCCTGATACACTTGCACCTTTCATTCCTCCGAAGAAAATATAGGAGGTTACCAGGATCATCAGTATGATACTTGACAGAACGGTTGAAATATTCAGCATATGGGCAAGAATATAGATGGCAGGCAGTACGGATGCCACGCAGGAAAAAAAGATCCCCATGGATGCAATGATACTGGCAACCGGTCCGGATCCTCTGCCGTAGGAAATGATCAGGATCTGTGACAGCGTTTCAAGTTTACTGTTACGCAGAGGTTTTGCAAAAAACAGCCCCATGATGATGAAGCCGATCCCGAGACCGAGGGTGAACCACCAGGCTGAAAGACCGACGCTGCAGGCAAGCTGGGATGTTCCGACTGTCGCTCCGCCGCCGATGCATGTTCCTGCTATGGCTCCGGCTACCAGAGAGGTGGATCCCTTCCTGCCGTTAAGACTGAATCCCTCTGCCGATTTGATTTTGAGCGCAGACAGGATCCCGCAACCCAGGATCAGCAGCATGGTTAAACTCATGAAAATTATATGGGAGGTGGACAGTATCATATAAGGCGCTCAATCTATTTCTACTGTCTTAATTATACGCTTTAATTTAAAAAATGTGATCAGATTAACATTGTGAAAATAGCGGAAAATCAGGAGTTAAGCGCCTTGAATTTGGCAATCAGCTGTTCACGGGTCTCCTGATGTGATGGATCTTTCTTTATGCAGCGGATCGGGCAGACATTAACACAGGTGGGCTGTTCGTAGAATCCGACGCATTCGGTACATTTCTCAGGATCAATTATGTAACGGTGATCGACCACCGAAATGGCGTGGTTCGGACATTCCGGTACGCACATATCGCAGTCGATGCATTTATTGTTGATTAAGTATGCCATATAGATCAATTGTATTTCTGATCACCGGTAAACTGATGAAGCACAATTCCGTATGAAACATCCATGTCCTCAGGAAGTCTGAAATATACGGTATGACCGTCGCCGAGAGCGACATTGAGTGGTTCTCCGTGTTTGTCAAACATCTCATTGAGGACGAAGGTGATATTTTTCTTCGGGGTCATGATCAGCAGTTTGTAGCCGGTTTCGAAGTGGTTCTTGACCGCAACTTCAACCATGCCGTTTTTCATCCCCTTGATTTCACCGACAAATTTACTCTGTTCGGAGGATGAATTGCCCTGTTCGTAGTTCTGGTAGTCGCCGTGCGGATGACGTACCAGGAATCCTTCGGTATATCCGCGGTTTGCCAGAGATTCAAGTTCCACGGCGAGCTGCGGATTGTAAGGTTTTCCTGCAAGTGCGTCGTCGATGGCCTGACGGTAGATCTGGGTGGTTCTTGAAACGTAGTAGAAAGACTTTGTTCTTCCTTCAATTTTCAGTGAATCAACCCCGATATCGATCAGCTTTTCCACCAGATTTACGGCTCTTAAATCCTTGGAGTTGAAAATATAGGTACCGTGCTGATCTTCATAGGTGCCCATATAGACATCAGGATGGGTGTCCTCGGAAATAATTGCGGACAGTCCGTTCTCCTGTTTGATCACAAGATTGCCGCTGTCATCTTCGGCTGCCGGCTTCATGTGATACAGCCAGCGGCAGGCATTGGTACAGGTTCCCTGGTTGGAATCTCTCTTGTTGATATATCCTGAAAGCAGACATCTTCCGGAGTAGGCCATGCACAGAGCTCCGTGCACAAATACTTCAAGTTCGATATCAGGGCAGTGCTGTCTGATTTCAGAAATCTCCTCCAGTGACAGTTCCCTGGATAGAATTACGCGGGTAAGCCCGAGGTTCTGGTAGAATTTTACTGTTGCCCAGTTTACCGCATTGGCCTGAACCGACAGGTGGATATTTACTTCCGGAAATGATTCCCTGACCATCATGATCATACCGGGATCTGACATGATCAGTGCATCTGGCTTAAGTGCGACAACCGGTCTCAGATCTTCGATAAAGGTCTTGATTTTAGCGTTATGAGGCTGAATATTCGCTACGATATATATTTTTTTACCAAGCGCATGGGCTTCGGATATTCCGGTTTTGAGATTTTCAAAATCAAAATCGTTGTTTCTCACGCGCAGAGAGTAGCGAGGCTGTCCCGCATAGACCGCATCGGCACCGTAGGCAAAAGCATAGCGCAGATTTTTCAGTGTTCCTGCCGGACTGAGTAATTCAACCTTTTTATTCATACTGTCTATTCCGCTTCGTTGATTCCGCCAAACTGTTCGATCAGATAAGGGATCAGTTTTCTGAAGGATGCGGTCTGAATGAAGAAATCAGAGTTCATCTGTTCAAGTTCATCCTTCTCCTGCTGATCATAATTATCGTTCTCCTCCGGATGTACAATATCTTCAGAGAACTTAATACGTTTGATGCTGAGCTGATCATCGATCATGAATGAGAATTCATTGTCAAAAATCAGTGACAGCTTGGAAACAATTTTATCTCCGCGCAGATGCTGGATGATATCGTCCTCCAGCAGATCCGAGGACTTGGCGGCTACCGTCTTGTTTTCATCACGGGTGGATACCAGATTGATCTGGGTTCCGAGTTCAAATCTGGACGGGATCTGGTTTTTAAGCAGCCAGTTGGTGGTTACGGTGGTAACACTTTCCTTGACATCGAGAGGTACAACCGGAAGGGTTCCCAGAGCCTTTCTGATCAGTGAAAGTACATTTTCAGCCTTCTTGTCAGAGGAGGTATCCACATAGACAAACCCGTTTACATTGTCGATCCATGCATAGATATCTGAATGGGTGGCAAAAGCCTTCGGGATTAGGGCCAGCATTACGCTGTCCTTCAATTCAGTCTTTTCCTTGCCGCGAGGTGCTCGGTTGTGTTCTGCAGTGTACTGCTCGATCTTTTCAGCCACCTGTTCGCGCACCACGGTCATCGGCAGAAGTTTCTTTTCGAATCTCACGCAGACGATGTACTGTCCGTCCACCACGTCAAGCAGTGCTTCAGAAAGTCTGCCCAGCGGAGGAACAAAACCGCTTTTTTCAAGATCAAGACTGCCGCACGGGCTGAAAACAAAGGAATTGAGGGATTTTTCAATAGCTTCCTGATCCAGTTTGATCAGTTCTTTGAGTTTGTAAACCTTTAAATTTTTAAACCACATATCTGTATCCACATTTACTTTTCAGAGTTTTTCTTCAGAGTCTTTTCCAGTTTTGCCATCTGGCTGAGCAAAAAATCATTTTTAAGTTTCGATGTGATTGCGCCGTAGGAAAGATCCTCAGAATGAACAATCTGATTCTGTTTATAATTCAGAGGCGAGTTTGCAAAAAGTGAAATTTTCACGATTGAAACCTTGGAGAGCTGATCATAGCGGGAAGGCAGTTCGACATTGAAGCAGCAGTCTGCATCAATTTTCCGCCACAGCAGATCTACAACGGACTGAGCCGGCAGAACATTCATGTTTCTGTAGGTTTTTCTGTTTTCCCTGCTGAACTGCTCGAAATCATTTCCGATGTTTTCGTGTTTAATTTCCATGTAAGACGGGCCCCGGATTTGTAATTC
This sequence comes from uncultured Pseudomonadota bacterium, assembly GCA_900319705.1. GTDB lineage: Bacteria > Pseudomonadota > Gammaproteobacteria > Enterobacterales > Succinivibrionaceae > UBA2804. The sequence continues at coordinate 6,459 of ONPL01000018.1, read as the reverse complement.
AATTTAAGACAAAAAATAGACAAAAAACAAGACTTTTAAATCTGAAGCATATTGTACTATAAAAACTCAATAAAAGTAATTGAAACACAGACGCAGTTGCGTACTAATTTGACAGTCTGAGTTTGTTAAACAGCCGTCAGACTGGATTGACATGAAATGCTGCTGTGTCCCCTGCGGCTGATAACCGGTGAACTATGACAAGCATATGACGTGCCAGTTTTAAGGTTGTTTTTTGTACGGTTGCCGGCTTCGGCTGTTGACATTTACTGTAAAATTCAAAAAAGTTTAATTTCTGTTCTGTATATTTTATACTCACGCATTTTGCGAAGATTAAGCAATATCAGTACATAGAAAAAAACATAAACACAACCTGTGGATAACTTTGTTGGTAACTTTGTTGTTTTAACGCTGAAACAAGTACCGGCGTGCATTTACAAAATGTCAAACGGTTTGTTGATTAAAATTAATATGTTGGTAAATCAATGAGATAACAACTAAAAAATCAGCTGTGGCGTGAACCTGGATCAGAATATGTTTTTTTGCATAAAATCTGTGCATTACTACATCTGTCAAGTAAAAAATTAAAAAAAATTGTGGATAACCGGATTGAAACTGTGATGCTCAGCACATAAAAAAATAGAAAATGACGGATTGAAATGATTAATTCTTGTCATCTTTATGAGGTGGATGCGTGCGGAAGATCTGTTCCGCACGGACCATGTGGTTGTGAACCGGCTATCTGTCGCCGGCGGTGCGCGAGTTTTTCCTGATATAGTTGTAAACCAGACTGATCACGAGCAGCAGAATACCGGCTCCAATGTAGGATACCGCCTGGATCAGCTCGCTACGGTAGTTGATATCGATGAAAATCAGTTTGAATATAAACAGTGCCGCGTAAATGAGTCCTGCAATTCTGAGCGGCTGACGGTGCAGCAGCAGGCCGGAGGCAAGATAGAGCAGTGCCACTGCGATTGCGGCGCAGGTATACTGCAGTGATCCGGTTTCCAGCAGGACAAACATGAATACAGCGAGCAGAATCAATGATTTGGTAGCGATGTAGAACCATTTCGTATTCATATATCCGCCATGATCCAGCATCGTAGGAATGGTGTTGACTGCGGCCAGGCAAAGCGCGGCAAAACACATTACGGTACCGGCACTGAATCCCGACGGCAGATCGCTGCACAGCATCAGAATTCCGCAGGCTGCAAAAATGTTCAGTACGAAGAGACCGTATTCGTTGAAAATGCTGCGTATTTTGCATCGTGCTACAGCAACATAACTGCAGAGTACCAGCTCCAGCAGCAGGAATATCGCAGCGTCACCGGGCTCCTTCGGCAGTTCTGCATACAGTGAACTGCGGCTTAGCAGCAGATGAACTGCTGACACTGCGGCGATGTAAATACCGGTAAAGAACAGGGCAGGATGGAAGTTTCGGCGCAGTACCGACGCAATGTAAACTGCGGCCGCCCCGGCGCAGGTTATAACAGACTCGAAAGTTGATAGAGAACCGGCTGTCAGTTCCTGTTTATCTCCGAAAAAGCTGTTTGTATCAGAAAGTTCAGGGAACAGCACCGGCGGCAGACAGCACACGCAGAGCCCGACAGCGGTGTACAGTCTGTTTATATTTTCTTTAGGCAGACAGCTGACAGCGGCGGCCATACATCCGAAGGTAACTGCAGTATTGAGTGCATATGTGCCCGGAATATTCAGAAGCATAAGCATAGCCAGGAAAAGGAAGATCTGACACAGCACCTGATCGTGGTTATCTGAGAAAATCCGGTACACGATCATGTGTATGGCGGCAGGCAACAGCGGGAACCACGGCAGATCCTGACTACAGAAGGCCCCGATCATGCAGACGGCGAGCACGTACATTGCCGCGGTTTTCCATCCTTTTAACATCTGATCCTGCTCCAGCATTATCACAAGATAGAGCACAGAATATACAAACATGGTGAAAAGTACCGCGGTGCCGGTGGCGAATGAACGGTAGAAAGACAGATATGTAACCGCCGCTGCGGCGCAGAAAATCAATACTGAAGTTCTGCGCAGTACCTCGGATTTTTTCAGATATCCGCACAGGTAGAGCACTGCGGTCAGCGGATAGAAAAGGTATGTTCTGGTTTCCCAGTCATTGACCGCCTGCATCATGATCATGACGTAGACTGCTATCAGACTGTATCCGTAGTAGATTACTTCATTCTGGCTGATGCCCCGTTTCAGACAGCGGAATAAATCATTGAAGTAGAACCAGATCAGCAGCAGGGTGGAGCAGATCCAGTAAAGATTGAAAATACCGTCAGTACTGTCAGCGGCAGTTTTCTGTATACCTGAAAGACTTCCTTCCGTAAGATAAAAGATGGTGACGGCGGCGAGGCATCCGATCCTGAGAATGTAAAAGGTGAGTTTGTACCCTTCATACTGTTTTGGTTCGGGCGACTGCTGATACATCCGTCTTGTCACTTCGAGCAGCACTGCGCATACTGCGAGTATGATCAGTCCTCTTTCCGGGTGACTCCACAGTGAAGTATAGTACAGGATTGCCGCCCAGACTACCGGAACAGCAATACCGTAACGAAGATGCTGCCGCTCGGTGGCAAAAACCGCGGCAGCACTGAAGGCTGACATGAGCAGTACCGCCAGAGGATAATTTGAACCAAAGGCAGGATGCGGAGTTAATCCGAACCTGATGGTAATCATGTACAGAATAATCAACAGCGGAACCGAAAGGAAGAAAATCATCTCGTTGCGGCATCTGACGCTGAAAGTCCGCAGGAGCTGAACAAGCAGTACAGCTTCAAAAACTGTCATCAGAAGATGGATGGATATATGCTGGGCGGAATCAGGAATGATCAGCTGATGGATCAGACATGGCACTATGTAGATAAAACTTACGGCATGTACAATACAGGCGCAGTTCCTGCTTCTTTTCACTACGGCCGCAATGCAGAAAAAGGCGGCAAGGAGCGGCAGCAGATACTGGAACTGTACATACAACAACAGGTGCTGCATGCTGTATTCATCGAAACCGTAGAACGGGGTCAGTTTGGAAAACATGAAGAGCCCGTTTTTGAATATTTCAATCAGAAAACCGATGGTTGCACTGGTGTGTTCCTCGCCGAGCTGGTCGAGGTTGAAAGCCAGCACGGTCAGGCATACAGCTGTAAAAACACTTGAAAAATGCGAAGTTGCATTCCTGAGCTTGACGCTGATGTATTCGATGGCTGATACAGCCAGGAAACACAGGAACATCAGGACTGTGCACAGGGAATTTGCTATCACCGCCGGATGTTCCGGTGAACCGTCTGCTGCCTGAAGGCATAAGGAGGTTCGGCCGTCATCCCCCGGTATGGATGTGATGGTGCAGCCGGTCAGTCCATCGGTCAGCGCTGTGCAGAACAAAAGACGAACGGTTTCAAGAAGCAGCAGAATATTTAAACATGAAGTAAAGGTGTTTGCTTTCCCCGAAGTGCTCTGGCCGTGCCATACCGCCGCAGCTGCGGCCGCAAGACAGAGTATAAATACCATCCATGCAGACCATCCATGTACGGAAGCGGTATCCCAGTTAAGATACTGAAACATAAGCAGAGCCGAGCAGATCCCGTTCCATACACTGTTTCTGCCCCCTGATCTGAATGCGGTCAGATGGAAGGGAAACTGAGCTGCAAAAGCTGCGGCGAGTGCGACGGGTGCACTGAGCGACAGCGAATACAGTGATACGGGCATGCTGAGCACGATCCCGAACTGGGCAAGCGCCGAAAATACCGGATGGCGCCGCCATGCGATCCAGGCGAGAGTTGCTGACCACAGAAACAGAGACGGGAACCAGAGATATTCCGGTATAATCTTGAAAATAAAACAGCCGCAGTACACCGTGGTATAGAACAGTGAAAAACCGATCCCTCCGACCAGTGCCCGCGCCCTTTGTGATTTGGGAGATAAATTCCTGCCTGTACACCCCCAGACAGACATGGCTGCAGATACAGCCATCATTCCGCAGAATTTTGACAGTACTCCGAATGAGTAGATCCTTGCCATAAGGATGAATCCGATGATCAGAAGAACTGCGGCAAAGAACCCGGACATCATTTTGCCCGTGAGAATTTCAAAAAGATCCGAACCTGTAACTGACGGACTGCTTTTTACCGCAGACTGAGTATTGACTGTGCGGCGGTGTGGTCCTGTTTTTGGAAGGTTAGTCTTTCCCGGTATTTCTTTTTCCACAGAGGCTGAGTTTATTCCGGATACTGATTTGTTATGCTCCAGATCGTAAGAAACGGCTGTACCGGGATTTGCTTGCTGCACTGCAGCTGCGGAGCCGGCGACTTCTGCGGAGTCTGTGTTTTGCTGTACGTCGGTTTTTTGATAATCCTGAACGGATGCCAGCAACTGCAGACACAGTGCTTTATCAGCAGGGCTGCCGCTCCCTTCGATGTAGCGGTTCAATGCATCTCTTAATATTTCGGCCCTGCGCAGGTTCAGTGAGCTTTCTGATGTATCGGTCACGATTTGTGCTCCGTGTATTCTGACCGGATCTTATCCGGCCTGGGTGTATATATCTGAGTTGATTGTAGCACAGCGGTACATTTAAACAACAGAGCATGCGGTTGATGAATATACTATTTCATGTTCGGGGACTGTGCTGAGCTCCATGAGGATAATTAATTCTTCTTTATGTTTTTTGAACAGTTGAATGATTCTTTTTTGGCCAGAAAAAATATTTTGCTATTGCATTTTCTGATGGACTGATTTTTTGTTCAAAAACGGCACAGAGCAATTTTTACTCACGCATTTTGCAAAAAATCAGGCAGTATAACGGATAACAGAAAATGATAACAGTGGCTGTGGATAACTTTGTTGATAAATTTGTAATTTTCTCCGAAAGCTAGTTCCTGTATGGTCTGATTGATTTGTCAAATGATTTTTTATATAATAAATAATCACGTAATATCAATGACTTACACTAGAATAATAAGGGTGGTTGTGGATAATATTTGCTGCTGGTTGTTTTTTGTTAAAAACTGTGTGTTATTTATTCTGTCAAGTATTTTTTTGTGTGTGGGAAATCCAGGGGGAATTTGCGAGACAGAACTCTTACCGGATCTTTTTTACAGGCTTTTTTCTGATATTTTTTCAACAGATTCAAATTTTGAACTAATATCACAGATAGCATGGTTCGTAACTGTATAATACTGATTAAAGCTGATTTTTTATGAACTGTGACGGTTCGTAGAACTTTATTGTTGATAGTACTGAAAATTTATGGAGCGTGTATTATGGCTTTAACAATGTATATGAAAGTTACCGGTAAGAATCAGGGTGAAATCAAGGGATCCTGTGATCAGGGCGGTGACAAGAAGGATAAAATTCTCGTTTATGCAATGGATCACAAGGTTGAAATTCCTAAGGATACCCACACCGGTCTGCCAACCGGCCAGCGCATTCATCATCCGCTGACTGTTATGAAGGCCAAGGATGTTGCATCTCCAAAACTGTTTGCTGCATGCTGCAAGGGTGAACAGGTTGATGTTGAACTCGATTTCTACAGAATCAAACCAACCGGCGAGGAGGAACTTTACTACAAGATTACTATTAATGACGCCGTAATCGTTGAAATGCAGGAAAATACTCCAACCACCTTCCTGCCTGAGAACAAACCTTATCATGACATGGAGAACGTAAGTTTCACCTATTCAAAGATTACCTGGTCATACACTGACGGCAATATTGAGTTTACTGACGACTGGAAAGCTTAAGTTCTGCCACTCGTATAGAACAACAATGTCCGGGCCTCATTTTTCTATGAGGCTCTTTTTTTTGAGTATTTAACGACGCTTAAATTGTAACATGGCTGTTTTCGGTGCGTTTAAAGAATACAGTGTAGAAATAACGAATAACTCAGATTTTTTGGAGGATAACGATGGCTACAGCAGTGTGTTCACGGATTAGCAGCACCAGAAAGATAAAGATATTCAGATTCGATAATACGGCACAGATGGTTGAAGTACACAGGCAGAACCTTACGGCTCAGCCGTCAGTTTGTAGAATCAACTGTTCTCTGACAGGAAGAAGAATCAAGAGGTTTGAATTGCCTAAAATTGTGAGGACCATAAAATCACCAGTTATATCTGAACTGATAAGCCAGCTTGATCAATACAGACCATCTCTTCCATAGGGTTGTGAATATCATGGTTTGTGCAGTACTGAGTCCCGGAATATTTTCCGGGACGTTGTCTGCTTAATGATCAAATCAGCATGATATTCCATCTTGTGTAAGAGGAAAATTTGTTCCTTCTGTCTACTTTTTACGTCGGTTTTTAGCTATTGCTTTAGATTTATTTTTTGCTTTTGCCAGTGCTTTTGCTTTGGCTTTAGACCAGGCCTTGTATAGGCCTTCGTTAATTTTTTTTAGATTTTAATATAGCCTGTTTGTTTGTTCGTTCGGTTCTGTGTTTT
>ONPL01000100.1 GCA_900319705.1 uncultured Pseudomonadota bacterium | reverse complement strand
CCGTCCAGCAGATCCTGCATCTTATCAACATCAGTGGACTTTATATATCCCATAAAATCTTCAATTGCAGCATTGCCGCTGGTATTGATCCAGTAGTTTTTGGCGGAGATTTTCTTATCGGTATGACCCGTTTTTCTGTAATTGTCATTACAGAAGTTCATAACATCCCATGGACAGTAAATATGGACCGTTCCGAAGTTGTAACCGTCATAATTGTTTTTAACTTCATCCCGGTATTCATCAAGTCCGTAATACGACAGAACTTCTTTAGCTTCTTCTTCAGTAAAACCGAATCCCTGTGACAGTTCGTCATTTTCCGAATCCAATATGGTGCAGTTCTGGAAATTGTTCAATCCAGTGAAAATACTTTCTTTTGCCGCTCTCAGACAACCGGTTAAGATCCCTCTTCCCAGATAGTTGTTGGTTTTGAGGGCGTTTCCCAGAAAAAGACCGATCACATCAACCATTTCACGGTAATAGCCCCGTTCTGCAGCTTTGGCGATTGGAACATCATATTCATCGATAAGGACAACCGGTTTTACTCCATGGTGGAGCCATAGCAGTCTGCATAATTTCTGCAGAGAAAATACAAGGGTATTCTCATTCTGTGGATCATAGAGAAAATCCTCATCATACATCCGGTTGAAAATGAGAAGATCTTTTGGTTTTAGTTTTGTACTTTCTGAAAGATATTCAAAAGAAGAAAGCATGGAGAATACCGTAGAGGCAAGATTGCGGTATGCTTTATCAAAATCACTTCCATAGACTGATTTAAGGGAAATGAATATTACCGGAAATCTGCCCATGTATTTACGGCAGAACTCCTTGTCGGAAAATATAGCAGTGTCCTTGAACCAAAGTTCCTGACGTGACAGATCCTCAGGATTATCAGGATTAATAGCAAGAAAATCATGGAAGGTTGACATGGTGAGAGTTTTGCCGAATCTTCGCGGTCTGGTTATCAGCAGAACTTCTGCTCCGTTGTCCTGGAAAACAGTGCGAAGTAACATGGTTTTATCAACATAGTATTTGTTTTCTTCAATCAGTTTATGAAAAAACTCTGTTCCGATACCAATCTGTTTGTCCATTTTTACCTTCATCTGTGATACAACTTTCCTATATGTTTAGATCATAAAGATTTGACGGGAATATTACAACGGTTCAAGATCATAAATATGACGGTTGATAACAGAAAATGTCAAAATGCATGTGTTTTTTTGCAAAAGTTCTGTTTCTATTATCTTTTTTTGAAAAAATTGTAAAATTTCGGAAAAAACAAAAACAACAACCGTTGCCGGATGTTGTTTTTAAGAGGTTAGAACTAATTCAATTTCCGAACTATCTGCGGTACATTGGAACCACATGTCTTGTCGGAACACCGGTGTACAGCTGACGAGGACGTACAATCTTGCTTGACGGATCCTGCTGCATTTCACACCAGTGGGTAATCCAGCCGATGGTTCTTGCTACAGCAAAGATTACGGTAAACATCTGTGGAGGAATTCCGATTGCGCTCAAAGTTATTCCTGAGTAGAAGTCCACATTCGGATAGAGTTTTCTTTCGATGAAGTACGGATCCTGCAGAGCAATCTTTTCAAGTTCCATTGCCACATCCAGAAGCTTATGATCCTGAATATTCAGTTCCTTCAGAACTTCATGGCAGGTTTCCTTCATTACTGTAGCACGAGGATCGTAGTTCTTGTAAACTCTGTGACCGAAGCCCATCAGTCTGAACGGATCGTTCTTGTCTTTCGCCCTTGCGATAAATTCAGGGATTCGTTCAACACTGCCGATGGTCTTAAGCATTCTCAGACATGCCTCGTTGGCACCGCCGTGAGCCGGACCCCACAATGCAGCAATACCGGCGGCAATACATGCATAAGGGTTGGCACCGGTTGAACCGGCAAAACGGACTGAGGAGGTTGAAGCGTTCTGCTCGTGATCTGCGTGCAGAATGAAGATCCTGTCCATTGCCTTTTCCAGAATTGGATTTACAACATACGGTTCGCAAGGTGTTGCAAACATCATGTGCAGGAAGTTTCCTGCATAGCTCAGATTGTTCTGAGGGTACATGAACGGCTGACCTTCAGAATATTTGTAGGCCATGGCAGCCAGAGTAGGGATCTTGGCCAGCAGACGGATTGCCACCAGTTCGCGATCCTTAGGATTGGAAACGTTAATCTGCTCGTGATAGAACGCGGAAAGAGCTCCCGCGATACCGCACATGATCGCCATCGGGTGGGCATCTCTTCTGAACGCCTGGAACAGCTTAGGGATCTGTTCGTGAACCATGGTGTTGTGTGAAATCTTGTTCTTGAACTCGGACAGCTGAGCCTGGTTCGGTAACTCCTTGTACAGGAGCAGGTAGCACAGTTCAAGATAACTTGTCTGCATCGCCAGCTCGGCAATAGGATAACCGCGGTGAAGGAGAATACCCTTTTCGCCGTTGATGAAGGTTATTTTTGACTGGCATGAGGCTGTGGCCAGCAGACCGGGATCATAAGTGAAATAGCCTTTGGCACTCAGGTTCTTGATGTCGATAACATCCTTTCCCTCGGTACCTGATAGGATCGGCAATTCAATCGGCTCTTCGCCTGGAATGTGAAGAATTGCAATTCTCTGCTCTTTCGGATTTAAGTTGCTTTCCATTAATATAAATTCCTAATTACGTCAATATTGTCTCTAAGGCAATACTATCACCTGCGCCTATTATAATCTAAAATGCTTCAAGATTGAATTGAGAATTTAAAAATAATCAGGCGGCCGGACAGCGCGGGAGGGCATAAAAAAAGCGGAACCGGTCCGGCTCCGCCTGTTCCTGATTATCAGTAATCTGCTATTACAGATCTCTTAGAATTTCAGCCTTGTCGGTCTTCTCCCAAGGGAATTCGATTCTGCCGAAGTGTCCGTATGCTGCGGAAGGACGGTAGATCGGTCTTTTCAGATCGAGCATTTCAATCAGACCGTAAGGGCGCAGATCGAAATTGGCCTTGATCAGCTGTACAATCTTGTCATCGGACACCTTGCCGGTTCCGAAGGTTTCAACGCTGATGGAGGTAGGTTCGGCCACACCGATGGCGTAGGAAATCTGGATTTCGCATTTTGAAGCCAGTCCTGCTGCCACAATGTTCTTGGCAACGTAGCGGGCGGCATAGGCAGCGGAGCGGTCAACCTTGGACGGATCTTTACCGGAGAAGGCGCCGCCGCCGTGACGGGCATATCCGCCGTAGGTGTCGACGATGATTTTTCTACCGGTCAGACCGCAGTCGCCCATAGGTCCGCCGATAACGAAACGGCCGGTCGGATTGATGAAATATTTGGTATCTTTGGAGAGCCACTTCTCAGGAATAACCTCTTTAATGATACATTCCATTACCGCTTCTCTGATTTCGTTCTGGGAGATGTCGGCACGGTGCTGGGTGGAAAGAACCACGGTATCCACACCCAGGATCTTCTTGTCATCGTCATAGATGAAGGTAATCTGACTTTTGGCATCAGGTCTCAGCCATGGAAGGGTTCCGTTCTTTCTTACTTCAGCCTGACGGCGAACCAGACGGTGTGCGTAGGTAATCGGAGCCGGCATGAGAACATCGGTTTCGTTGGTTGCATAACCGAACATCAGACCCTGATCTCCGGCACCCTGTTCCTTAGGATCGGAACGGCTTACACCCTGATTGATGTCCGGAGACTGTTTACCGATTGCATTAAGTACGGCGCAGGAATTGGCATCGAAACCCATATTGGAATCGATGTAGCCGATATCGCGTACGGTTCTGCGCACCACCTCTTCAATATCAACCCAGGCGGAGGTGGTTATTTCGCCGCCCACCAGTACCATACCTGTTTTAACATAGGTTTCGCAGGCTACATGTGCATTGCGGTCCTGCTGCAGAATTTCATCCAGCACCGCATCGGAAATCTGATCGGCAATTTTATCAGGATGTCCTTCAGAAACTGATTCTGATGTGAATAATTTGGTCATAAATACCCCTTGTTATCTGTCTGATTTTTTACTGCTGTCATTCTATCATTGTTTGATTCCACATTCCACCGGCAGAGCGGCGGGATTGTCAGGGGATAGAGAGCATATTGAAACGGGGTGTGGTATGATATCGGGCAGATGGCATAATGTGGATAAAAAAAAGGATCCTTGCGGAAGCAGGGATCCAAAAAACTTCAGAAATACTGAAGAGAGCACGGGATAAAACTGATTACTCATGCTAATACATATGAAATATCCGTGCCAACTTTTAAAAATTTTTAAAATATTTTTTAAAATAATTTAAAAAATATGTAAAATCAATTACTTAGCTAAGTGATTTTAATTACTAACGGTAACTGTACGTAACTGTTGCAATAAAGGTATGCTTGCATATTGCAAGTAATATATTGCAATATGCAAAATTATCCTTGCATTCTGCAATATAAAAATTGCAAAATGCAACTGAATTCGGATGGTGGTAATTATCCCAGGACCGGATGATCCAGGTGCTGTTCAGGAAAATGTGGTTATAATATATACAGAAAGTGCTGCCGGAAACTGTATGACGGCAGCGGTCAGAAGAATTCCGGAAGATCTGAACCGGTAATTTCAAGACTTTCCGGTGTTACCGAACAGTGAAAGCAGACCGTACCAACACCGCAGGAAACCGCCTTCCGGTAGTTTTCGGCAAACTGCGGATCGATGTCTGCTGCAGGTTGAACCGATTTAATTCCATTAATCTGGATGACGTAGCCGATCCAGCATTCGTAACCGCAGGCGGCAGCACCTGCAAGCTCCAGAAGATGTTTGGAACCGCGTACTGTGGGTGCATCGGGAAAATATCCGCATCCGCCGCGCTCCAGTGTACATCCCTTGATTTCCAGCAGAATTCTGCGCTCACCTCGTTTCAGGAGAAAATCTATCCGGGATTTTCCGTAGGTGAATTCAGGTATGATTTCATCAAAACGGTGCAGTGATTTAAGATATTCGGCGGCGACCCTGTTCGGAGCCTGGCTGTCGATATTGATCCATCCGGCGCCCTGCCTGTTTACGCTGATCAGATCGTAGCGTGTTTTTCTGGCCGGATTGTCTGCCCGGGCAAGCATTACATCGCAGCCGGGCAGCAGCAGTTCCCTGCATCTTCCGGTATTTTTGACATGAACCGTCTCACGGCGGCCGTCAACTGCAACCTCTGCTTCGAAGCGGTTGAGTCTGGTGATAAAGGATGCCGGTGTGCAGTTACGGTAGATCATGATCATTCCTGCAGATATAGTGGATGTAGCGGCCGAGATTTATAAACCGGGGATCCCTGGCGTAGGTTTTTTCGTATTTAAGAATTTCATCGAATTTTTCAGTCTGGATTTTTTTGTCCCGCACGTAGTCATGAAAGACCCTGATACCGGTTTTGCGCTGGATGGTGAAACCGAGTTCCTGCAGGGTATGCTCCAGTTCCGCCGGCTCCACCGGATATTTCGGGGTGAGCTTCTGCCGGTGCTTTGATTGAAAGTTGCAGCTGATATAGTTGAAATTACCTACAATCAGACTCTGGTAGAGCAGTGCATCCCTGTTGTATACCAGCAGGGAGAGTTCTCCGCCCGGACTCAGTCGTGATTTGATGATTTCCATCAGTTTTCTCTGATCCTCCACCCACTCCATGACGGCGTGGCACAGGATCAGATCGTAGGTTCTTCCGGTGATCTGACACGGCAGTTCAAAGGCGCTGGCGCAGAAGAAATTCATATTCTGCTGTGTATGCTGCGCAGCGGCGAATTTTTCCGCCTCCGCAATCATTTCCTCCGATACATCACACAGATCTGCATGATGTCCCAGTGCGGCAAGTCTTGAAGAGAAGAATCCGGTGCCGCAGCCGAGATCAAGTACGCAAAGAGGGCCCCGATCCTTCATCAGCTCCAGAATAAAATCCAGATCTTCACCGATGAGATCGGTTCTGATCCTGCCTTTGCTGGATCCGTAGATATTGTGGAGAAAGGTGGAGCCGAGACCGTCGAAGGAAACAAAATTATCCATGTTCTGTTATCTCTTTACAGCTTTGCGGGAATGTCAGTTACAACCGCGGTTCGGTTCCACGATGATGCATTCAAGATACGGCAGCGCAATGCGATCTACATCCGGCTTGTCTCCGACCATTACCGAATGACGCAGATCGATCGGAAGCTTTTCACAGGCCTTCAGGATCATGCCCGGATACGGTTTCCTGGCCAGGCTTCTGAAACGGTACTTTTCCAGAACCGCCTCGGCGCACCAGGTGCAGTATTCGGCGTCGTCGAATTTAAGTCCGAGCTGTTCGTAGTGTTTCAGCAGCAGTTCTATATTCCTGTTCATATCGTCTTCGGAGAATTTATTTTTTGCCACTCCGGCCTGATTGGTGATCAGTACCAGGTAATATCCCTTTCTGACATATTCCTCCACCATCTTTTCCGACTCCGGGATCGGTCTGAAGTCATCGCCGTGCACGTAGCCTGAATCTACAATCAGCGTGCCGTCCTTGTCGACAAAAAGAGCCGGTCTCGGGGTGAGGGCCATGGTTGAAGGGATCAGATCCTGGGCCCGGTAGTAGTCGTCAGGAATGCCGATATCGATAAAACTTCCGCCCAGCGGCAGACCGTACAGCTGTCCGTTTTCGATCATCCTTGGAAACAGTTCAGTTTCAAGGGAGATGAAATTCCGGTTGAAATCCTTCAGGTAGGCTGTGAGCAGTTCTCTGTCCATCAGGTAGGCACCCGCGTTGATATAGCCGTCGATCTGATCGGCTGGAAGAGCTCCCTTTTCGATAAAGCGTTCAACTCTGTATTCCCCGGAAATTTCCACAAAACCGTAGCGGTCGATGTTTTCAGTATATTTAAGTGCCAGCATTGCTGAAGGACCGGATGCAATCCTTTTTTTACAGTCGTACAGAAGAGAAAAATCGGCGGAGAAGAAGGTATCGCCGTTAAGCAGCAGAAACTCCGGTTCAAGATGTTCATAGGCATTCAGCAGTGCGCCTGCGGTTCCGAGGGGAGTCTCCTCCCTGATGCATACCACATTGCTGTAGTCCCGGAAGTAATCCTCTATGACATTTGATTTATACCCCGTAAGCAGAACAAAACTGTCGAATCCCCGGGATACAAGATAATCATACTGGTATTTGAGAAACGGAATGTCCCTGATGGGAGCCATCGGCTTCGGAACGTCCTTTACAACGTGGGACAGCCTTGTACCGAAACCACCTGCCAGAATTACTGCCTGCATCTTTATCTCCTTTCTGCTGGGTTTGCTTGTTTTCGCGTATGTTATTTCTGCCGGAGTCTGCAGGATTTTATAACTGCAGAACTTTACGGAGGGTAAGTTTAGCGGTTTTAGCCCGGTTTGGCAAATTGTAACTGCACCGGTATTCAAGCTGAATGACCTGTCGGATTGAGAATAGATTTTTTTTTGTAAAAAGGGGTGATACAGCCTGCTGTTTCCCCAAAAAAGTTAAGTGTTGATATTTCGGATATGTTGTCTAATATATCCTTGTATCGAAGTACCAGCTGATCGGGGAGGGTATGCTGCAGCCCGGTGCAGTATGGATTTCCATCTCAACACAAACTATTCATACTATTCAAAAAGTAAAATGTTCGCGGTTGACGATTAAGTATGTTATGGGATAATGACGGTGATAGAGTCTTTTTGTGCTTCAATCACTTTGTGAACAGCGGATCGGAGAAAGGCTTTTTTCAGC
>ONPL01000087.1 GCA_900319705.1 uncultured Pseudomonadota bacterium | reverse complement strand
CCTTTTCACGCTCCTGGGTAAATACGTTTCCATCAGAGATTTTGCCACGAACGCTCCAAAGGAAAACTACTATTACGGCTTCATGAACGGATTACTGGTGAACGATATTTCACTGATCGAAGAGCAGAAATCAAATTTTGAATCCAGGGAAGGATATATAGATTTGATAATCAAGTCTGTCAGAAGCATGGGAATTATCGTCATTCTGGAATTAAAACAGACTTCAGATGAAAACGAAGACAAGGTGCTTACTGCCATGGATGCTGTTGAACAGATAATCAGAAAGAAATATGCCGATCCGTATATTAAACGCAACGACATCAAAGCTGTTATTTCTTACGGTATCTGCTTCTGTAAAAAAGAATGTTCCGTTGTAGGAAAAAAGCTGAAATCATTATGAATTGGCCAGGCGGAATTTTACCCTGCCTTCTGCTTCAGGATTCTTTTCAGCATTGACAATACGGCTCCAGTAACTGTAAACAAAATTGTCATCAATTACCTTGTCGATCAGACTGTTCATGATTTTAAGGCAGCTCTGATAATCTCTTCCGGTAATAAACGATTTAAAATTTTTAATCAGTTTTCGTGATTTAAGCGGAGCATTCTGCTCAACTACGCGAATTTCAGAATTATATGTACAGATGCTTACATTCATATACTGGGTAAGGAATTCATCATTTCTCGCTAAATTCATGCAGGCCTTGCATATATCGGTGCATACAACAAGATCATCAGCAGTCAGCACTTCATATTTAGCCTGATCTACCATTCGGTTGAGTTTTTCCTTATATTGCCTGAACAAAGCTCTGCGCTGCCACAAAAAAAAGAAGATGCAGCAAAGGAACTTGTAGGACAGGGTGTCGTTGTCCTGGGATAAAGCACGATGAACTGCATTAATATCCATACCCATTCCTACTGCCGTGCTGTCATGTCCCTTGGCAGCTTTCTCGACCTTCGACAGATTTTCTATCACCAGCAACAATCTGAAATCTTTTTTCGAGAGAAACAAATCCACAATATTTCCTGCATCCTGAGCTGCCATTGTCAAAAAATCTCCTATGGGATGTGATCAAGCGGCTAATTTAGAATTTAAATCAAGTTTTCTTATTCTTAAAAAACACACTTATCAGCAATTTCAGACTTACTAAATCCGCCAGTACTATTATGTTCGGATCTAAAACTTAAAATATTCAATATATATATATTTTCTACTAAAATTTATTTTTTTTAAACAAAAAAATGTTCTTTCGTCACACCTGAAACAAAAATTCTGAAATTTTGAAAACCGGACGCAACAGGAACAATCAGATCCTCCTGGCAGTTCATCCAGGTGCGACCATACGGGATCTTTTTATTCGACAGTTGATGTCTGCAGAATTGCAACAATCCTTATATTACAAGGCATTAACAATGTTACGACGTGCGCTCATACCCGCACCTGAAGCAGAAAACCACTCTGAGGACTACCGTAGGAACCTGTATTCCAGGCTGGATCTTTTCAACAGTTGCGTAACATCCGGCTCAGGATCAGAGCACCACTGCAGTCAAACAAAATTCCGTAATTTATCCAGCTAATTCCTCGTCAGAGTCAAGGCAGGCATCCCGGGGAAGTTCAGCGTAAGCTTGTTCCCGTTCAGACTGAATCCGATCATTACCTGCTCACCGTTCGGGAATGAAGCGACCAGATTCTGATCCAGAACCATAAAATCACAGACAGTATTACCCTGACCGGCAGTAAAAAGGTTCAGTTTGTATGTGTACGGAATTTTTGTTTTTTCAATGGTCATACGCGCATTAATCGCACCATCGTCCCCGCTATAGAATCCTGTGAGTTCCGGTACGGCGGATCGGGCCGGCGGCAGCGGACCACTCCGGCGTTTAAGGACGGTCTGATGTCCGTCTCGTGAAGTCAGATAAAGCTGTCCGGTCGTGCGATCAAGATAAAAGCAGTATTCACTGAAACGCATTCCGCTGGTTTTCAGCAGGTTGCGCTCCACTTTGTATGTGCCAGAAGCGGTTATATTTTCATTAACTTTGGTCCTGCGGTAGTCGATCCTCCCGTTGTGGAATTTCCAGATTTCAACATCAGACACCCACTCTCCTTCAAGCATATCAGGTGTATAAGTATCCAGCGGATCCAGCAGCATTCTGGTTCCGGAGGTATTTTCGATGAGATACCATCGTCGTCCATCCCCCTGACCGTCAAGAAAAGACAGCCAGCTGTTGAATATTCTGCTGTTCATAGTCAGAATAATCTGAGGAACTCCTGCCATTTCAACGCTCATCAGTCCGTTTGCCAGAACTTCCATACTGCTGTCCAATCCGATCCAGCGCCCTGTACGGGCATACTGATCGTAATAAAAGGACAGGATCCTGAAATTCGGCATCATGGTAACCTCATTGCCGGAGGTGACAAACTGCACCAGACTGTAATTACCAAGTACATTGGCTAAACCGTTCTGGGAACTGAGAACCCTGAAAGTATTGTCAATCATTGCCTTCTGCTCGGGAGAGGCATAGACAACCACCTCGGGAGTTTTCACAATATTTTTTTCTCCGCTGACGGTTTCAGCCTCAAGAATGTGCCCAAGTACCGAACCTTCAGGAACAGTCTGGAAAACCAGCATCAGCCGATCTTCTGACAGGACGATCTGACCGAGCTCCATCACCCCCAGGGATCCTTTGTCATCCAGGGTCTGGGTAATAGGGAAAAGCTTGCCGTTTTTCTTCAGTTTAAAAGGTCCGATAAACCTTCCGTTCAGCTCATACGCCACCACTGCGTTTTTAGTATTAAGCACCATGGTATTATTGTTAAACGTCAGCTGCAGCAGAATTCTTTTCCCGCCGAGGCTGTCATCTGTATAGAAAGCCATGCAGCTGGTGGTCTGCTCGTCCGGATCTGCGCTGGTGGAAATCATGTTCACAGTAGCTGGAACAACCGAACTCCCGTTCTTCAGTGCAAAACGGGTTCCGGCGATTTCACGCATCAGCGTTGTAGTTCCGTTGTTATATTTTGGTGAAATCAGAGAAAAATAACCGCTGTCGGTTTCAGTGATATTGACCTTCAGCATTTCTCTGACCAGGTTGCGGGAATGGATCAGGATCTGTCCGCCGGAACGTTCATACTGCATCATGTGAGTCCAGAGAATATCATTGCCGGTAACATCAAATTTAATCACGTTCTTGGACAGCATCTTGAGCCGGTTGACCGGAGTGACTGTAAAATCAGAAGCCCGCTCCCCTGTTTTTCCGTCAATCAGCTTCGGCACACCGATCTGAATATTGGAAAAATATGGTTTATATCCTCCCTTGATCCTCTGAGTCTGATAAAGAGCTTCAAGAAAATTTCCAAATCCGCTGCTGCGGGCAAATGAAGTTGAAAAATACTCATTAATGATAAAGTCCCTTCTAAGCGGCAGATAGACAGACAGCCCCTGCAGGGATTTTGCATTGGCAGTGGATTGAGTTGTCACCGTCAATCTGGCAATGGCATCCTGTACCGCTGCTGTTACGGCAGGACTAATGTTCACCTCCTGTCTTAGTTTTCTGATCCAGTCATTCAGGGACAGTGACCACATACCGTCTGCTGCAGCACGCAGATCAGTTGAAATGTCTGTCAGATTGGTGGTATACACCAGAGAACTGGTTATTTCAGAATACTTATGCGGGATCACAGCAGTAAGATTTGCAGTAAGAGCCCGCAGTGAATCTATAACCTGCGGCATCACACTGAGATCGTAGGCACTCATGGCAGCCGGCAGATTGGCCTGAAGATGATCAACAGTTTCAATATAATTTTTTACAAGGGCGGATACTATCTGTCTGACAGGATTGCCGGGTTTGAAATACGACAGCGCGGTTTCATAATTAAGACCTACGTTCCACTCCACCGGCGGAGATGCCACCACATAATCCGCCACCTGGGCGACTTCGGCAAGAACATCAATCTGACCCATCAGGCACAGTTCAAAGTGAAGAATATCCAGTCTGCCCCTCGGCAGCAGATGGGCAACCGATTTAATCGCCGCAGTGAACTCCTGGACATTCATAAAATATTTGCCTGGCTTTCCGTTGCCGCCGTCATCGTCATTAAGAAAATTTTTCCAGCCGCCGCCGTGATTGAATGCCATGAAATCATAATGTCTGGCAGGTGCAAGCTTAACCGCAAGCTTTATAAACTCCGCCACATTCTCAGGACGGCTCATATCCAGTTCACCGAAATCACGGATTTCAGGCGACATAAAACGTGGAGGAAGATCCCTGCTCTGCACGTTGTTTTTCCGGATCATGAACAGCTTGGCACCGGTCCAGTTTCCCACGTCGGAACTGTACTTACTGGAACGGTCGAACAGAACCACCACATTCACATCATCATGAATACCGCGCTCCATTTCAAGAAATTCTTCAAGAAATCCGTCTTCAAGATTGTTGTCACCGTCCATGTAGACCATAATGGTCCATTCCTTCTCCGGCTGGGCGGCACCCGTCAGAAAGCTGTTATCAGCCTTAACTGCGGTTACCGGCATTAAAATCACTGAAAGAAGAATCAGCAAAGATGAAACTGTTCTGAAAAAAATTTTTCTTCGGGCAGCCCGGGCAGGAGCTGCAGTCAGATGAAGGAAAAATCTAAACATGGCGCAACCTTATCTGATGTCAGAATTATGATTGGAGGAAACTGTTCTTTATTAATTCTGCCATAACTGACAGTTGCGATTATTGAAACCGATCGCAAATTGCCTATGAACCTGAACAGCCTGAAATTCGCATTTGAACCTGTCGGAATTTCCGACAGGTTGAGCAATTGAAAAACGTCACAGCACCGGACGCCCGAAAAATATTGAAATCAGAACTGTCACCGATGTTGCAACCGGACACATCAGTAAATTGTAATCGGGATCTTTTCCAGGTTCAGATATGGAAGTTCCGACAGTCCGAGCGAATCAGGAGGAAACCGGACAGTAGGCCAACCTGCAACCCTGGTTCATTTCGGTACGCTGTGGAGAAAAAAGAAAAATCCGTTCGGAAACGGCAGCCGGGATCAGCAGTATTTCAGAATTTCCTGAAGCATATCCCTGAGCATGGTTATCTTTTCGCCGTCAAGCGCACATCCCCTGCCGGTGAGAGAACTGCAGACCTGATTCGGAATATCCTTTGCCTTTTCGTAAAGCTCCTTTCCCTTATCAGTCAGTTTTACAATTCCGACCCGTTCATCCTCCCCGCTTCTAGATTTACTGATATAACCGTCATTTACCAGTTTCTTGAGTACAGGAGTGATCGTACCTGAATCCAGATAGAGTTTCTGACAGAGATCCCTGATAGTAATCTGCTCCTCCTCCCACAGAACCATCATGGTCACATACTGGGTATATGTCAGCCCCAGAGGATCAAGAAAAGGTGCATAACTGCGGGCAACTCTTCGTGCACAGGCATAAAGGGAAAAACAAACCTGACTTTTAAGCTTAAGAGATTCATCCGATATCATATAAGTACCCAAAACCAAACCGCAAGAAAACAATCAAGGACCACTGCACTATTTTACCGGTAATTATGACCGCTGTCCGCTATATTAATCTACAAAATCAATTTAATCAAATTTAATTTGATTAAATTGATTTTGTAATGTATCATGATAATGTTGATTGAATTTCAGCTCCGCCGTTTCGGAAAGATCAGAGCTGTAAGATGAACCAGTAATTTGAGGAGAACCATATGAGTATGATTATGATCGACAATGATAATTTTCAGAAGGAAGTTCTTGAAGATAAGGAATTTAAGCTTCTTGTTTTCGGGGCTCAGTGGTGCGGCCAGTGCAAAGTTCTGAAACCGGCAGTTATGGAATACGGCACAGCACATCCGGAAATAAAAATCTGTCTTCATGATGTGGAACAGGCTACCGACGCAGCTGAAAAGCTTAATGTGAAAAGCATCCCGTGCGTGATCATTATGAAAGACGGCAGTGAAATTGCCAGACGTAACGGTGCCATGAGCGCAAGACAGCTCAACGATTTTATTGAAAAGAACCTCGAATAAAGCATCATTTACACGCCATAATAATAATGGTCTTCTGGACCGGAGTACCGCCCGAACCTACTCCGGTTTCCTCTTTCCGGCACACTATACTGATCTGATCAGTAGAAAAACGCACAAAACCAAAATTTCTGTTAGAATAGCAAACCAAAGAACATTACCCCCTTCTCCGGTTTAACTCTGACAAC
Organism: uncultured Pseudomonadota bacterium; assembly: GCA_900319705.1. Lineage (GTDB taxonomy): Bacteria > Pseudomonadota > Gammaproteobacteria > Enterobacterales > Succinivibrionaceae > UBA2804. The sequence goes on along the minus strand of ONPL01000087.1, from coordinate 2,844 downwards.
CCGCAATGAATATGCCGATACAGAAAAAAGAAGCATCTGAAAGGATCGCAATAGAAAATTCCGTTAAAAATTTAAGAATCAACAGGTCCTGTTTTGCCGAGTATTCTAAAACCGGATATGAACAGATCATCAACCGGTTTCTTTATACTTTTGTCGATCATAAATATCTGCAGAAGGAAGAGCAGAAACATATCAATGAAGTTCACACGGTTAAATTCAGCTGGGTCGGACTGAGAGCAGATCTGAAGGAAATCAGCACAGCTTCAGAACGTGAACTTGATTTTGAATCTTTGGTTGATCTTTTACCTGAAAGATTTGCCTCCGGAACAGAAAAAATATTTTTTATCACCGGCGACGGGTGGGTATATTACGGGACTCTGAATGAAACCATGAAAGTCCTGAAAAACCTTTGCCTTGATGAAATATACCTTGTGACAGCCGATTTTCAAAAGCTCGCAGTTTACAGTTCGGACAGCGAACTTCTTCAGATCTTAAGCAGACAGTAAAAAATTAAAAATCTCCCCAGTACTCATCAAACTGCACTATCTGTCTATGTATATAAATTTCCCCGGCATGAAAAAAGTTTTGATTTCAATGGAAATTCAAAATTATCGCACCCGTAGAAATGTTCACATACTAGACACAGCAACAGGTAATATGCAGCTAACGAATAAACTACATTTTTCAAATTAGCAAGTTCGAAGTTGCACATATTGCCATTAGTTGACTCGACCTCACAAGTCCGTCGGTGTTTAACCTCGTTATGCTCCCGCCACCAGTCGGAGCACTGTAAATCAGAAAATTTTCCAAAAGGAACAACCGTTATTTTATCCCCGTATAAAGATAGTACAACAGGCTCATTAGGCAAATTAGGCCATAACTCTTTCAGCTGCGCATATCTTTGCAACATACACTGCCTCTTATTTTTTATACAGTTCCTTTCATCATGTTCTACACAAAAATCTTCAGCCAAAGAATCCAAACCGCTGCATGAATCAGAAAACAGCGACCTATATTTGTGAGAAAACGTATTGAAATTTTTTTTGTCAATCGAAACATACTGATCTGTTTCTAGAAACTCATCTTCAAGTGTCTTAAATTCCTTAACATAGTACCTTACAAAATCACTATACTTCATATTAACCACCATATTTACTTTTACAGTTTGCACCATTGAACTATCAGAATAATTCATTAAAAATTTCCTTTACATCATTAATTCTGGGGTAACTGAGAATTGTTTTCTTGTTTCTGTTCAGCTTTTATGATTTTTTTCATATTTGTGCGCCTTAATTTACAATCACGATTCATGCGGCGTCTTGCAGCTTTTTCCAGTCTACGTTCCTGTTCCTCAATATAGGCCCAATCAGCCCTCGTCGCCCCTTCGCTTGTCGCTTCTATTAGTTCTTTTTCAGACAGACACTCATCCCACAAAAAATCCCATTCACTCATGAATACCTCCATCAAAACTAAATAATCAAAATTTGCTTAATCATGTTAACTTTTAAACCAATCTAAAAGTAATTTTCCTTTTTCGCTGGCTGTTAACGTTCCATTAGAATAGTCTGTAACACTCATAAGACCATTCCTTACCGAAAAGACCCCAGGGTTCCAACCTTGAGAATAACGTTGCTGAAGTTCATTTTCTGAAAGGTTCAGAAGTTTCAAAACAACATTTTTTACATCCTCAGGCAACTTATTATCTTTCATAAGCTGATCTGTTAAATGGATACTGTCATTTTTTTCAAGAAAAGGCAGTAAAATCTCAGCCTTAGACATCGATATTTCAAAAGGACTGTAATCTAAGTATTCATCCCAGAAAGTTTCCCTGAAACCATAATCTATAAGTTCAATAATTTGTCTCTTTGAAAGTTTTCTTATGCTGAATTCAGTATCGGGATCATTTTTTAAAATTTTTAGAAGAAAATCTTTTTTTAAATATCTGATAACTTCAAACAGACGATCAGCATTTTTCATAAAATTAATACTTCCAACCTTGTTCACAAATTCAAACGGTACATTCTTTAGATCTTCGTTATAAATGGAAAACTCGGCTTCGCATTGTTCTCTGTAAAAGCTTGCATCAATTGAATCTTTGAGTTTATCATCATCTAAGAATTTCGCGTCGTATATGCATAGGACTCCGAAAAGTTCCTGTTGCAATAAATTCAGACTCATTCGATCAATTTTTTTATTTATTACGTCTGAGAATAGAAAATCAGGCCAATTATCCTTTGACTGCCTGTTTTTCAATTCTGCCGTGATTTCACAAACCAAATCATCTACGGAAACATTCAAAACATCTGCAAGTTTCGGCAGACGATCAAAACTAATATCTGAACTTCCTTTTTCCCAGTTCTGAACAGAAGTCACAGAAACAGACATTTTTTCAGCCAGTTGCTCTTGAGTTAATCCTGACCTTCTCCGTAATGAGGCAATGCATACAGATGATTTGCTATTACTTTTCATATTCGTTCATCCTATCGATTTATACCTATAATAATTTATAACACACAAAACAACACCAAGTGTTACTTGTTTTTAACACAATTATTACTTAGTGCAAACACAATTTAAAATTTCAAATAAAGTTAGAACTATAGAACATCATATCTTTAAAAAAAGTAAGTCCCGCATCACAGCGGGACAGATATAACTTTTAGATAATATCGTTCATCATTCATACATGGATAAATCGCATAACACAGAGTCACAATAAGCGAAAAAAAATTTTAGGTTTGATATTAATTAATACAATTTGGCTCTGTTGTTACAACAGAACCTACAATTTTAGGCAATATTCTGCTGTTATTTTCAAGACAGCTTTTCTACGATTATTCCTGG
>ONPL01000139.1 GCA_900319705.1 uncultured Pseudomonadota bacterium | reverse complement strand
TAGCCGTCACTGCCACATCTGATCCCGGTAAACATATTAAGCATTTCAAGCAGCGGGAATGCATAGTAGTGATAGTGATAAAAAGCGAGATCTCCCGCGGCACCGCTGTTTAATCCAGGGGTACCGGTTCTAACCCGTGAGAAATTGCCGCTGCCGCTCGAACCTAAATCCATATTGAGAGCCGACATACATCCGGGCCGCGTCTGGAATTCGATCAGTCGCGCCGGTTCCCAGAAGGAGGTGGCGATCCCGGGGGTATTCATTCCGGAGTGATCCCTGCAGGCGCACATATATTTATCAGTGGCACCTGCCGGAACATCACCGGAGGAGGAGCCGATTTTAACCCTTGCCACCACCAGGGGAAAAATACAGTCCCAGCATACATCGGTAATCAGTTTCGAGGACAGCAGATCAGCCTTTTCACAGCGGGCGCCGCAGGATCCTGAATAAAGTGATACCAGCAGTGCCGTCACGACGGCGGTGCTTTTAATTTTCATGTCCGAGCTCCTCCACGGTAAAAAACGGATCACTGCCCTTGCGGTACACCACCGAAGGAGTGAATTCCAATGCAAAGGTATCAATAAGTTCCCGTCCCAGCAGATAAACATGCTGATTGAATTCCTCCTCCAGCCGGGAGAGAAAATTCCATCCGTCGGAACGGTCGATTTCATCCGCCACCAGTTTTACCGGGTTCTTATCCGCAGCTGTCCGTTCAAGATAGGCGCAGACCGCTCTTCTTTCCTCCGGGATCAGCGGATTGAAAACCACCAGCCGCAGCGGGAAATCCCGTCCGGCCAGAGGGTTGACCGCAGTACCGGCAGGATGGAGCAGCACCGGCGGATCACCCGCGGTAATATCCACCGTGGTAATAAAGGTAGGATCTACCCGGCGGACCCTGCCTTCTGAAGTGTGTTCAAGCCGGAAAAAACGCCGGTGATGCCAGAAACCCTCCACCGCCTGCTGTTTTTTACGCTCCCAGTCGGTATTGAGAATTCTCTGCTTCATAACCTCGGAGAAATCACGCTCTATGATTGCAGATCCCGGTCCGGCCCTGCCGTAGTCACGGAATTTTTCCCGCTGCCCCTCCATAAGCCGTTCAAGATAACCGCAGCGGCTGCTGCCGCTGACGGCGGCGGCGGGCTCACCGTCAGCTCCGGTTATTACCAGCGACGGTACCGATTCGATCCCGTACCGGCGGAACAGCACCGGATTGATAATGATATTAATGCCTTTTTTATATGAGGAGATGGTACGGTTGAGTTCTGCAAGTTCACGACCCGGCTCCTGTTCGCCGGCAAACCCGCGAAAAACCAGCGTTACATTCTCCTGCCCCTCATACCAGCGGTACAGATCGGAAAGTTCGGTCAAGGGCATGCTGCGGGACAGAAAAACCAGACATTGAGATCCGGCTGAGCAGGATGCTCCCAGGGCGAGACTAAAACAGAGGATAGGCACGGCCGACAATCTGATTTTCATGCACAGTCCCCCAGTATCTGCTGTCATAGGAGCGAAAATGCTCACCCATCATAAAATAATGTCCGGGCTCTACGATGTAGTCCCGATCAAAGCGTTCCGGCTCAATACCCGCCTCAAGGGCCAGGGGCAGACCGGTTCCGGCGGGCTGTCCGTTGATATAAATGCGCTGACGGCTGATCCGGATGTGATCTCCCTCTGAACCCTTCAGGATTTTAATCATATTGGTACCGTCAGGATACAGTTTCAGTCCTCTGGCACTGAAGGAATAAAGCGCACCGGGGATCATCCCGTGATCCTGAAGATCCACCAGATACCAGCGGTAGTCAGGAAGACATCTGACGATCTGCGAATCACGGTAGATACGGTAGCGTCCGAAAAGTGCCAGTGAGGTGCGCTGTGAGCACATCAGCATCACACAGATTGAGATCCCCGCCGCCAGCATAAAACGGCTGCGCCGCGTCAGCTTAATTTTCACCGCCGTCCTCCCCTGTGGTGTCCGGAAATCCTGCCGCAGCAGCAGGATTTCGCACTGTACTGTTCTCCGGAAGCTGCACCGGCGTACGGTCGGTACGTTCCTCCTCCAGATATTCCTCATCGATCTGTTCGTATTCCTCGCTTTCTATGCCGCGCTCCCGCAGCACCGAACTTATGGCGGAGAAAATGTCGGCACCTTCGGCGGTATAACGTCCGATGGCGGCCACGTCAGCGGCACTGGTGGAATAAAGCAGCTTTTCAAACTCGCTTACAATCAGCCGGCCGATCCCGATCCCCGTTGCAGATTTGATGAAAATTTCAGAATAAACCCCGGTCAGGGTATGTACGGTTTTCAGCAGTTCATAGCATCCCTCGCTTACCGCCAGTCTCCCGCTTTTGCGGATGGACTCCACGGTTTCCGAGGTCTGTCCCAGCAGAAACATGGTGGCAGAATTTTCCGCGATGGCCCGGCCGGTGGGATTGTTGTAAAGATCGTTGATACTCTGGGTGGCAATGACCGCACTGCCGCCGTATTTTCTGAACTTGCGGTAGGCGTGCTCCATGAACACCGCCACATCTCCGTCCTTGAGCAGATCCCAGGCCTCATCGATCATGATAATTTTTTTGCGCGCCCTTGAACCCAGGAAAACCTGCTGCTGGATCTGATAGATAAGCTGCAGCAGCACCACCTGGCGCAGATGACGCCGTCCGTTAAGTTCATCCAGTTCCAGAACCGTGAAATCATTTTTAAAATCGATGGTACTGCTGCCGTGAAAATAGCGGCCGTAGGAGCCGCCGCTGGTAAAAGGAAACAGCTGTGAGCCGAGATCCCGGAGTCTCTTGTCATCCTCCCGCAGACACTGCTGCGCAATCAGATCTACCGTCATTCTGTTGCGGTATTCACTCCAGAGATTGGACATGATCCGTTTAAGACCCGCGATCTGAAATTCGTCCAGGCTGTTGGAGGCGGAGGCCATATTCTGTATAAGGGAAACCACTGCATCCTCATCCTCGGTGTAGTCGTAGATCATGGCAAAGGGATTGAGACACACCGTGGAGCTTTCATCAAACTGCAGAAAATCACCGTGGAGGATCTGTGCCAGCTTCTTATAGGATTTACCGGCATCAATCACCCAGATCTGAGCCCCCTCCGACAGGTAGGCAAGCAGAAGTTCATTGGCAAAAAAGGATTTTCCCGAACCGGATTCCGCGGCAATAACCGCGTTCTTATTGGTCTGACTGTCATGAAGCGAGGCGCTCATCAGCTGGCCGTTACGGGAGAACAGCGCAACATGAAAGGTTCCGGTACCCTTCCATTCCCCCATGATCGGCAGCATCGGGGCCGCCATTTCCGAGGTAATGGTAAAATACAGAAACAAATCCCGCACCGAGCCGGCATCGGCACACAGGGGCAGACTGTTAATAAAACATGGCAGCTGACAGCAGTCATCCACCATCATGTCAAAATGCTGCTCCCGCCACAGGTTGCGCACCGAGGTGCCGAGTCTGGTAAGTTCATCCCTGCCCGACCCCATCACCACCACACTGTAGGAAACCCGCAGCGGACGGTAGCCCGACTGCATGCTCTGATCCATCAGATCAAACCCCTCCTGCTTGCGGGCCAGAAGCGGCACAAAACGCACCAGGGAGCCCATGGCCTGATTGACCACCATCTGCCGCTTGCGTTCAAGTGCCGGTCTGAGCTGCTCGGCACTCGGATAGAAAACATTGAAGGCAATATAAAAGTTGGCTTTGATACAGCTAAGTCCCCCGGCAATGTCACCGATATAGTTAAGAGCATCCCCCGGCCACATGGAATCAGGCAGGCGGCGGGCCGACAGACACTGCATAAAACTTTTCTTACCCAGCCGCAGATAATCACGGTGAACCGAAAGATGGGTGTCCGGATCAAAAATCTGCTCGTTGATCAGCCGATCATCATGAACCTGCTGCTGCGTCACCCGGTGGCGGCGCCACTGCGCATCCGGGGAACGGTTGAGCAGCACCTGCATGAAGCGGATATAAAGGCGGCGGTCCATCCGCAGCGGACAGAGATTAAGATTGGAAAGGCTGGTCTGAACCTTATCGGCGATGGTATTCAGTCTGGTTTCCTCCTCCAGATCCGGAGCCACCGAGGAAATCGGGCATTTTACCGTTATTACCAGTTTCAGATCCTGGATAATCCCGTTGTCAAAAGTACCCCGGTCTGAACGGGTAATAAGGTTCTGTCTGGTATATTTCTTGATAAAACGGACCCTCTGATCGATGATTTTTTTGAGAAATGCGCTGGTACCGGTGCGGCGCAGCGCCTTGAGCGCATGCATTTCAAGAGAAATGTCGGGAGATCTGAATAGGCAGAACTGAATTACGGTATTTTTAGGAAATTCATCATTAAGAAAACCCTTGATCCTCTCGATTATATTTTCATCCTCATAGCAGACGGGCTCACACAGCCAGGCGAACCCCGCCTCATTGTCAAGAGTAATAAACATTCTGCTGTCCGGATTATAGGCGGCGACAGAAACAATCGAACAGATCTTTTCATTTTTGGCAAGTCTGGTTTTCCGGTTCAGTTTTTTCTTTCCCAGTATTTTCATATCAATCCAATCTGAAAGTAAAAATAATCGGAATACTAGGATCTTTTTTAACCTGGCTGAAATAATAAAGCGACCATTCGGGCTGACATTTACAGAAAAATTAAGGCCGGACGATCAGTTCTGAACCTTTCTTATTATCTGCTGCAGATATCAGATATCCGGCTGAATTTAACCTGTTGTTGATCTGTTTGTGCCGGTTTATGCGCTGTCACTGAGGAGGAAATGAGATAATTTGGGCGGGCTTGGTTAACAAATTTATGTGACATATATCAAATTTATTGTTTATATCAGTATGTTTTATATACATATTGTATATATTTTATTCTATTAAACTTTTTTTGTTATCTTTTTTTACACTTTTTGTTGTGCATATTTTAAAAATCCGTATTATAAAAACTGTGAAGCAAATCACGTTTCACAAGGAGTACTAAAA
>ONPL01000023.1 GCA_900319705.1 uncultured Pseudomonadota bacterium | reverse complement strand
GCGGTTACAGATTCATCGATTGGGGTGTTATTGAACAGCCTTCTTGGAACTTAGGCTATGCTTTCTTAGCTGCTCACAAGAACGCTTTCGATGAAAACCAAACTGAAGGTGGTGCTAACTGGTCTCACCCAACTGGTAATGACTACGCTGTAGTTATCCGTCCAGCTTACAAGTGGTCAGATTTCACTTCTACAGTATTAGAATTCGGTTACACCAATCAGACCAACACCGGTTGGAACGGTTGGGCTACCAACTACAAAGATCGTGTTAAAGCTACTAAGTTAACACTGGCTCAACAGTGGACTCCTGGTTCACACTTCTGGGCTCGTCCATCAACGTCCATCAATCCGCGTATTCGCTTCTTGGATTTCCGGTGATTTAATTAACTATCAGTATACCGGCAAGACAGCTAACAACCAGAAAGACAACGACAATCACCAGATCACCATTGGTGCTCAGGTTGAAGCTTGGTGGTAATAGCTTAGTTAGTATCGTGGATACTAAATATTATTAAATGATGTAATAGGGATGTAGGTTTTGCATCCCTTTTTTAATTAATGTTTCAAGTTTTAAACAATTTTCACGATTTTTTCTTTGGAGATATATCACCTATTTGGAGGTGATTTCCATCTTTTTAGATATATATTCTGTTTCTTTACATAAATTGAAGATCCGTTTGGATTCTTTTATTAAGGTAAGGAACTACTATGAATATAGTCAAAATTTCTCAAAAAAAACTAAATAATCCGGAGAAACTTCTCAAAGGCAGAGCTTCGGTTTCATTTTCTGATATCAATGGTTTATTGATCCGAATATTTCGCCGTAAAAAATTTATTCGAATAATTTATATTCACAGATGTACCTGGAATAGGAAGCGGATTGAAATACATTTGAAAGTTACAACCCTTTCAGATGCAAGAAAGATCTGTGAGAAAAGAACTGATGCGATCCGAAACGGCAGACACCCTGATTATTCAGGGATACAACAAACTCAATTAACCTTTAACGATGCAATTGAAGCTTATAAAACTAAGAAGTCGAACAGTTGGAGTGCCAGGACTCTTAATGAGTTTAATAATATTATCAGCCTTCATGTTGTACCGCGTATTGGTACTGTTTCTCTTGAACTGATCAATGTAAATTATGTTAAGGAGAAGATCCTTGATAACCTCTTTAACGATAAGAAATACAACACTCTCAAGAAAGTAATATCGTACCTGAAATCGATCATGCAGCATATCTGCAATCTTCATAATGATCAGGGTTTTGATGATCTGCATCGGTTGTCAAAGGTTTATGATTTTCCCCGAGGTCATCATTTCAAAACTATGCTTGACAGAGGAACTGTTGATGAAATCCGGGACAGTATTCAGGAAATTTTCAAAAAAATATCAGTACTGAAGTGCCGTACTATTATGCCTAAAATTGCACTGGAGATAAATTTTTATCTGCTGCTGAGAGTTTCTGAACTAGTTAATATAAGAATTCAGGATCTGGATTTTGAGAAGCATCTTTTACATGTTCCTAAAACCAAAACTATTTCTGAAGAGGATGGTGGTTTTTATGTCCCTTTATCAGAGCATGTTGAGCTGCTTTTTAAACATGCCTTAAGTAAACGAACGGCTCCTGCTACCAATGTTTACGTGTTTGAATCAAAAACAGATTCGGGACATGCTTCGGAGCGTACTATCATTGATTTATTTTATCAGAGTAAATTACCTATGACTATTCATGGGATCCGCGCCATGGGAAGAACCTGGCTGGGGTTAAAAGGAGTAAAATTTGAATTTGCAGAAGCCTGTCTGTCCCATAAGGTTGGAAATCAGACGGTACAGGCCTACCTTCGCACCGACTTCATTGAAGAGCGCCGCGTGCATATGGCTGAGTGGAGTGACTTTGTTCAGGAGTGTATCGGGTCTAATTCTGTTATCTCTGCCACTTAGAAAGTAACAAAAAAGCACTGCAAAAATAGGCAGTGCTCCTTGGAAAAGATAAATCGCTGTTAATTTACGATTTTGTAGCAAGGGACGTATTTTGCTGAACCTAGTTTCATTCGTCCCTGATTTATGAAATCTTTCAGCAGTTGATCGATTGTGGAAATTAGTTCCGGATCTCCGTGAAGTTCATAAGGTCCTTTCTGTTGGATCAGTTTGATGTATTCTGGTTTGACATTACCGGAAACAATTCCGGAAAATACGTTTCTTAAATTTGCGATCAGAAGATTAAGCGGCTGATCTTTAGTTAAATTCAGTGCAGACATATTTTCGTGAGTAGCATAGAAATGTTTCTGCAGGATGCTGTCTATCTGAAGTTTCCAGTTGAAATTGAACGAGTCGCCAAGGGCTATACGTCTTTGCGTAACTTCCTGAATTTCAGAAATGCAGATATCAGCAACCCGTTCAGGATCATTGATGACAATATCATACTGTCTTGCAACGGATTCCCCCAGTGACTTGCGAATGAAGCGATCCAGAGTCTCAAAGTATTTCTGACATGATTTCGGACCTGTGAGTACAACCGGCATAGGTTGATCAGAATTAAGACTGTTCATCTTTATTCCGAGGATGAACATCAGTTCCTCTACTGTGCCGGGACCTCCAGGGAAAATTACAAATGCATGTCCTATACGCGCGAAGGCTTCCAGGCGTTTTTCGATGTCCGGCATGATGATCAGCTGCGTCACCAAAGGATTAGGCGGTTCTGCCGAAATGATTGACGGTTCTGTGATACCGATAAATCTGCCTTTATCGTATCTTTGCATGATATGACCTACTGCAGCGCCGCTCATCGGTCCTTCCATGGCACCAGGTCCGCATCCCGTACATACATCAAGTTTGCACAACCCCAGTGCCTGTCCTACATCCTTGGTGTAGTTAAATTCTTCTTCATTGATTGAGTGTCCGCCCCAGCACACTACGATGTTAGGCTCCTGGCCTGAAAGAAATAGTTTTGCATTTCGAAGGATGAAAAATATCCAGTTGGTTATAGTGCTGGGATTGCTTAGATCCATGTCTTCGAAATATTTGGCTTGTGATTTTATGTAGATAATATCACGGATAACGCTGAACAGATGTTCCTCTATACCTTTGATGAGATTACCGTTTACGAAGGCTGTCTCCGGAGGATTGTAGAGTTTTAATTTGATACCCCGTTCCTTCTGTATGATGTCTACAGCGAAATCCTTGCTGCTGTTGAGCAACTGTTCCGGACTGTCGGTTATATTGCCGCTGTTTAATACTGCAAGGCAGCACTTGCGGAGAAGTTCAGATAATTCGCCGCCGGCAGTTTTCTGAAGAAATTCAGTCTCGATCTGAGACAATTGATCCATAGAGCTCTTAGGATGAACATACGTAATCATGGTAACACTCCTTTCAGGTCATTATGAAACTATCTTAAATCATCAGTTGAACGTTTCATAGAATAATAGATTGATTTTTTGACGTTAGCGACAGTGTTTGTTCAAGTATCGTGTTTCGGTGAAGGACCTGATGATGTGGGATGCTCTGCAAAAATATGATCTATGTAAAAAGATAAATATCGATTATAATCTAGCATTGTTTCAGGTTTTAAATTGAGGTTTTGAAGTGAACAAGTTATTAAGCAGTTTATTTTTGTCTTCGGTTATATTCATGTCCGGCTGTGACTCGATTGATTATCTTATGACCTATAAGTCTCCTACAGGGGCGACAGCTGCAGAACTGGATCAGAAATTTCAAAAATTAAGCCGCGCTGATAACGTTTTTGATGGTGCAGTGGTGGTCCGCGGTGAGATTGATGATAACCACGATTTTGATGAAAAATCTAAAGTATACCCGTTTGATACCGGTCTCAGCGTATTCAGAACCTATTCTCTTCCTCTTAATGCAACCAATCTTAATATCCGCATCGAGTCAAAAATCGGAACTTCGATGTTTGCTCCGAATGTAGCTCTTTTGGATAAAAACAAACAATTGGTTAAAATTTTCAGTTTCGGCAGTTTTGAGTACCGCCCGTTTGATGACTTTGTTGATGATAACGTGTTTTTCAAGTTCAGTCTGAACAACTTCTCTGCAGGTGAAAATGCAATAGCATACATGGTTATCTATACAACAGATGCAGATCTGACCACGGAAACTACCATTACACATCCTGCCAAGCTGTATGCGATTGCACATAAAACCGAAGTTCCTAATCTTACCGATCCGAAAATTCCTCACGCCCGTCTCGGTCATATAGATGTAAAGATCAACCTTGAGGCATCTACCGGTGATGCTCTGGCTGATTTCTGGAATTCGCTTAAGGGTCCATTATGGGGCGGCTCAGACAGAACAGTAATTGCTGATGTTGATGACGGTGCTGTTGCCACTGACAGAAAGGCTTCAACCAATATCAGAACTGCAGATGGAAAAGGTGTGGTTGTAGTAAATCCTAATAAAGACGGTTCGGCGACCGCAAAACCAGCCAATGCCGCTGCCGAAGTGCTTGGTGAAACCAAGAGTGCTTCTGCCAAAAAAGGCTCTATGATGAAAGAAACTGAAGAAATGTACAATAACATGATTAGAAGTGCAGTTAAATCAGGAGATATTTCAAAGGCAATGAAACTCGCCGCCGAGGCAACAAATGCCGGCTCTGCAACTGCAAACGCAACTCTTAACAGTGCACTGCAGTCAAGAAAATAAGCTGACTGCTGTATTCGCCTGAAGCCCCTGTCTGGGGTAATATTAGAGAAAGTCAGTTCTCCAGGCAGCGAACCGGTTCAGTTCTGCTCGTCCAGTCTGTGCAGAGCTTCAAGCATCTGCGTCTGCAGGTGGCCTTTTTCCTCCTGAGAGAGAGCCTTCCCCTGGTGGTTTGAAATACTGAATCCGTCATCAGCTCTTTCTCCTGTGGTTGCAATGCGGGCTGCATTTATATTGATGCGGCATTTCTGAAAGACTGACGAAATGAGAGCTAGCAGGCCTGGACGGTCGAGTGTGGATATTTCCACATGTGTGACCCCGTTTTCATCCGCACCTTTAATGTCCAGGAACTGAACAACTGATTTGATTTTAAACTGCTGGAATTTTTTTGACAGCGGGACTGGTTTGGGAAGAGGATGTTCGGTATTAATTAGTCCCATCAAAAGTATTTTCTGCAACGGGACAATTTTATCATGAGAGAGACTGCGCCCCTGCCGGTCGACCAGAATGAATGTATCCATTATGAAATTATCCTTGGAATTCATGATGGATGCCTCGAGAATTGAAATTCCCTTGGAAACCAGGATGCTGACTATACGGCAGAAAATACCGGTATAATCCCTGGTATAGATAAACAGTTCTGTTCCAATCTTGTTGGTTGACTGTCCGAAAAGTACCAGCGGGACATTTGTTGCCGGATCATAGGCTAGAATATTGTTGGTATGCCAGAAAATCTGATTTCCCGAGTTCTTAATAAAATACTGATCCTTGAAGTTTTTCCACAGCGCAAGAACCCGTTCCTTTTTAATCCCGGCCCGGCAAAGTTCCGTAAGAGCTTCCTCCTGATTGTCTTTGATAGTCTGAGACCAGTCGATACTGTGCTCAGGTCCGAGACGAATTGCCTGCAGTGTTGAAAAATAAAGTTCCCGGAACAGTGCCTGTTTCCAACTGTTCCATTCGGTATCGTTGGTGGCGCAGATATCAGCAACCGTCAGACAGTACAGATAGTTTAAATGAATTTCGTCCTTGATCAGCTCGGCAAAGTCCTGTACCACTATCGGATCATAGATATCCCGGCGCAGCGCAGTTTTTGAAAATTCCAGATGATTGAGAACCAGCCATGATACCAGACGGCAGTCAGATATTGGAAGTTTGTGAAGCCTGCAGAAATCCATCGCATCTACAGATCCCTCCTCCGCATGATGCCTTCCGTTGTGACGCCCCTTGGCAACATCGTGGAACAAAGCGCTTATATACAGCAGACTGTGTTTCGGCAGATTATTGTATATGTTTTTAAACAGCTGTTCCGAATTGTCACGGCTTTCGTTATGAGAAACATCAAAGATATATTTCATGGTACGGTAGATATGTTCATCCACGGTATAGGTATGGAACATATCGAACTGCATCTGTCCCACAAGGTTCGGCCACTGCGGAAGATAAATACTCAGAATTGAATATTTATGCATCAGCTTAAAGGCAAGTCTCATGCTGTTCGGATTGGAGATGATTTTCAGAAATATTTCTCTTGCCCGTGGATCGTTCTGCAGAAAGCCCTTTAGATTTCTTTTGGCCGTGCGTATGTTTCTTACACAGGATGGATAAATACCGACAATTTTAATCTGTGAGCTTTTTTCGGAAAGTTCGGTAATACTGAGAAACAGATTCAGTATTTCTACAGGATCATTAAAAATGGTCGGATCAATTGTATCGATCAGATCATCTCTAGTAACGAATTTGGAGTTGATAACATTAAGTTTTCTGGAGTTGTGATTGCTGAAAATAGCCTCTCTGAAGAATTGCAGCACCATTTCGTTGATTTCAGATATCCGTCGGGTGATAAAATAGAATGTGGACATGAAATTTTCAACCGGCACGTTGCCATCTCCGAGATACCCGAGAACTTTCGAGACATTGATCTGACGATCAAAGGTGAGCCTGTTATCGTTGCGCTGAATGTAGTTCTGCAGGGTGAATCTGACCTTCCACAGAAAATATTCGCACTCCTTGAGCTCAAGCAGTTCAGTTCTGGTGAGATATCCGAACCCGGTCAGATCGTCTAGTTCCTTGATCCCGAGATATTTTTTTGCAATCCAGAATATTGTGTGGATATCCCGCATTCCCCCGGGGATTTGTTTTAAATCAGGTTCAAGAGAATACATGGTATCTCGGTAGACGTTATGTCGATCCTCCTGTTCCCGAACCTTGCTGAGGAAAAACTGTTCGATAGGCCAGTAATCACGGTCACTGAGTCTGCTCTGAAGCTTGTCGAATGTCTGCTGGGAACCGTGAACAAGCCTTGCATCGAGCAGATTGGTGGCTATTGTGAGATCTGCTTTACCGTCCGTTATACATTCGTCGATAGTTCGTACGGCATGTCCGACATCGAGTTTGCAGTCCCAGAGAAGAGTGATGAAAGAACTGATTCGTGAGGCGCATTCATCACAGAGCGTATTTTCTGAAAGAATGAGCAGATCGATGTCTGTAAACGGATGAAGTTCCTCTCTGCCGTATCCGCCTACCGCCACGATTGCCAGATCCGGATATTCCTCCAGATTGAACTGTTTGTACAGCCGTTTTAACAGAAGATCAATGAACAGACAGCGGCGATTGGTGAGTGTAAGAATATCAGTTCCGTAGTAGAACTGTTTTGTCAGGTGCTCGTTGAATTTCCTGACAATTTCCTTTCCTACAGTGAGGTTTAGTTCCTGCCGGTTTAAAAAACGGTTGATTATCGTGGCTTCTTCCATTGACTTCTCCTGACTGCTAGCAGTTGTGAAGAACCCTTTCTATGGTTTCTTCCGGTCTGAGGGTGAAAATTTCGCATCCGTCATCAGTTACGGTCAGCGTATGTTCCCACTGCGCTGAAGGCTGTTTGTCAGCGGTGGTTACAGTCCATCCGTTTTTCTTGTTCACCTTGCAGCGCCATGTCCCTGCATTGATCATCGGCTCAATGGTGAATACCATTCCTTTTTTCAGGGTAATGCGGCTGTTTTCTGTGTTCTTGTAGTGCAGTACGCTAGGATTCTCATGGAATTCGGTTCCAATCCCGTGTCCGCAGTAGTCCCTGACAATGGAGAATCCTTCTTTGTCTGCTATCGGCTGGATGGTGTCTCCGACTACTGACAGCGGGATGCCAGGTCTGATTTTTTTCAGTGCCGCATAGAGAGCCTGCTGTGCACATTCACACAGTTTTCGGTTGCGTGGAGTGGTTTCTCCCACTATGAACATTTTGGACGTGTCACCGTAATAGCCGTCCTTGATAACTGTCACATCAATATTTACGATGTCACCGTTGTGAAGTTTCTGGGCTCCCGGAATACCGTGGCATACCACTTCGTTTACTGAAATGCATGTTGCCTTTGGATATCCGTTGTAGCCGAGACATGCAGAAACCGCCTGCTGTTCCTCTTCGATATACTTGAGCATGATGTCATCAAGTTCAAGGGTTGTGATTCCTGATTTTACATACGGTTCAATCATTACCAGTACATCAGCAGCAAGCTTGCCTGCAACACGCAGCTTGGCAACATCATCTTCGTTATATGTTTTTATTGTCATAATGTCTATGGCGATCCTCCACAGTCCTTCAGTGGACGGGATCGGCACTCCCCCTTTATCCAATATATACTAACTATCCCCGCTCATAATAAATAGCAGACATGAGCCGGATCCCCTTGCTATTTGCATTTTAGCAAAAATAAGACTGTTTTGCTTGGTATTGTTGCGTCAGTTTGAAATCTGAAGCCTGGTGAACAGGTCTTTTTACAACGTGAATAATTTCTGTCTGAACAACTGCGACAGCAGCAGATTTGCCGGTTAAGACATCATGGTTTTAATCTGTGGAACAGATCAAATTTATATAGAAAACAGACCGTTTTTATGGCATAATGCACGCGGTTTGTTCGAAATCGGATAAACTAGGAATTTTATTTTTAAAACACACACTTATCGTCACAGCTCCTTGGGTGCTTTTTAAGTTGGGACTGGGATAAGTGGAGGCTTAACCCTATTAGACAAAGGAATATAAAATGTCAAATGTTACAATGAAAGAAATGCTTGATGCAGGTGTTCACTTCGGTCACCAGACCCGTTTATGGAATCCAAAAATGGAAAAATACATTTTCGGTAAGAGAAACGGTGTTCATATCATCAACCTCGATAAAACTCTTCCTATGTTCAATGATGCACTGAACTTTTTAAGTTCTGTTACTGCCAAGAACGGTAAGATTTTATTCGTTGGTACAAAGCGTTCTGCTGTTGATGCAGTTCAGAAAGCTGCTCTTGACTGCGGTTCTTTCTATGTTAATCATCGCTGGCTCGGCGGTCTGCTGACCAACTGGAAGACTGTAAAGCAGTCTATCAAGAAACTTAAGGATTTGGAAACCCAGTCCCAGGACGGTACTTTTGAAAAATTAACCAAGAAAGAAGCTTTACTGCGTCAGCGCGAAATGGAAAAGCTTGAAAAGAGTATCGGCGGTATCAAGGATATGGGCGGTTTACCTGATGTTTTATTCGTAATCGATGCTGAACATGAACATATCGCCATCAAAGAAGCTAACAATCTTGGTATCAAGGTTGTATCAGTTGTAGATACCAACTCAAGCCCAGATGGAATTGATTATGTAATCCCTGGTAATGATGATGCTATCAGAGCAGTAGAATTATACGTTAACGCTGCAGCTGATGCTATCAAGACCGCAAAGGCAAATGCTCAGGTTGCTGCACAGGCTGAAGAAAAAGAAGCTGCAGAAGCTCCTGCTGAAGCTTAATAGCAATTAATAAAGTGTACTAGTTTTTTACTTTTATTTCGGAGATTATCCTATGGCAGAAATTACTGCATCACTGGTAAAAGAATTACGTGAGCGTACCGGTGCCGGTATGATGGACTGTAAAAAAGCTTTGGTTAAAGCTAACGGTGACATCGAAGCGGCTATCGAGGATATGCGTAAGAACGGACAGGCAAAGGCTGCTAAGAAAGCAGGCCGTGTTGCTGCCGAAGGTATTATTGTTGCCAAGACTGAAGGCAATACCGCTGCTCTGGTTGAACTGAACTGTGAAACAGACTTCGTTGCTAAAGATGCCTCTTTCAGAGCTATTGCTGAAAAAGTTGCTGAAGTTGCAGTTGCAAAGAAGATTGAAGATGTTGAAGCAATCAAGAATGCTGATTTCGGTAACGGCGAAACCATCGGTACAACATTAACCAACTTAATTGCTAAGATTGGTGAAAACATGAACCTCCGTCGCGTGAAGGTTGTTTCAGGTGACAATCTCGGTGTTTACATCCACAGCAACAATTCTATCGGTGTTATCGTTGAATTGAAGGGTGGCGATCAGGAACTTGCAAAGGATGTTGCAATGCACGTTTGCGCATGTGACCCTCAGTTCGTTAAACCTGAAGATGTTTCTCAGGAAGTTGTTGACCGCGAAAGAGCTATTCAGGTTGAAATCGCTGTTAAGTCCGGTAAGCCTCAGAACATCGCTGAAAAGATGGTTGAAGGCCGTATGAAGAAATTCACCGGTGAAATTTCCTTAACCGGTCAGGCTTTCGTTAAGAATCCGGATCAGACTGTTGGCGATCTGCTCAAATCAAAGAATGCTGATGCTGTTTCATTCATCCGCTTCAAGGTTGGTGACGGTATTGAAAAGCAGACTGTTGATTTTGCAGAAGAAGTTAAGGCTCAGGTTGCAGCTGCACAGAAAAACGCTTAATTTCATGCATGGCTGTTTATGATATTCAAAGTAAAAATGTGGCTTTCAGTTTATTCGGTTAGATTGATCGGTTTTCATTTTTTACTGGTGGATATTTTTTGAAATTTGAACGCGACTAATTGTTTTTGGTCGCGTTTTTTGTATAAATTAATCAGGATTATCCCATGGCAAACGCATATAAAAGAATTTTATTAAAATTAAGTGGAGAAGCACTTCAGGGCAAGGAAGGATTCGGTATTGATCCTACAATACTCGATCGTATGGCCTCCGAAATTAAAGAAATCGTAACCCTGGGTGTTCAGGTCGGCTTGGTTATCGGCGGTGGAAATATCTACCGCGGAGCTTCACTTGCAAAAGCAGGCATGAACAGAGTTATTGGTGATCATATGGGTATGCTGGCTACTGTGATGAACGGTCTGGCTATGCGTGATGCTCTGTTCAGAGCCGATGTAGATGCACGCCTGTTTTCTGCAATCCCTCTTCAGGGAATGTGTCATCCATACAGCTGGATTGATGCAATTGCATGTCTGAGAAAGGGCAAGGTTGTTCTGCTCGCTGCCGGTACGGGTAATCCTTTTTTCACCACAGATTCTGCAGCCTGTCTGCGCGGTATTGAAATCAATGCAGATGCCGTGTTCAAAGGTACCAAGGTTGACGGCGTGTACTCGGCAGATCCTGTGACTCATCCTGATGCCACTTTATACAAGGAACTTGATTACAGCGATGTACTGGAAAAGGAACTTAAGGTTATGGATTTGGCTGCATTTACTCTGGCCAGAGATCACGATCTTCCAATCCGTGTATTTAATATGAACAAGGAAGGAATTCTCAAGAGAATTGTAACCGGTTCGGATGAGGGAACTGTTATACGCCACATCAAAAAATAATTATTAAGAGTTTGATGTCGTCGGTGTAACCGGAACATTATTTTTACGGTTCATTATTTAAATATCCGTGAATACGTGCATATATTTGTGTTAATATTACCGTAGTACGGTTATAAACTATTTAAGGATTACAGCAGTGATTAACGATATTAAAAAAGAAGCAAAACAGAAGATGGAAAAGACCATTGCGTCATTCCAGTCTCAATTATCCCGTGTAAGAACTGGTCGTGCGCAGCCTGCTCTGTTAGACGGAATCATGGTTGATTATTACGGTTCCTCCACCCCGCTGAAACAGGTAGGAAATATTGTTGCAGAAGATTCAAGAACTCTGGCAATAACCGTTTATGACGCCTCTGCAGTAAAGGCTATTGAAAAGGCGATTATGGACTCAGGACTCGGCCTGAATCCTGTGGTTGCAGGAACCAACATCAGGATCCCTCTGCCTCCTCTTACTGAGGAACGCCGTAAGGAATTTATTAAAGTTGTCCGCGGTGACGCAGAAAAGGAAAGAGTTTCAATCAGAAACGTACGTCGTGACAGCAACAACGATCTGAAAGAACTGGTTAAGGCAAAGGAAATTTCTGAAGATGAGAGCAAGAGAGCTCAGGACGATATTCAGAAACTTACTGACGAGTACATCAAGAAGATTGATGATATTTTAGCTGCCAAAGAAAAAGAATTAATGGCAATTTAATTAATCGTTGCATAATTAAAGCTTGTTTTGTATATAAGGTTGTTTATTGTTAGAATAAACAACCTTTATGTTGTCAGCGGTGACTGCGTTATGTTCCGGTTTGGTTTTGACAGTGTTTGAATTTTGTTAAACAGTGTTGCGGTCCCGCCTATTCCTGGTTGTATGCACGACTGCTCCGTTCGGATTTATGCAGCTCATGTTCAGTTGCGGATTTTAACCAGCATCTGTTAATTTATTTTGCATATTCGGCATAACAGAAAAAGCAATCTAGGATTCATCAAGGTGGTCGCTGATTATGAATGAGCCTTCGCTGATAACAGATCGGTGTGTGTGAGTAAAACAGTTTTTCGGGGTAGCAAAAAATGGATGCTGAGAGTTTAAATAAAATCAAGGCTAATCTCCCAAAGCATGTTGCCATTATCATGGATGGAAACGGGCGCTGGGCTAAGACCAGAGGTAAGATCCGCGTGTTCGGACACCGGAATGCTGTAAATGCAGTTCGTGCTGCTGTGGCTACATCTTCAAAATTCGGCATCGAAACTCTGACCCTTTTTGCCTTTTCATCAGAAAACTGGCGCCGACCTAAGGATGAAGTGGATTTTCTTCTGGATTTGTTTGCCAAGTTCCTGCGATCTGAATTGAAGGAACTGTGCTCCCAGAACGTAAGGGTCAATGTTATAGGAGATATCAGCAGGTTTTCACAGGAACTGCAGAATGAAATTAAACACAGTTGTGAAGCCTCCGCCGGGAATACAGGCCTTAATCTTAATATTGCCGCCAACTATGGCGGAAGATGGGATATACTGCAGGCGTGCAGAGCAATGGTACAGCAGCCAGGCTTCTCTCCGGATGATTTGAATGAGCAGAACTTTTCCCGTTATCTGGCTACTCCCGAGGATGTCGATTTACTGATCCGTACCGGAGGGGAAAAACGGGTAAGCAATTTTTTAATTTGGCAGATGGCATATGCGGAACTGTATGTTACAGATGTGCTGTGGCCGGATTTTGATGAAAATGTGTATCTTGATGCTTTGAATTGGTACGCTGAACGAGAAAGGCGTTTCGGTTACACCGGGGATCAGATTAAAAATCTAACCGTTAATAAAGGATAATTTCGTGAAACAGAGAATTCTTACTGCCTGCTGGCTGATTCCGCTGGCTATACTGTGGATGTTTTTTGTGCCGGAAACGGCTTTTGCCGCCGGCGCTGTTGTTCTGGTATTACTCGGCGCCTATGAATGGGGTAAATTTGTTTTTTCCGGAAAAAACATTGCTCTGTATGCTGTGATAATAGCGGCCTTTCTCGGCTTGAGTTTCTGGTTCTGTAATCCGTTCAGTGAAAATCTGCCTTTGACAGTCGGTACTGACCGCACTGTTGTCGGAATTCTCGGTATGGGGGTTTCCTGGTGGCTGATTGCTGTACTGCTGGTGTTTAAATATCCCGGATTCAAAACCGACCGGATCTTGAATGCCATCTTCGGTGTTACTGTTCTGCTGCCGTTTTTCTGGTCTCTTATATATCTTCATACTGCCCAGCAGCCGCAGGATCTGCTCCCGTTTGTCAGCGGCTCGGCAAATCTTTTCTTTGTCATGCTGCTGGTATGGTGTGCTGACAGCGGCGCCTA
Organism: uncultured Pseudomonadota bacterium; assembly: GCA_900319705.1. GTDB lineage: Bacteria > Pseudomonadota > Gammaproteobacteria > Enterobacterales > Succinivibrionaceae > UBA2804. The sequence goes on along the minus strand of ONPL01000023.1, from coordinate 14,698 downwards.
TTTTGTAGGTAAGGCATGCGGAAAACACCATATGATTCCGGCTGTCAGCCCTAATAAAACACTTGAGGGGCTTGGAGGCGGAATTTTACTTTCTCTCATTGTTGCCTTTGCAGCATACTTCTTTATGAAGGAAAACTTCAATCCGGTTCATGTGGCAGTTGCTGTGGTGGTGGCTGTAGTTGCTTCTGTTCTCGGAGATCTTGCTGAAAGCATGTTCAAGCGTATAGCAGGAATCAAGGATTCGAGCAACCTGCTTCCTGGTCACGGCGGTGTGCTCGACCGTGTTGACAGTCTTACTGCTGCACTTCCGGTTTATGCATTTATCATGTATATGTTTCACTGACAGGTGTTGATCAATCAGCAACACGGCTGGCAGTAAAGATTTAGTTAAAGAGAAGATTAATGGAAAATTTAACCGTACTCGGATCTACCGGTTCCATCGGACAGAGTACTCTTGATGTTGTTCGAAGAAACAGGGATTTGTTTTGTGTATATGCTCTCGGAGCCGGTTCGAATGCCGAGAGGATGATCAGTGACTGCATAGAGTTCAATCCAGCATATGCGGTGCTGCAGCAGGAGTCTGCTGCTGAAAAAGTACGAACTGAACTGAAGAACCATCCTGAAATCAGAACCGAGGTTTTAAGCGGCAGTGATGCATTGAATTCGATAGCATCAGCCGGCGAATGTGATTCGGTAATGGCTGCTATTGTGGGATCAGCCGGGCTGGTATCTGCGCTTGCCGCGGTGAAAAGCGGAAAGAAACTGTATCTTGCCAACAAGGAATCACTGATTATGACCGGGCATCTTTTCATAGATGCGGCCAGAAAGTCAAATTCCCAGATCCTTCCTGTGGATAGTGAACATAATGCAATTTTTCAATCACTTCCTGAATCTGAGCAGCACAGGATCGGTTTCTGCGATCTTGAAAAGGCGGGGATTTCGCATGTACTTCTGACAGGTTCCGGCGGTCCGTTCAGGGAATGCCCACTGGAACAGCTTGAATCAGTGACCCCTGCGCAGGCGCTGGCACATCCGACGTGGAGCATGGGACCTAAAATTACCGTTGACTCGTCAACAATGATGAACAAGGGTTTCGAGTTCATCGAGGCAAAATGGCTGTTTAATCTGGCTAACAGCCAGATCAAGGTGCTGGTTCACCCTCAGTCTGTAGTTCATTCCATGGTGCAGTACGTAGACGGTTCGGTTATAGCGGAACTCGGAAATCCGGATATGCGTACACCGATTGCACGAGTGATGGCATATCCGAACAGAATAACCTCCGGTGTGGAACCGATGGATTTTGTTAAGCTGTCCGGACTGACTTTCATGGAACCGGATTACAACCGTTATCCGTGTTTGAAACTGGCCATAGATTCCTGCTGGAGCGGTCAGGCTGCAACCACCGCGCTCAATGCGGCAAACGAGGTTGCGGTTTATGCATTTCTCAACGGCAGAATTGCCTATCTTGATATATACAGGGTATGTGCCGATACGGTTGCCCGCTTTGATTCGGACAGTATTGCGGATGTGGATTCGGTTCTCGACCTTCACAGCAGAGCGGAAGTTTTTGCGTCACAGCTGGTTTCTAGGATTCTTAGATAAATGTTATTAGAGATTTTACGTGATATTGCAGTCTTTCTGGTTGCAATTATTATTCTGGTCGGTTTTCATGAATACGGCCATTTCATAACTGCAAGAAAATGCGGTGTCAAGGTTTTAAGATTTTCTCTCGGATTCGGACCTATCTTCTACCGCCGTACCGGAAAGGACGGCTGTGAATATGCCTTCTCGCTTATCCCTCTTGGCGGATATGTAAAAATGCTCGATACCAGGGAGGGAGAGGTAAAACCGGAGGAAATGAAGTATGAGTTCAATTCCCAGCCGGTATGGAAACGTCTTGCCATAGTTGCCGCCGGACCTCTGTTCAATATTCTGCTGGCCTTTTTCCTGTTTTATTTTATGTATGTTATCGGTGTTCAGGCACTGAAACCGTATGTAACAAATGTAGAAGAAGGTAAACCTGCTTATACGGCGGGGATCCGCAACAATGATCTGATCCTTGAGATTGACGGTAATTCCGTAATTGACTGGGAGGATGCAAGCTACACTTTAATTCAGTATATCGGTGATCAGAAAGTACCGGTCAGAGTGAGACATGAGGACGGAACGGAGGCTGTATACGATCTGAATATCGACGGATGGAGTGTTGATCGCTCTAATCCAAATTTTCTTGAACCTCTCGGTTTCATGCCGAAGCTATATGAGCTGACCACCAGAGTAGGGTTTATTGCAGATAATTCTGCTGCAAGCAGGGCGGATCTCAAACCGTTTGACAAGATTACAGGCATTAACGGCCAGCCGATCAACAGCTGGTTCGAGTTTCTTTCATACATAAAAAACAATCCTGGAAAAGCTGTTACCTTCTCAATTCAGCGCCCGAACTATGACAGTAAAAATATGAAAGAACCGGTGACGGCGGAGGTGCTTGATTCACTGCCGTATGAAGAAAAAACGGTTGATATAACCCCGGTTGCGGATGAAACCGGAGCTTTCAAGTTCGGTATCGCTCCTTTCAGTGATACCAGTAAGAATTCAGAGGTTCGTTTTACCAGACACTACGGATTTTTTGAGGCAATTCCAAAGAGTATCGGCAAAATGTACTCGGTATGTAAACTCACTGTAGTAACTATTGTTAAATTTATCGACGGGAATATTCCTGTTAACAACATCAGCGGTCCTATCGCAATTGCGCAGTCCGCGGGCATGAGTCTGAGTGTTGGAATTGCCTATTTCCTGAGTTTCCTCGGGATCATCAGCATCAACCTGGGCATTATGAATCTTCTTCCTGTTCCGGTACTGGATGGCGGCCATATCATGTTCTATCTTTATGAAATGGTGACCGGGAAAAAGGTATCAGACGCAGTCATGTCAAGACTAGTGTATGTGGGAATGTCGCTGCTGCTTCTTCTGATGGTGTTTGCAATATTCAATGATGTGTATTACAACTAGCTGAAATTCACAATGCCGGTATATTCTTTGTCACATACGTTGTGACGGAATGTTCCGGTTTTTTGTCTCCGGCGTAAAGCAATTTGTAAGAATTTAATGAAAAAGTGTGATATTATAAAGTGTTTTTATAGGACCATCGCACATCACGTTCACGATAAAAACAGAAACTTTGTTTCGGATCAGACTTTGGACCGGTTCAGCCTGTCCGGATGGCTTGTTTATTAAGACGGTTCATTTGTTTAGGATTTATTGATAAAATTGCGGTGTCGGTAGTTTTAAGAAATTACATCTAGCGGTTAGAAAATGAAAAAATTTTTATTATTGGCTGTTTCTCTTTTACTGGGTATTGAAGCATCTGCAACGGTAGTAAAAGATATTAAAGTCATCGGCAACCAGCGTATCTCGCTCGGTGCCATATTGTTGAATTTTCCTGTAAATGTCGGAGATGATGTCGATCAGGCAACCATTTCCGAAAATATCCGTAAACTGTATTCAACGGGAAGTTTTGATGACGTGGCTGTTACCTTCAGTGAAGGTAATGTTTTGAACATAATGGTAAAGGAACGTCCTACCATCTCAACCATTGAATTTGCCGGCAACGAGGATGTAAAGCAGGATAAAATAGAACCGATTATAAACGACATGGGTGTTCGTGTCGGTGAAGCGCTGGATCGTTCGAAAATTTCTGAAATGGAAAGGGCTCTTACTGATTTCTACCACTCCGGAGGTAAATATCAGGCCTTTGTTAAGGTTCTGGTAACCGAACTTCCACGCAACCGTGTGAAGCTGCGTATTCAGTTTGCCGAAGGCCGTACCGCCCGTGTTCAACAGATTAATATCATCGGAAACAAGGAATTCACTGAAAAACGCCTTCTGAATCTTTTTGATATCGATGATGATTCCCCGTGGTATGAATTCTTCACCAGTGACAAGTACAGCAAGCCTAAACTTGAAGGAGATCTTGAAAAACTGCGTTCCTTCTATCTGAACCGCGGTTATATCCGGTTTGATATCAAGGATACCGATATTGCTATCACTCCTGATAAGAAGGGGATCTACGTTACTCTCAATCTCAATGAAGGGGATGTGTATACTGTCGATCATGTAACACTCAACGGTGATCTGATTAAGAGAGAGGATGAAATCAGAAAACTGGTGGATATTGAAGAGGGCGAAACCTATTCCCAGTTGATTGTTTCAAATAACGAGAGCCGTATTGCCAGTTATGTCGGCAAGTTCGGTTATTCCGATGCTCAGGTTAAAACCTTCCCTGAAATCAACGATGAGAATAAGACTGTGATTCTTCACATGTTTGTAAATCCGGGGCCGCGCGTATCTGTAAACCAGATTAACATTACCGGTAACAAGGTTACCAAGGATGTGGTTATCCGCCGTGAACTCCGTCAGTTCGAAGGTTCATGGCTGTCAAATGAAAAAATTGAGCAGTCCAAAACCAGACTGTCTAGACTGGGCTTCTTTGAAACTGTGGATATAACACCGCATAAAATTGCCGGAAGCGACGATGTCGTAGATATCGATGTCAAGGTTAAGGAACGTCAGGTGAACTCCATTTCCGGATCTATCGGTTACGGTACTGTGTCCAAGATTTCCTTCGGCGCAAAACTGTCACAGGATAATGTCCTCGGTACCGGTATGAAAGGTGAAATCGAATGGAACTGGACCAAGGCGCACAGAAGATACTCCGCCTCCCTGAAGGATCCGTACTTTACCATTGACGGGATCAGTATGACTGCATCGGTTTACTATGATGACTACCGTGCCGGAGAGGATGATCTGATAAACTATGAAAACCGAACCATCGGCGGTACCGTCAATTTCGGTTATCCTATTGATGAACTTAATTTTGTAGAATACGGTGTCGGATACGATCACAGCCGCATTTCCCAGTTGCAGTCATATGCACAGATCCAGAAATTTTGGAAGATTTATGATGAATATACAGATGCAGACAACCGTCTGAATCTTAATATTTTCAATCTGTCGTTTGACTGGGTGAGAAATGATCTTGATAAAGGATTCTTTCCTACGTTCGGTAACAGGGAGGAGTTTTGGATCAAGGCTTCGGTTCCCGGCTCCGATGTTCAGTACTATAAGACAACTTTGAGTGCAACTCAGTTCTGGCCGCTGAACAAAAAACATGATTATGTGTTCAACCTCCGTGGAGAGATTGGGTACGGAAACGGTTACGGCAAGGTAAAAGGATACAAGCAGACACTGCCGTTCTTCTACAATTTCTATGAAGGCGGCGGCCCGTGGATGCGCGGTTTTAAGAATAATTCCGTAGGTCCTAAGGCTATTTTCAGCTATCCGTATCGGGGAAATATGGGAGAGGTAGGTACCAAACATGCAGTCGGAGGTAACGCGATGTGGGCTCTTTCTGCGGAACTTATAGTCCCTACACCATTCTTGGATGAATCCTATGCAGATCAGGTTAGAACCTCTCTGTTTTTGGATGTGGGTAATGTGTTTGATACCACTTATGACAGTAAACGCTTCAATAACTGTCGTTCAGGCTGTAACAGAATGTTCGACATGAGTGATCCGTGGCTTTACCGTTCCTCCTACGGTGTTACACTGCAGTGGCTGTCTCCGGTAGGTCCTTTGGCTATTACCCTGGCCAAGACTCTTAAGGAGAGACCTGGCGATGATACAGAACTGTTCTCATTCAGCATAGGAAAAACATTCTGACAAAGGTTTGTTTGATACGGATTTGCCGGTTCTGAATGGAACGGCATCTGGATTATGATTATTTGGAATATACGTTAATTTAGAGGATAAAGCAGATGAAAAAGTTATTAGCAGGTTGTGCATTGGCTACATTATTAACCATGGGAAGTATTTCCGCCCAGGCGGCAACACCAACCAGTGTTGCTGTTATAAATCTGGCAGAAATTATGTCACAGATCCCACAGACTAAGCAGTCTAAGCAGAAACTTGAGAGTGAATTTGCATCTCGTCAGGCAGAAATGAAAAAACTGTCCGATCAGTATACTGCATTGGTTGATAAGCTGAAGAAAAACGGTTCTTTCATGAAAGAAAAAGAACTGACAGATACACAGCGTCGTGCTCAGGAACTTCAGGCACAGCTTCAGATCAAAGGCCAGGCTTTACAGGAAGATGAACGTAAACGCATGGCTGAAGAGCAGAACAAACTGATGGATAAAGTTGGTGCCGCAGTGGAAAAGATTGCCAAGGAACGCGGTTATGATCTGGTTATCAACGGCATGGGTACTGTAATGTATGCAAAAGATACAGTCGATATTTCAAAAGATGTAATTGCTTTAGTAAGTAAGAGTAACTAATAATGGCTTTAACGTTAGGCGAAATTGCAGAGAAGCTGCATGCTGAACTCCATGGCAGCCCTGATACGGTTATAGAAAAGATAGCCAACCTTGAAACAGCACAGCCCGGAGAGATCAGTTTTCTGTCTGATCCGAAATATAAATCAGCGCTGGAAAAGACGCAGGCAAGTGCTGTCATCATCAAGAAGGAACATCTTGAACACTGCAAGACAGCCGCGCTGGTTCTTCCTGATCCGTATGTGGGTTTTGCATACGTTGCCCAGATGATGGATACAACGCCAAAAGCCGCAGACGGTATTGCCCCAAGTGCGGTGATATCACCGTCTGCATCTATCGGCAGTGATGTATCTGTCGGAGCAAACGCTGTGATTGAAGACGGCGCAACCGTTGAAGACGGAGCTCAGATTGGTGCAAACTGCTTTGTGGGAAAAAACGCAAGAATCGGTGCCCGCACCAAACTGTGGGCTAATGTTTCGGTTTATCACAATGTGCAGATCGGTGCAGACTGTCTGATCCAGTCCGGAACTGTAATTGGCTCTGACGGATTCGGCTATGCAAATCAGCAGGGGCAGTGGATCAAGATCCCTCAGCTGGGATCTGTAGTGATCGGTGACAAGGTTGAAATCGGTGCCAATACCTGTATTGACCGCGGTGCTGTAGGTGACACTGTTATCGAGAGCAATGTGATAATCGATAACCTTTGCCAGATTGCGCACAATGTGCGGATTGGAACCGGAACTGCAATGGCAGGTGCTGCTGTTGTGGCTGGCTCTGTTACTATCGGCAGATACTGTATCATCGGCGGAAGATCTGTATTTAACGGTCATATATCCATCTGTGACGGAACAACCATAGCCGGTGCCACCTCGGTGATGAGAACCATTACCAAGCCGGGCACATACTCATCGGGAGTTCCTGAAATGGAAAGCACCAAATGGCGCAAGGTTATGGCCTGCCTTCCAATGATTGATGAAATATATAAAACAGCCAGAAAGGCTATGCGTCTGATGTCACCGCAGTAGCCGATCGCCGTACGGTGTTCTGTTCATATCCCCCGTTTTCCAATGGGGGATTTTTATTGCCGGATTCCAGGAATTATTTGAGGTCAAAATTCTCAAATATTGATATTGATCTTTTAATGAGCTAAAAGATTTCAATTAACAATGATATAATTGAAAAACGATTTTTAATCTGCTGCGGAAGGCGGCAGACAGTATTTTTTTAATCACTATTTGATAAGGATTTTTTAAGTGAGTAACGAAGAATTACATCCATTGAATATCAAAGAAATTATGGATTTATTACCTCATCGCTATCCGTTTTTACTGGTTGATCGCGTTGTTGACTACACCTATACAGAAGAGAAAAAAGTTCTTAAAGCTATTAAAAATGTTTCTATCAATGAACCGTTCTTCCAGGGACATTTCCCTGGCAAACCGGTTATGCCGGGGGTGCTGATCCTTGAAGCGCTGGCTCAGGCAACCGGTATTCTTTCATTCAAGGTGATAGGAAAGCCTAAGGATGATGAACTGTACTATTTTGCCGCTATTGACAATGCACGTTTCAAGAGACCTGTTTTCCCGGGCGATCAGCTTGTTCTCGATGTTGAACTTCTGCGTGAAGTAAAGGGAATTGCAAAATTTACCGGTGTTGCAAGTGTTGATGGAAAAGTTGTTTGTACCGCAGAACTGATGTGTGCAAAGCGTAAGGCGTAAAAGTTATGATCGACGGATCTACAAAAATAGACAGTACAGCAAACATTCACGAAACAGCAATTATCGGCAGGAACGTTACCATTGGCGCCAATGTTGAAATCGGTCCGTGGTCGTTGATCGGCGATGATGTTGAAATCGGGGATGATTGCAAGATATTGTCCAATGTAATTATAAAAGGCCCTACCAAGATTGGTAAAAGAAATAAATTCTTCCAGTTTGCTTCGATTGGTGAGGACTGTCAGGATAAAAAGTACCATGGTGAGGTGACCTATCTGGAAATTGCTGATGATAATGTGTTCCGCGAGCATTGTTCTGTACACCGCGGTACCATTCAGGATCACGGTATCACCAGAATTGGATCCCGCAATCTGTTTATGATTAATTCCCACATTGCCCATGACTGTGTAATTGGTGACGACTGCATATTTGCCAACAATGCAACATTGGCAGGACATGTTCATATCGGCAATTTTGTAATATTCGGCGGTCTGGCTGCCATCCATCAATTTGGAAGAGTCGGTGATCACGCATTTATTGCCGGTTGCGCAGGTCTTAACAAGGATTGTCCTCCTTTTGTTATGGCTGCAGGTCATTATGCCGAGCCTGTCGGCGTCAATACAGAAGGATTGAAGAGAAGAGGCTTTTCATCTGAAAGTATCGAAAATGTCAGAAAGGCTTATAAGATCCTGTACCGCAGCAATTTAACTCTTGATAAAGCAAAGGAAGAGATTGAAAAACTGGCAGTGAATGAGCCTTGCCTGCTGGTTATGGTTGATTTTCTGAATGACAGTCAGAGAGGAATAATCCGCTGATCATGATATTCCCTGCGGACTGAGCTCCTGCTGTTGCAGGGACAGGAGTGGGAAACTCCCAAAGGTGAGCGGATGGAGGTCGGCGTTGCAGAACGTTGAACAATGCCTTCGTCTAATTTTAAATTCAGACTGCTTTATGCAGGGAATTGTTTGAGTGATTTGATAAAAAAGGGGTAGTGGGGGACCACGTTACAGACTTTATGGCCTTTGATCCAAATGACGGACCGGTTATCGGTATTATTGCAGGGGAGGTTTCCGGAGATAATCTGGGGGCCGGCTTGATGTCAGAACTTAAAAAACTTCTGCCTAATGCCAAATTTGTCGGTATCGGCGGTCCCAGAATGCTGGATCAGGGACTCAAAGGCCTGTATTCCATTGAAGAACTTTCAGTGATGGGTCTGGAGGTTATCAGCAAGCTGTTCCGGATCTTGTCTATCAGACGCAGAATTGTCGATGAACTGAAAAATCACGGGATCAGTCTGTTTATCGGAATTGATGCCCCTGATTTCAATCTTACCGTTGAGGAGCGCCTCAAGGCATCCGGGATCCCGACGGTTCATTATGTGTGTCCTTCAGTCTGGGCATGGAGAAAGAAACGGATTTTCAAAATTAAAAGGGCTACCAACATGGTTCTGTCCCTTCTGCCTTTTGAAAAGGAGTTCTGTGACCGCTACGATACCCCGTGTACCTTTGTCGGCCATCCTATGGCTGATCAGATCCCCGAGTCTTCGGTTGAGGAAATAAACAAAGCCAGAAATTCCCTTTCCATCCCGAAGGATGGTACCTACATAGGTGTGCTGCCAGGCAGCAGACACGGGGAAATTGTCACGCTGACTCCGGTTTTCCTGGATGCTTGCCGTATTATCCAGAAAAAATATCCGGATGCGGTGTTTCTTGTCCCTGTGGTCAATGAGAAGCGTAAAGAGGATTTTATGCCGCTGCTTCACAAGTTCGGTAGCGGACTGAATATCCGTGTCTATGACGGCAGTGCCAGAGAGGTTATGTTCGCCTCGGATGTAGTGGTGCTTGCCTCGGGAACTGCAACTCTTGAGTGTATGCTGGTAGGCAGACCGATGGTTGTCGGGTACCGTGTATCAAAAATAACAGAGATGATTGCGAGATGTCTTCTGACCGTTGATTGCGTCTCTCTGCCGAATCTGCTGATGAAGAATCACTGTGTCAGGGAGCTGTTGCAGAATGATTGTACCGCCAGCAATATTGCTGCTGAGGTGGAACGTCTGCTTGACGGTGACAACACCGGACTTCTGAGTGACTTTGCCGCACAGAAGCAGCTCTTAAAGCAGAATGCTAGCAAGGTCGCAGCACAAGCCTGTTTCGATGTGTTGACCAATTCTTAATTTCTAGTTTCAAGGATATATTATGCTGGATTTCTTTTATCCCATGGATCCGTTTTCCCATTATGTTGCCGGTGTTGACGAGGTCGGGCGCGGCCCGCTGGTCGGTAATGTAGTAACCGCCGCGGTAATTCTTGATCCCGCACGTCCCATCGAAGGTCTGAATGATTCCAAAAAGCTCTCTGAAAAAAAACGCGAGGCGTTAAGTTCGGTTATTCTTGAAAATGCTCTTGCCTGGGCGATCGGTGAAGCTACCCCTGAAGAGATTGACAGGTACAATATTCTGCAGGCTACCATGCTTGCAATGACCAGAGCGGTGGATGCTCTGAAAACCACTCCTGAATTTGTGCTGGTTGACGGCAACAGACTGCCGAAATGGAATTATCCCTCCGAAGCGGTGGTAAAAGGTGATGCCAGAGTTCCTGAGATCAGTGCAGCATCAATCATAGCCAAGGTTTACCGCGATCGTCAGATGGTTGAACTTGACCGCATGTTTCCTCAGTACGGATTTGCCAAACACAAAGGATATCCTACCGCCGAGCATCTGGAGGCTATCCGCAGATACGGTGTCAATGAGTACTACAGAAAAAGTTACAAACCGGTGGCCATGATTATTAGTGAGCAGAAGGATTGACTATGAGCGACGAGCAGACTGAAGAGATCGAAAAAAAGCCGCTGAAATTTATACATCTTAGAATTCATACTGATTTCTCGCTTATTGACGGTATACAGCACGTTGAAACCTATATCAAGTATGCGGACAAAAATCACTGGCCGGCTCTGTGTGTAACGGATTATATGAATGTGTGCGGTCTGGTCAGACTGTACGAAGGGGCCGCCAAGGCGGGAGTGAAGCCGATTGCTGCAATTGATCTGAATGTTCATGATGAGGTTTCAGACAATGTATCAAGGCTTTCCTGCTATGCCATGAGCGAGCTGGGATATCATAATATCTGTGAACTTGTATCAAGAGCCTATACCCGCGGCTATATAAAAGTATCAAACAGCAATGAGCTTTTCCCCTGTGTGGATCTGTCCTGGTTTACCGAAAGAAACAGTCACGATACATCTCTTCTGAATGAAGATATAATTGCCCTTTCCGGAGGCAGGGAGGGGGCCATCGGACAGTCTCTGCTGAAAAATTACAATGAAGATCTGAACCGCCTGGTGGCATTCTTTAAAACCAACTTTCCTGACCGTTTCTACCTCGAACTGATCCGCACCCGCCGTGAAAACGAGGAAAACTATATCAGAAAAGCTGTGAGTCTCTCCAGAGAACACGGTTTCCCGGTGGTGGCCACCAACGACGTGGTGTTCATGAACAAAGAAGATTTTGATATTCATGAAATCCGTGTATCGGTACAGCAGAAGTACACACTTTCAGATCCGAACCGTCCGCGTCTGTATTCTCCCGAGCAGTATCTTAAATCCTCCGAACAGATGTGCGAACTGTTCAAGGATATCCCTGAGGCACTGGCCAATACTGTGGAAATTGCCAAGCGCTGTAACGTCTATATAAGCCTGGGCAAGGCAATGCTGCCGAAATTTCCTGTTCCGGATGATTTTGTGGCAACCGAACAGCTGCTGGATCGTGTTCAGAAGATCTGGGACCGCAAGGCTGAAAGCGATAAACAGAAGGCTATAAAGGCTGGAAAGGAGTACCATGAAAAGGTTCTTTCTGAAGAGGAACTCAAGGCAAAGCAGGAGGAGAAAAAACTTGCCGCCTACCTGATCTGGATGTCGGAAACAGGTTTGAACAAGCGCCTGGAGGTGATTTATCCTGATGAAGAAACCAGACAGAAGGAACGTCCGGCTTTTGATGAACGACTGAATATGGAACTCGAGGTTATTATCGGAATGGGGTTCCCCGGTTACTTCCTGATCGTGATGGAATTTATCCAGTGGTCCAAGGCAAACGGTATTCCGATCGGTCCCGGACGCGGTTCCGGTGCCGGCTCCCTGGTTGCGTATGCTATAAAAATCACCGATTTGAACCCGCTGCAGTTTGCTCTGCTGTTTGAAAGATTTCTGAATCCTGAACGTGTATCAATGCCGGATTTCGATGTTGATATGTGTATGGAACGACGCGGTGAAATTATTCAGCATGTGTCGGATACCTACGGTCACGAAGCCGTGTCCCAGATTATTACCTTCGGCTCTATGGCCGCCAAGGCTGCCATAAAGGACGTTACAAGAGCTCTTAATCTCTCCTATACCTTCGGTGATCAGCTGGCAAAGATGATCCCGAATACTCCGGGTATAAAACTCAAGGATGCATTCAACGAGGAGAACAACCCGGATTTTGCCAAGAAACTTACCGATCGATACAATGCCGAAGAGGATGTTCACAAGGTTATCGACATTGCGATGAAACTCGAAGGAGTGACCAAGAGTACCGGTAAGCATGCCGGCGGCGTAGTTATATCCCCTACCACCATTGTGGATTTTGCCCCGCTTAGGTGTGAATCGGACGGCAGTGAACCGGTGACCCAGTATGACAAGCATGATATTGAGAACGCCGGCCTTATCAAATTCGACTTCCTTGGATTGAAGACTCTGACCATTATTCAGTGGGCATTGAATATGATCAATGCCAAGAATAAACGCCAGGGCCTTGAACCGGTTGATATCGGAAATATTCCTCTTGACGATCAGCCTTCATTCAGAATGCTGCTGGACTGTCAGACCACCGGTGTGTTCCAGCTTGAATCGGCCGGTATGCGCGGGCTGATTGCCAAACTCAAACCGGACGTGTTTGAAGATATGATAGCTCTGGTTGCACTGTTCAGACCGGGTCCGCTGGATTCCGGAATGGTTGACAACTTCATCAACCGTAAGCACGGAGTGGAAGAGGTTGCCTATCCGATGCCGGAGTATCAGCACGAATGTCTGAAACCGATCCTTGAGCCTACCTACGGTGTGGTTGTATACCAGGAGCAGGTAATGCAGCTGGCGCAGGCGCTTGCCGGCTATACCCTGGGCGGCGCGGATCTGCTGCGTCGAGCCATGGGTAAGAAGATCCCGGAGGAAATGGTTAAACACCGGTCTATTTTCGTTGAGGGTGCCAAAAAGCTCGGAAGAGATCCCGATGTAGCCGGTAAAATCTACGATATTGTTGAGAAGTTTGCAGGTTACGGTTTCAACAAATCTCACTCCGCCGCCTATGCTTTTGTTGCATATCAGACACTATGGCTTAAAACCCATCATCCGGCGGAATATCTTGCTGCTCTGATGACCGGTGATAAGGACAACAAGGAGAAGATTGTTGCCTATGTTGCCGAACTGCACCGGCTGGGGGTAAAAATCGAGCCTCCGGATGTAAATACCTGTGAATACAACTTTACGGTAAATGAAGCCGGAGCTGTGGTTTACGGTATGTGTGCAGTTTCAGGAGTAGGCAACTATCCGATTGAGGAAATTGTAAAAGCAAGAAAAGACGGACCGTTCAGTGATCTGTTTGACTTCTGTGCCAGAGTGGATTTATCCAAGATAAACAAAAAACTGCTGGAAACTCTGATCTGGGTGGGTGCTCTCGATAAACTCGGTCCGCACCGTGCGGCTCTAATCGATGCTCTGGGCGACGCCATGGAGTATGCGCTGCAGCGCAGCAAGGATCTGCAGAGCGGACAGTACGATATGTTTGCCGATTCTGATGAAGGGGATATTTTCAAACCTAAATTCAGGGATGTTCCGGTATTTCCGGATTCGGTTTGGCTGCAGAAGGAGAAGGAATACCTCGGCCTGTACCTTACCGGACATCCGATCGATCAGTATATGGATGAACTGCCGAACTATCCTCATACTGCCATTTCCGCAGTTGTTCCCAACGGATACAGTGACCGTTCCTCAACCACGACCATTATAGGTTTCGTACTGGAGGCCAAAGTGTTTACAACCAAGAAGGGACGCCGCATGGCTGTAATGAAACTGGATGATCGCACCGCCCGTATAGATGTGCTGGCTTTCGGTGAAACTGCTGAAAAGTATGAGAATATAATAAGGCAGGATCAGCTGCTGATGATCAAGGGTACTCCGAAGGAGGATTTCCAGACTGGAAATCTGTCAATTTCGGCTGTAGAAATAACAGATATCACCCAGGCACGCATTGATTACGGAAAATTTGTACTCGCCAGGATCCGGGAGGAATTTTTGAACGATGAGCTTAATGATAAGATCATGAATATTATAGAAAAACACAGATCTAGCGATTTTTCAGTTAAAATATGCTACTATAGCAGCAAATGTTGCGTCATGATGAATACTCCGCAGTCAATGGGTGTGCTGCCTACTGATGAGTTTCTTGATGATTTGCGTATGGTGATTGGAAAAGACAATGTTAGTATCCAATTTTAGTGACCACTGCAGATAAGATTTAAGTTATTTACTAGTAAACGATCCATAATGACCTTTAAGGTAATTATGGCTTTTGCTTAGTCTAAGTGATTTCACTGAAAAGTGAATGAACTACGTTATGAGAGAATGAA